>JBCBNX010000001.1:112575-438255 GCA_039821555.1 Bacteroidota bacterium
CGTGTTGCATCGGCATCGAGAAGGCGGACCGTGGCAGCTGAAAGAAGACGGCTCGATCGCACGGCTTGTCACCGGTCTCGCGCCAGCAGCGCGACCGCAACGAGTTGATGGGGATACGATACCTTGACAGCGACCTCCAACCCCTCCGTCTGCCACGCACGCTGTGAAGTCCCAAGTCATCGCCGGTCGCAACCCCGTTCGGGAAGCCCTCGCCCTAGACGACGGGCGGATCGAGAAGGTGTACGTCCAAAAAGGTGCCCAGGTCGGTGATGTGCGCGCCGCGGCGAAAGCCGTCCGTGTTCCTGTGCAAACGGTCCCGATTCAGAAGCTGGACCGCCTCGCCCCGCATGCCGTCCATCAGGGCGTTGTGGCAGTGGCCGCGCCGGTGTCCTATGCCGATGTCGCCGAGATGCTGCACAGCATTGCTCCTGATCGGGATGCCGTGAAGGCGACGAAGCCGATGCTCGTTGCGCTAGACGAGGTCGAGGACCCGCACAATTACGGTGCGATCCTCCGCAGCGCTCTGGCGGCAGGTGCAGCCGGGGTCCTCGTTCCGGAGCGGCGTATGGCTCCGCTCTCGGCCGTGACCGTGAAGGCAAGCGCGGGGGGGGCGTTGCGCTTGCCGATCGCACGCGTACCCAACCTAGCTGAGTCGCTCCTCGGACTTAAGGAGCGGAGCTACTGGGTCGCTGGGCTGGCAGGCGATCCGCAACCGGGTGAGCAAGCGGCTACGGTGTGGGCGTACGACTGGGACAGGCCGCTGTGCCTCGTGGTTGGCAACGAAGGGCGCGGCCTGCGGGACCGCGTTCGTAGCGTGTGCGATACGCTCATTTCGATCCCGATGCCCGGGCCGATGGAGTCACTCAACGCCTCTGTCGCAGCAGGCATCGCCCTGTTTGCAGCAGCCCGGGTGCGCGTCTAGCCTTCGCGTTCCTAGCGCTTGCGCAGCCCGTAGACGATCTTGCGGATCGTGTCAAACTGGAGGTACGGGTACTCCTCGCGGAGCTCTTCGATAGCCTCGTAGGCGGGCACATCCTCGGCACGCATGGCGCGAAAGCGGCGGCGGATCTGGAAGTCCCGGACGCCCTTCTCACTCAGCAGCTGGTGCTCGCTCAACAGCGCAAAGACTTCGGCGCTGATCAGGCCTTCGAGAGGGTTCCGGGAAGCGTTGTGGGGCATCATGACGGATGGTGAGAATGGTGGCAGGAGGGCACCAGAGGACTGGTCAACGATGGGCGACTTGCAGGGAACGAGCCGCAACAGACGATAGGCAGAGTCGCTCCGCCGCTCCTGTCATTGCTTGGTGAACGGTGAAAACCCTGGCTGAACGGGCTTCGCCTGCGTCCGAACGGAGCCGCGTTCGGCCCCCAGGCCAGCGTTCTACCTAGTCCCAGTGTGGCCCCGTGATGGTGCCGCGTCTGCTTCGCTGGCGTCGTGGGCCCACTCTAGCGCGCGGACGCGCACGCTGTCTCGACGGCGTTGCACGACGGCGCGAACGCCGACGGGACCAACTCCGACATCAGGCATCGCAGCCGTGACTTCGACCCACACCTGGCCAGTTCCGTCGGAGAGCAGCACGTGTAAATCCCCCTGTGCTTCGACGCGTCCAGTCAGGGAGACGAGCGTGGAGCGCTCAGCAAACTCTGGCACTTCCGCTACAGACGTGATCGTCACAGGCCACTCGTCGACGTCCGGTGGGAGTTCGTCGATGCAGCCGGTGTACAGGCATACGACGGCGCCAAGAGCGTAGGCCAGGGGCTTGATCCGCCACCGCCTCATTCCGCGTCAGCCGGGACATGCTGTGGAGGCTCGTCTGCTGGGGTCGCGTCCGGGTCCGTCTCGCTGGGGGGGGCGATAGAGGCGCCCTGAGCGAACAGACATAGGGCGCCGACTACCACAAGGAAGACAAGCTGCACTGCGTGCGTGAGGAGGGCGTAGGTCGCCGCGGGCGTCTCTGGGACGCCCAACAGGAGCGTCATGGTGACGATGATGGCGTAATGGTACGACCCGGTCCCGCCCGGCGACGGCAGAGCCATCCCAACAGCACCGAGCGCCACCATCGCCCAGGCGTCCAACAGGGTCAGCCCATAGGTGGAGGCGATCCCGATCATCTGCAGCGGGATGTAGGTCATCACAGCGTAGCAGATCCAGATCGCGGCGGTGGACCAGACGAGGCCGATTTTGTTGCGGACACGCACGAGGCTGCGTAGCCCTTCGCCGAAGCCGAGCAGCATTGCCTGGATCTTGCCGCCCGTCCCTGCGTGTCGCCTCGCGCGCCACCACCAAACGGCGCCCAGTGCCGCCGCTAGACCAAGCCCGCCGATCACCAGAAGCATGCCGCTCTGGGCACGCAGCCCCTCAACGACGGCCCGTGCCCCCCCTGCAAACTCGCCCAGCAGGGCGCCAAGTCGGCTCCAGAACAGAACCAGCACGCTGGCGAGCGCTGCCAGCAACACCACCACGTCCACCAGGCGCTCCACGACGACCGTGCCGAAGACCGACGCAAATCGATGGCGGGTCACTGCGGCCAGGTTCGCCGCACGCGCCGGTTCGCCGAGACGGGGGGCAGCCTGATTTACCATGTAGCCGATCATTGTGGCGTAGAACGCCTGAAGCGTCGAGGCTCGGGGCTTGGCTATATCGGTCGGAGTGCTGCGTGAAGACGTGTCGGGTTCTTCGGGGAGCACGTCGAGGAGCAGGCGCCAGCGCCAGGCACGGGCGTAGTGCGAGAGCAACGACACCGCCAGCAGGGGGACGAGCCACGCGTAGTCGGCCGTCCTCAGCGCTTCGCCGACGGCGCTGAAGTCGACGCCGCGCAACGCTACGAAAAGCAGGCCGCCTCCCAACACCAGGCTGCCGCCGAACGTGAGGACGGTCTTTAGGCGGGGTGACATGGGCCGGGTGCAGGTGTCAAAGGGGAGAGGCTACGCTGCGAGTGCAAGTCGGGCTAAGAGTGCAAGTCGGGCTAGGAGCGCAAATCGATGACATCGACTCCTCGCGGCACCCGGAACCTAAACTGGGTGTCGTCGAGGCGCGGGTTGAGTCGGATATCGGCAAGGGTGATCGTCACGGACTGGCCGAGGCTCTGGACCTCAACGCGGACGGGGACGCCATCTGACGCCCGGACGTAGAGCGTCGCAGCTTCGACCTCGTCCACCGGATTCTTCGGCGAGAGCGCGAGCACGTCCATGAGCACCTGGTTCCAGGTCGTGCGCTCGGTAACTTCGATATCGAAGCGCTCGGGGTAGCGAAGGAAGAGTTCGCCAGGGGAGAAGAAGGCCGGGTCGTCGGCCACACGGCTGATCAGCACCGTGTTGTCGGCCTCGGAGAAGGACCACGCGGTCTCGCCGTCGCTGACGATGGTTTGGCCAGGCAGTTCCACACGGAACTGATCCCCTTGCACCGTAAGGGTCCCCTCTAGCGTCTGGCCTCCGATTTCCTGGGAGAACGAGGCGCGTACCGCCGTGAGCGTCTGATACGTCCGGTCGATCCGATCCAAGACAGCCTGTGCGTCTGGGATCTGCGAGGAAGTCTGCCCAAAGGCAGGCGCCATGGTGAAGAGAAAAATGCCGACGAGCAGTCGCATGGAGGCGCTAGGAAATGGAAAAACCGCAACGCCACAAAAAACGCACGAACGCCCCGCCGGATTGCTCCGGTCGGGGCGTTCGCAGCGAATTCGACAGACCGCGCAGATAGACGGCGGCGGCGTATTCGGCTCGGTGCCTACTTCACCTCGATGCGGCGCGGCTTGCGCTCCTCTGCCTTGGGTAGGGTGACGGTCAGCACACCGTTCACGAATGAGGCGTCGATACCTTCGGGAGTGACGGCGTTGCCGACGCGAAAGGCGCGGAAGAACTTCCCGTAGGTCCGCTCGATGCGGTGGAACTGACCTGCTTCCTCGTTCTCAAACTGGCGCTCGCCGCTGATCTTCAGCTGCCCCTCGTCGAGGGTAATTGTCAGCGTGTCTTTGTCGATGCCGGGGAGGTCCAGCGAGAGGACGAACGCGTTGTCGTTCTCGGCGAGGTCTGCGCGTGGGCTCCACACAGCCGAGTCCGCCTCGGAGGTGTCGGCGCGGCGGTTGGGGTAGAAGTCGTCGAGCAGACGGCTCATCTCGCGACGAAAGCTGTCGAACTCGCGGGGCTGGGCGTAGCGTAGAAGCGTACTCATGGCTTAGCTTGGTCGTGGCTAGTGGTGTAAGTGGGCACGTGGGTGGAATGAGGCGTGTTGAAGCACAAATCCATCCATGTGGTTTGATTGTGCGGTTTCTCCTAGCTAAGCCCATGCCAGCATAGTTCGCGTGCCAACCTGTCAGTCCAAACCTAACTATAATCAAGCCTGTGATTCATCATGTCATGTCGGGCGGACAATCCGGCGTAGACCGTGCGGCCTTGGATGCCGCGATGGCAGCCGGGCTCCGCGTGGGTGGGTGGTGTCCGGTCGGGCGCCGCGCCGAAGACGGAGCCATCCCAGCGCAGTACCCGCTTCGTGAGACACCCTCCAAAGCCTACCGCGTCCGCACCCGCCTCAACGTGCGCGATGCCGAGGCAACGCTCATCGTGGCGCCCTTGCCTCTCGTCGGAGGGACAGCGTACACCGCCCGCGTTGCACAGAGGCTCAATGTGCCGGTGTTCCACTTGGCTATCAACGCCGCCTCCAACCCGCGGATACTGAATCTTGCCCCTGTGCGTGCTTGGTTGACCGAGCGACAGGTTACCGTGCTCAACGTTGCCGGCCCGCGAGAGAGCACGGTGCCAGGGATCTATGCGGTGGCGCGCGTTGTGCTCGCGCGCCTGTTCGAGGAGCAGCATATCGGGCCGAGCCCTGCCGCTTTCCACACGCGGGGCGGCGTGTAAGCCGAATTCTGTACCGGCGGCCCTGGTAGAGAGCCGTCGGCGACCGTCATCTATCTGCGACGCCCGTCGCCGGACGCCTGTAGCAGCCTACCCGCCACGCTGCGCACAGAGGCGCTCCCGCGAGCAGCGGTCGAAGCGTGGCTGTTTGGCTTTGCACCCCGTGAGGTTTGCCTAGCCGCCCCTGTCGCCAGGGACGCTGGTGGGCGCTTACCCCACCGTTTCACCCATCACCTGTGCGTGTAGGATCGTTGCCGATCCCGGGCACGCCATCGGCTGGTCTGTTCTCTGTTGCACGTGCTGTCGAGCCAGGCCCGGAGGCGCGGCCCGCCTTCCTGTTAGGAAGCACGGCGCTCTGCGGTGTTCGGACTTTCCTCCCCGGCGCCGCACGGGTCCCCGAAGGGGTCGGCTCGCCGAGGCGACGGTCCCGCCGCCCCGCGTGTGGAAAACGCTCTCGAAGTGAGAGCGGGCAGGCTCCTCAACGAAGCCTACCCGCTGTTCGTTTCACCGTTGGCCCTGGCTAGAAGTCCAGTTCAGCGACCGTTTCCTGGAAGAGGGCATCGTCGACGATGATGCGGCCGGTGTGCTCGCAGGGGATGATGCGGTTGCGCTGGCGGATCTCCACCTGGCGCTGCGGCGGCACCTGGAAGCCACCGGCGGCCCCGCGCTCGAGCGGTACCACGGCGCGGCCATCGCGCAGGCGGCTCCGTAGGCGCTCGTAGGCCTGGAAATAGCGCCCCTCGATAGCCTCGGCAGCCTCGTTGCGCTTCGCCTGGAAGCCCTCCTGCTCCTTCTTGGTGTCCTCGACGACTTGTTCGAGGTCGGCCTGCTTCTCCTTAAGGATGGACACTAGTTCTCCGAGGCGCTCTTCGGCACCGACGATGGCCTCCTTGTCGCGCTCAATCGTGGCGGTGAGCTCTTCCGTCTCCAGGTGTGCGGCGGTGATCTTCTGGCGCTGAGCCTCAATCTCCTTCGTGAGCGCGTCGTACTCGCGGTTGTTGCGGACTTGGAGCTGCTGCTCCTCGTACTTCTTGATCATGGCCTCGCTCTCAACGACATCGAGCGCAAGCTTTTTCTGGCGGGCCTCGCCCTCCATGATCTCGCGCTTGGCCTTGTCGATGCGCGTGGCAAGGCCGGCGCGTTCGTCTTCGAGGTCGCGGATTTCCTCAGGGAGGTCACCGCGCAGCTTCTCGATTTGGTCGATGCGGCTGTCGATGTATTGGAGGCGGATGAGCGCCTTCAACTGGTCCAGGATCGTGCTGGGGGCGTCGGTAGTCGCGGGCATGCGTGGGCAGGGTAAGCGGGAACAGCGATTGCAGCACAGTTGCACGCAGCACTGCGCGGCAAGATTCGCTAAAGACATGCGAAGCCGTTCGATGCAGAGTGTTGCGTGTATGCATGTGCTGGTGCGTAGTGACATTCAAGCCGAGGGCCGCTCACGGCTTCGATTCCGCTCCCGCTGCGTTCGACCCGCCGCCCGATCCTACAGGATCGCACGTTTCAGGATCGCACTCCTCATCCGCCTTGCGGCAACGAAATCGCTGCGGCGTGCGCGTCTGACCTGATGAATGTCACCACTCCCTAGCGAATCAGCACCATCATGACGTGAGGGATGCCGACCTCGTCAAACTCAGGGCCGACACGCTGGAACCCCATCGAGGCGTAGAAGTCGGCGAGGTGCGCCTGCGCGTGCATCGTAAAGCGGCGGCACCCAGCGGCTTCAGCATCTGCGAGCGTTTGGGCGACGAGGCCGCGACCCAAACCGCGTCCACGGTGCGAGCCGAGCACAGCAAACCGCTCCAACTTCGCTGTGGGACCGTCGGCCGTCTCCACCGTCCGCCACCGTGCTGTGGCCATTGGCTCGTCGTCAAGAAAGCCGAGCAGGTGCGTGGCCTCGGAGTCGAAGGCGTCCCACTCTTCTTCAGGGGGGCATGCTTGCTCGACGACGAACACCGCATGACGGATCTGTCGTGCGGCGTCCCACAGAGGCGAGGGCAAGCGAAATCGAGCGAAGTGCACGGTGGCAGTGTCGAGCGATCGTGTATCAAACAGCCAAGATCGGGAATAGACAGGGATGCGTCCTCAATCGTGCAGCGGCCGACCCCAAGCCCGAGCCTGCGCTCCGCCGTATCACTGACTAAGCTGACCAACTTCGCCTTGCTGACGACGTGGCTCCAGGCGACATGCGCGGGGCGCAGCCTTGCGCACTGGCTGATCGCTTGGGTTGGTGATCGTGCTCACGCTATCGGATTACCATAGTGGGCCCCGCTGCGTATACTTGCGTTCGCCTCGCGGATAGAGGCGCCACCCACTCGAACGCACTCCCTCATCAATCCTGTAGGTAGCCCCATGGGTCTGCTCGACTTCCTCAAAGACACCGGCGAGAAGCTCTTCGGCAAGGACAATCCGCAGCCGGAAGACGTAAAGACGATGCTCAACGACGACCTCCCTGGCGTCGAGATCACCGGCGTCATGATCAACGACGGGACCGTGTCGCTCCACGGCACCGCGGATTCCTATTCGACCAAGAACAAGGCGGTCCTCATGGCCGGCAACGTCAAGGGCATCGACAAGGTCAATGACGACAATCTCAAGGTGGACACCGGCGAGCCCGAAGCCCCGCCTGAGCCGGTCGTGGAGTACTACACCATCCAGAGTGGGGACTCACTCTCGAAGATCGCCAAGGCGAAGTATGGCGATGCAATGAAGTACCCGACCATCTTCGAGGCCAACAAGGAGGTGATCAAGGACCCGAACAAGATCTACCCCGGCCAGAAGATTGTCATCCCGAAGCTCGAAGCGTAAGCGCCGAGCACGACCGCCGTACTGGCCGTCAGTACAGCTTTTCGAGCCGCTCCCGTTCGCTCAGCGTCGGGGGCGGCTTTTTTTGCCAGTAGCTTTCCGCCTGGGGGTCTGGCCGCGTGAGGATGGGGCTGTCCAAAAACGTCCGGCGTCCCCAGCCAATCGGTAAGACGCCGAGGAAGAAAACCAGCGTCAGCAGGATCCGTGAGACGACGGCGCCGAGCGCGAGGGCTAGCAGCATCCACGCTTGGTAGACCGGCCGGAGCAGCATCGGTGTGAGTTGGCCGAGGACTACGAGCGCGCCGCCGAGGCTCGTGAGCGTAATGACGGCCGAGGTCCATGCCCAGCCGCGGCGCCACGCCACGACCAGTGCGATGCCGAGGACAACCGTGCCCACCACGCGTCCGAACGATCGCAGTGTGGCGCGGCCCGTGTCGAGCGAGCGCCACTCGGCGAGCAGAGCGCGGAGGACAGCCATGCGTAGAGACGGTGCTGTGCTAGTTACTTGCCACGTCGTCTGCGAACGGCAGGCCCGCTTCAGCGCCCATCACCGTGCTCACCGAGCCGACGAGGTCACGCCAAGCGCGGGTGCCCCAAACCTGGCTGTGGATGCGGATAATCTCTGCCTGGCGCTGGCGATACGCCGTCGGGGTGGCCTCCGCGAGAGCGTAGAACTGGCCCCGCAGCGTACGCAGCCGCGCAAGGTTTGACTCCGTGAAGCCGAACGCCGCGATGTCGGCAACGAGTCGGTCGTAGGCGTCGTCGGCCGCCGTGCGGTCGGCACCGCTCGTACGGAAGGCGTTCCGGTCGAAGACAAACGTGGCGGCTGGGTCGAGGAGGGTGCGGCCGGTCCGGGCCAGCAGGTCGGAGGCGCCAAGTGGGAGGAAGAACTGCACCGGAGCCTCACCGACGGCTGCGGTCAAGCTCAGGTTGCCCCGTGGGGGAACAGCGCCATCGTCGGAAGCCGGAAGGTCGATGTGCGGGTTGAGCGCGCGGAAGCGTTCGTAGGACGAGCCCAGGTCGGCGACCGTACTCCAGTCCAGGCGGTCGCTGTGCGCAGCGAGGCGGGCGAGTAAGTCCGCGAGGGTGATGCGCTCGCCGTCGATCAAGCGTACGCGCTCCGCTTCCAGCGTGTGTGTGGGGTCGATCAGTTCGTCCTCGGTGGCGCGGAGTGAACCGTACGCCTGTAAGACATACGCCCGCGAGTGGTTGCCGAAGCTCGACTGTCGCTTCACGCGTTCGAAGCCGTCAGTCACGCCCCACATGTACGCATCGACGACCGACTTGTGGTCGAGGGACCGACCCGCCTGCGACTGCATGTAGGCTTGGTAGAGCCGAAAGATGTTGCCCGGGCCAGTGTGGTAGGCCGAGATGCCCGGGATTTCATGGCCGACGCTGTTGACGTAGCCGCGCAGGAAGACGAACGCTGGTTCGAGCGTGAGTAGCGGGTGATGCTCCTCGCGCACATCGACGCGGCCCTCACCTGCGGGTAGCTGATAGCGACGGACATCGAAGCGCCGCAGCACATCCGGCATCATCTGATACCGCGAGCGTGCCCCGGCAGGGGAAACGAGCATGTCCTGGTTGAATGTCTCCACCGTGCCTATCTCCGTCGCGAGCAGGCTCAGCCCAAGTTGGTCGGCAAGGGCGATCTCATACTGGATTGTGCTCAGCTCGCGCGCCCGCGCCTCGGCGACCTGGTTGGCGTAGCCCCACCGGATCTTGACCTCCTCGCGCGGGACGCCCCGGCGGACATATTTGTCAACGAGTCGGCGCGTCTCGGTGCGACGCACCTGGTTGATACGGTCCCAGTTCGCCCAGCCGCTGTCTTCGTAGCGGGTCCGCTCGGCGACCAGTTCGTGCAACTCCAACGTCTCATTCGAGCGTCCGTCGAAGACGCGGATCGTAAAGTTGTCGTCCTGGCCCTGGCGCTTTTCGTACAGGTCGAGCAGTTGTCGAAACTCGCGGACCGACCGCGGTTGCTGGGCGAAGGACGCTTCGTTGGGGTCGGCTAGGAAGACACTCGCTGCTACCGCCGGGTACATCTGGTCCGGATGCAGAGGTAGGCCGCTGAACATGAACGGACTGTCCGGGTCGAAACCGATCAGCGGGAGCGGCTCGTCGTCGTCGTCCTCGAAGATGCCATCCTCGCCCAGGTTCGCAGCGAGGGCCGCGCTCAGGTCAAACTGGCCGAAGTGCGCCGCGAAGGCCCCGATGCCGACCAACAGCCCCAGCACGATGAGCACCAGAGGCAGGCTAATCGAGGGAGCCGATGCAGAGGGGTCCGGGGACGCGGCGGACGATGGGACGGAAGCGTCAGGAGATGGGGCGTCCGAAGGCGCGGGAGCGTCGTGGTGCATGCGGAAGGAGAAGGAAAGGGCAGGCGAGCGGGTCGGGAGGGCTATCCTGCTGGCAGAAATCTACGCGAATCCTCCAGCGTTCGTACGTGCAAATTCAGTACCGAGCCTAAAAAACGGAGCCGAAACGGCATGCTCTCCGAGGTGATTCGTGGACGGCAGAGCGATCCAGTCCGTTCCCGCGCTCTGCGAGGCTGCACGGTGGGCTAGACAGCACCAGCAGCGCGCCGGACCACGTGTGCGAAGAGTGGGGCCCCGACCGCGCCGAGTCGCTCGGGATGGTACTGGACACCGAGCAGTCGCCCGTCGTCTCCTTCCAACGCCTCAACGACACCGTCTGGTGCGTAGCCTGTCGCCACCAATCCGTCCCCGCACGTTGCCACGGCTTGTAGGTGCCGGGTGTTGACCTCCACCTGCTCGCCGAGCACGTCCGCCATGGTCGAACCGCTCGCATGCTCCACGGCGTGCATGGTCCCGCCACGTTTCACGCTGTGCGCGGCTGTTCCTGTGCGTTGCCGCTGGACATCGGCGTAGATCGTCCCGCCGAGAAGCGCGTTCATCAGCTGCATCCCGTAGCAAATACCCAACACGGGCTTCGAGGTGGCAAGAAAGCGCTGAAGAAGCGCCTGGTCAGCAGCCTCCCGGATCGGGTGCGTCGGGTCGATGTCGGTCGGAAGCGTCGGGCAAGCACGGTCGGTGACGAGCCCGTGCACGACGGCGGGACCACCCGTCACCACGAGGCCATCGAGCAGTGACACGTAGCGGTCGGCCATCGCCCGCACATCGCCAGCCATGGGGACGATGACGGGGACGCCGCCCGCCGTCTCGACGGCACGCACATAGGCCGAGTCAAGGCGCTGCTCGCCGTCGTTGAGAGAGGTGGTGATGCCGATGAAGGGCGCCATATGTAGGAACGCAGTCCGCGTCGAAACCAGAGGAAATGCGAAGGCAGGAAGGAGAAAAGTAGCGCCGGAAGCGCTGACAGATTAATTCGACGTAATGGAAGCGGTTGCGCGGGGCCGTCAGCGGATCCGACACGGAGGAGGTGCCGGTTCGGGTGACTCGCTCGCATCGTCCCGCACCCGGGTCCGCGACCCGACGGCGATGCACCTGTGCCATCCACCCAGTTCTGCATGAACACCCTGCACCACACCCTCCACACCGTCGTCCGCGAAGTGACCAGTCAGGCACGCCGCATCCAGCTTATCGGCCTGCCGACCGTCTTCACCTTGCTCCCACCCTCCACCGTGTCTCGCGAGGACGAGGAACGCGTAGGTTAGGTGCACCCGCATCGTACTAGCTACGCCTCTCGACCCGTGCCCGACCCAGTCCGTCCGCTCAACCTGTACGACCTCGACGCCGACCTCGCTGACCTCGAACGCGAGTTGGTGGAAGCCGGGGGGGAGGTCGACGACGAAACCGAGGCTCGGCACAACGCGCTCCTCGATGCCCGCGAGGACAAGATCGAAGCGTGTGTGGCTGTGATCCGTCGACTGAGTGTGAGCGCGGAGGCCATCGAAGCGGAGCGCAAGCGGCTGCAGAGTGCCGAGCGCGCCCTCAAGAACTCGGCGCAGCGGATGAAGGACCGCCTTCTCGACTCGATGCAGCGGCGGGGCGAGACGCAGCAGCAGACACGTCTGGGCACGGTCCGCGTCCAGCAGGCTTCGCGCCGAGCGGTGGAACTACGCGTGGACGTGGACGACCTCCCCGACCATTTCGTCAAGGTCCGCCCACCAGAGGCCGACCTCAGTGCATTGCGCGAGGCCCTGGACTCGGGCGACGAGGAGGCCGCGACCCTCGCTGAACTCGCGCCAGCCACCTCCTACGTGCGGATCTACTAAACGCGCTCAGACGCCTGCTTGGGGAGCCTCGGGTGCGCTATGTCGACCGTCTAAGGCTGGGGGCTCGTCGTCTCGTCCATCTTGTGCGTCTGCAGCGTATAGGCCGGTACAGCACGCTCGATGCCTTTCAGCTGGTAGGCCTTTTCTCCTGCGTAGGGGAAGGCCGCCTTCGTAAGCGCGTAGACAGGGAACGAGACGAGCGCTTGGCCTGGCGTGCAGGCACCCTCGAGGCGGGCCGCCAAGTTCACCCCCTGGCCAATGGCGGTGTACTCCACTAGGTCTTCCGAGCCGAAATTGCCCACCATGACCTCGGCCTGGTTGACGCCGACACGAAGGTCAAGGCTTGCCGGAAGATTCGCCGCCGCCCACTGTCTGCGCAGGCGACGAAACACGTGCTGCATGGCGGCCGCGCACTGCACGGCCTGCCGCGCTTGTTCCTCCGGTGGCATCTGGTCGGCTGCGCCGAAGAGGGCCATGATGCCATCGCCCATGAACTTGTCGAGCGTGCCGCCGTGGTCTTCGATGAGGGCGACCATCTCGGTGAGGTAGGCGTTGAGCATCCCCGTGACCACGCCTGGGTCGGTCGTGTCCGAGAAGCGGGTGAAGCCCTTGAGGTCGGAGAACAGGACCGTGACGCGCTTCCGTTCGTTGACGACGCTCACGTCTTCGTCGGCCGTGAGGATGCGGTCCACGACCTTCTTGGAGAAGAACTTCCGGAGCCGCGAGCCGCGCACGATCTCTGCGAGCTGGTCGCGAACGCGCTCTTCTAGCTGCTCGTTGAGTTCGCGGAGCTCGCCCGCCTGCTCCTCGATCACAGACTTCTGCAACTCGACGCGTTCTTTCTCCTCGGCAAGTTCGCGGGTCCGCTCTGTGACGACGTGTTCGAGGTGCTCCGCACGACGGCGCAGTTGGCGCACGCGGATGGCGAAGCCGCCGTAGAGCACGGCGACGCCAAGCAGGAGACACACCACGAAGAACCAGGTGGTCTGGTAGAAATAGGGCTGCAGGGTGAACGAGACGGAGGCGCCTAGGTTGTTCCAGACGCCGTCGTTGTTCATGGCCTGCACGCGAAACGTGTAGGTGCTGGGCCGCAAGTCGGTGTAGAACGCCTGCCGTCGTGCTACCGGCTCACTCCAGGTGTCGTCGCGGCCGTCGAGGCGATAGCGATAGCGCACATCGGCTGGCGCGAAGAACGACAGCGCGGCGAAGTCGAACTCGAACTCGCGGCTACCGGAGGGCAGCGACAGGGTGCCCGCGCGTGCCGCCCCGAGCGGCTGAGGCGCTCCGCCCACGAGCACCCGCTGCACCGCAACAGGAGGCGCGACTCGGTTCGACGGTAGCGCCGACGGATCGAGCACGACAACGCCGTCGATGGTGGGAAACCATAGCCGTCCATCGGACGCCTGCAGTGCAGCGGGGCCGACACCACCTGTGCCCTCAGCGTTGCGGGCACCGTCGGCCACACCAAGAATGTCAGGGTCAAGGCGGACGCGCCCGTCTCCGTCTGGAAGAAGGTCCGCGCGGAGCAGATGGGCAAGGCCCCGGTCAGTGTTGACCCAAAGCGCGCCCGTGTCGTCGTCAAGCAGGCTCAAGATGCCGTCGGAGGGGAGGCCCTCCCGCGTGGAGAAGGTGGCGAAGGAGGGCACGCCGTCGTCACCGATGCAGCGGCGTGAGAGGCCGCCGCCGTAGGTCCCGATCCACAGGCACCCATCGCGGCTTGCCAGGAGGTCCAGCACGAGGTCGTGGCTGAGCCCGTCGTCGGTGGTGATGGTTTCTGCGACCGTCGGTAGGCCGTCCCGGACCTCGATCCGGCTGAGGCCGCCGCCGTAGGTCCCCGCCCAGAGCACGCCAGCGTTGTCTTCCTCGAAGGTGTTGACCGAGGAGCGACCGAGCCCGTCGGCTTCGGTGAGCACGCCGGGGAGCAGGCGCTCGCCGCGGGCGCGCACGATCCCGGCATCGGTGCCGATCCACAGCGTCCCGTCGCTTGCCTCAAAGAGAGCGAGCACCCACGGGTCCGGCAAGCCGTCGTCCATGGTGAAGGACGCGCATCGCCAACGGCCCGCCTCTGCGCTGGGAGGGCGAGCGCAGCGGGCAAGGCCGTCGCCGTTGGTGCCCACCCACAGCGTCCCGTCGCGCGTCTCGACGACCGCGTTCACAAAGTCACTCGCGAGGCCTGACGGACCGTCGGCGCGGAGCGTCTCCACCACCCGGCCGTCCTCGATTCGGCTCACGCCGCCCCCGTCGGTGCCTACCCAGACGCGTCCGCGGCGCCCCTCGGCAATCGAGTAGGCGACGGCCGCCTCTAGCCCCTCTGGCTCTCCGAACGGCGTCATCTTGGCGTCCCGTAGGTGGACAAGGCCTGTGCCGAGCACGCTCACCCACAGCCCGCCTTCGTGATCCAGCAGCAACGAGCCGATAGCACGCACCGCCTCGCCTGCAGTCTCCGTCAGCCGGTCTAGCTCAGGCCCGTCGTCGTCCCTCCATCGGAAGAGCCCATCGCCATCGGTGCCGATCCACAGAGAGCCCGCCGTGTCAAAGACCAGGTCGGCGATGCGCGCGGCGGACAGTTGAGGGATCGGCGTGGCGGTGCGCGGCTGGGTGCCGCTCAGGTCGAGCCGGGCGAGGCCGTCCAATCCGCCAACCCACAGGCGCTGCGGCGCTTGGGGATCGAGAGCGAGCGCGAGGACCGGGGCAGCCAGGTTATCGCCAAGGTGGTCATAGGTCGTCACGCTGCGGCCATCGAACCAGGCGAGGCCAGCGCCCGTGCCGATCCACACGCCGTCGCGACCGTCTGCATCGGTCGCGGGCAGGAGGACGCCAACGTAAGGGTCCGCTAGTCCCTCCGAGCGGCATGTGAAGGCGGGCACGTCGGCGGAGAGTGCGCTCCAGCAGAGGCCCGCCTCGGTGCCTACCCAGAGCTGCGCGTCAGTCGCCGCCAGAGCGAAGATCGAAGCGGAAGGAAGGCCGTGGGTGGTGTCGAAGACAGCGAGCTCGCCGTCGGGTAGAAGCCGAGCGAGCCCATCGCTCGTGCCGATCCAGAGGGCTCCCGCCGCATCTCCAGTAAGAGCGTTGGCGTTATTCGAACGGAGCGAGGGGTGCGTGCGCGTGGAGATGGTCTCGAACGCGACCCCGTCAAAGCGGCCGACTCCAGCCAGGGTGGCGGCCCACACATAGCCGTCCGTAGACTGGGCGAGCGCGTCCACATTGCTCTGCGGAAGCCCGTCGTCGCTTGTCCACGGCGTGGCACGGTACTGTGAGGGGAGCTTGTCAGGGCTGAGCAGGTTGGTGCGTGGCTGGGCCGAGGTCGGCATGGGCTGCCCTGCCAGATCCGGAGCGAGCGCGACTGCTCCAAGCGTGAGCAGAGCCCCAGCCCACCCGAAGCCCCGCCACAGGAAATACCACACCCAAACCCGACCAGCGCGGGCGGGTTGGTGGACAGGCAATACGGGGCAGCAGTGCACGACGCGAGGCGAAAGGCTCCTAGATCAACGATCGGGAGGACAAGGACGATGCCGATCCCGACCGAGGGCTAGGGATCGTCGTCTTCGCATCCGATGGGCTCTTGAGAACTTGGGAGGGCGCTCGACTCGGCCAACGCATGCGAGAACGATGTGGCCGCCGTGCACAATTCTACCCTCATCGTTTCAAAACACCGTACACCAGCGCTCTACAGGGCGATATCACTTCGAGACTGGCGGGTTTCAAAGCGAGACCCTCCAGAGCAGACGTTCCAAACGGTGCGAGTAAATGGCGGATACGGGGCCTGGTGCGACCGGCTACCCCTCAGCGCGAGAGACAGGCCAGACGCTTGCGAGAGAGGTGGAGTGAGTTGCTCCGCAATCCCCCTACTACCACACCACAGATATGCGCCCCCTACACGCAGTACGTCTGTTCCTCATCGGTGGTCTGCTTGTCGCGGTCGGCTGCGACATGGCAAGCATCGAACCCCAAACTGAAGCGCTCGCGTCCACGTCGAAACTGCGCCACTGGGACCTGCTCGATCGCACCGATGCGTCCGGCACGAGCCCCGTGTTGCGCGCGTTCTCCAGCGCCGAGCAGGACTCCGTCGGTGTCATGGTCACGTTCGAAGACGGGACCAACGTGGACCAAGCCGAGGCCGAGCTCGATCAGGTCTTCGGCACCCTGGCTGTGCGCGGTCGCAAATACTACCGCGATGGATTCGAAGGTGCTGCCATCGTCGTGTCAGCCGACGATGTGAATGCGCTCATCAATGTGCTCCAGGGCACGCCCTACGTCAAGTTCATCGAGCCCGACGTGCCGCTCGTGTTCGACTTCGAGGAGGCCCTGGTCGACCTCAGCGAGTCCAGCGGTCAGGTTACGCCGTGGCAGGTCTACACAGCGAACGCCCACAAGGGCCCGGCGAAGGCTGGCAACGGCCGCGGCAGCGTGGACGTCGACCTGTTCATCATCGACACGGCCATCGAAGACAACCCCGACTTAAACATCGTCGAGGCGATCCGCATCCACGAGGGCGCGACGACGTTCGACCCCACGCACGGGACCCACATCGCGGGCATCGCCGCGGCGAAGGACAACGACTTCGGCATCGTCGGTGTCGCTCCCGGAGCGCGCATCCACTCGCTCGACGTGATCGGCCCGGAGGGCTTCGCGCTCATGTCAGACCTCGTGACGGCCGTGGAGCACGTGATCGCGTTCAAGACGAGCAATCCCGACAAGCCGGTCGTGCTCAACATGAGCGTCGGTGCGGACGTGGGCACCGAGGACTACAACGCCCTGGACGAGGCGGTGCAGCACGCGATCAATCTGGGCGTGACCGTCGTGATTGCGGCGGGCAATACGGGCTCGGACGCCCGCTTCTATTCGCCCGCGCATGTCGAAGACGCGATCACGGTCGGTGCAGCGATGGGCTTCGGGATGTACGCGCCCTTCTCGAACTACGGCGACCGCATCGACATCGTAGCGGTGGGCGTGGACGTGCTCTCGTCCGTAGCACAGGGGCAGTTCGCTGAGATCGATGGCACCTCGCAGGCCACTCCGTCGGTGTCGGGCGCGGCCCTGACGTACCTCTGGGAGAACCCGGGCGCGTCGCCCGCCGAGGTGCGGGAGCAGCTTGTACGAAACGCGCTCAATTCGATCTGGCGCCACGGTCTGCCGGCAGGCACGACGCGCAAGGGCGTGTATATCCCCCAGTGACGCTCGCGCAGCGGGCCAAGCCATGCGCCACGGGCACGGCAGGGGCAGGCCGCGCGGCTTGGCCCTGTTTTTGTCTGAGGACGGGGTCCACTCCGCGCCTTCCGCGACGGAGGGCAGCCCTGTGTCCCCTTGATCGTACTTCACCTTACCGATCTGCACCTGTTCGCTGATCCGCGTCGCACCTTGATGGGGTGGGAGACCGAGGCGTCGTTTGAGACGGTGCTCGCCGCTGCGCTCGCCGAGCGCCGCCCCGACGCCGTCATGTTGAGCGGCGATCTCGCGCAGGACGGGTCGCCGAAAGCCTACGCGCGCCTTGCCCTGCGGCTGCGCCCGCTGGGATGTCCGTGCCTCTGGCTCCCCGGCAATCACGACCACGCCGAGGCCATGGCCGCCGCGTTCGCTCCGTTCCCTTGGATGCGTGGTGGCACCCTGGACCTGGGCCGAGGCGGGGCAAACCAGCGCGATGCCTGGCGCATTGTGACGGTGGACTCGAGCGTACGCGACGGTGATCACGGTGGCCTCTCGGCCTGCGACCTGCAGCGGCTCGACGCAGCGCTACGGGCCGCGCCCGGACGCCGGACCCTCGTCACGCTGCACCATCCGCCCGTTGCCGTCGGCGCCGCCTGGCTCGACGCCATCGGACTGCACGACGCCGCCGCGTTCTGGCGCGTCCTCGACCGCCACCCACACGTCGAAGCGGTGCTCTGCGGACACGTGCACCAACAACTAGACGTGACGCGCTCGGGCCCGAGCGGACGCGCCGTCCGCGTGATGGCCACTCCGGCGACGTGTTTCCAGTTTGCCCCCGGCACCTTTGACTTCGGCCTCGACGACCAGCTGCCGGGCTACCGCTGGGTTCACCTCGACGGTCCGTTCCGCACGGTCCTCCGTCGCGTTGCCGTCGCCACCGCGTGTCTGCCCACAGCAGCCGGCTACTAACTCCTGCACCGAACCACCGGGACTATGTCTACCCACGATTTCATGCCATTCAGCTTCGATGACGTTGCCTTAGAAGAGGAGGCAGGCGCTGTTGGGGTAGTAGAAGGCGATGCTTCAGCAGCAGGAGAAGCCGCAGGGGAAGCTACCGCTGAGCACGCCGAAGGCCTGCTCTCTGTCTCTGACCTCCGACAGCTGCTCGACATCGTTTCTCAACTCAATGCGGTCGGGGACCCCCAGGCCCTCCTGACCTCGATCATCGAGACGGCGGCGGACCTGTTGGAGTGCGACGCTGCCTCGCTACTGCTTTACGACGACGCGACCGACCGTCTGCGCTTCGTGGCCGCGACCGGTTCGGATGCAGCTACGCTCGCAGAGATCCCGGTGCCGCTCTTCGGGAGCATCGCGGGAGCCATCTTCCGCGAGGGGCGCGTCGTCAACACGGCTCGTGCGCAGGACGACGAGCGCCATTACGGCGACGTTGGCAAGAAGGTCAACTTCCAGACGCAGTCGCTCCTGGGCGTGCCGATGCACATCGAAGGGCAGGTCGTGGGCGTACTCGAAGCGCTCAACAAGCGCGCGGCCGACGGCGGGCCCCGTGACTTCGACCGGCGCGACGAGCACCTGCTGGCGCTCCTAGCCGACCAGACCGCCGTCACCATCCGCAACGTCCGCCAGCGCACCGCCCTGCGCGACGCCTACGACCGCCTGGCACAGATCGAGGCGATGAAGAGCAACTTCGTCACGCTCACCTCGCACGAGCTGCGGACGCCGCTCGCCACGATCCGCGGCTTCGCCTCGATCCTGCGCGACGACGCCGAGGACGAGACGACACGCACCCACGCGGCCGTCATCGTCGAGTCGGCCGAGCGTATGGGGCAAGTCGTCGACGTGATGGGCGAACTCAACGAGCTGCGGATTGGTCGGACGCTGCCGTCGATGCGGTTCGTCCGAGCAAGCCGCATGCTGCGGAAAGCCCGAGCCTCGGTGGAGCCTCACGCAGCCATGAAAGAGCAGACGGTCACCGTCGAGCCACCTGATGCCGACCTGCACGTCTACGCGGAGCCGGAAAAGCTGGAGCGCGCACTGCAACACCTGGTCACCAACGCCGTCACGTTTACGCCCGACGGCGGCTCGGTGAGCCTGCGGGCCGTTGCCGCGGACGGTGGTGTGCTCTTCCAGGTCACCGACACGGGCTGTGGGCTGGCCGACGAGCAATTGGAAGCGGTCTTCCGGGAATACTACCAGGTCGAGCAGGCGCTTACCCGTACGCACGGCGGTCTCGGCCTCGGCTTGACGGTCGCGCGCGGCATCGCCGAGGTGCACGGCGGCCGCGTCTGGGCCGAGAGCGAAGGCCTCGGGCACGGCTCGACGTTCTCGCTTTGGCTCCCTACGTCTAGCACGTCGGCTACCAATTCGGCGGTCGCCTAGCTACCGGGCCGCAAAAGTGGGCGAAGGACGACGATGTACCTTCGGGGATTGTTCGCTGCTACTTCGTTGCCCGTGTTTGCTCGTTTCAGCCTGCTCATCACCCTTGCCGTGGCGGCCTCGGCCTCGCTTGCGGCGCAAAGCAACCCGCGCAACACGTCGGGTGGCCTGCTTGACCCGCGCCAGTCGGCCTACGATGTCCACTACTACGACCTCGATCTCGCCATCGACCCCGAGGCCGAAGCCATCGAAGGGACGTTGACCGTGCACGCCGCCGTCCGCGACTCGGTAGATGTGCTGGTCCTTGACCTCGACACGAAGCTAGCGGTGCGCGCGGCGTTCGATCACAGCGCCGACTTCGTGGCGACGGGCCCCGTCGCACTCGGCATCCAGCGCGATGCCGGACACCTGCTGCTGCACCTCGGACGCACCCTCGTCGCCGGCGATTCGCTGGTCGTCGAGGTCGTGTACGGCGGCCAGCCGCACGTCGCCGAGCGCCCCCCGTGGCAGGGTGGGTTCACCTGGGCGAGGACCGTGGGCGGGCAGCCCTGGGTGGCCGTCTCATGCCAGGGCGAGGGCGCAGACCTATGGTGGCCGACGAAAGACCACCCCTCGGACGAGCCCGACTCGATGCGCATCGCGCTCACTGTGCCCGAGGGCCTCATCGCCGCCTCGAACGGGCAGCTGCGGCAAACGACCGAGACCGAAGCCGAGGGGAACCCGCAAGCCGGCCCGGCCACGCGCACGTTCGACTGGTTCGTCTCTACGCCGATCAACAACTACACCGTGACGGCCTACGTCGCGCCGTTCCGCGTGCTCTCGGACACCTACACGAGCGTGACGGGTGAGACTATCCCAGTCACGTTCTACGTGCTCCCCGAACGCGCCGAAGAGGCCGAGGCGCTGCTGCCTTACTTCAAAGACGACCTCCGCGCCTTCGAAGAACTGTTTGGCCCGTACCCGTTCCGCGCCGACAAGTACGGTATCGGGCACACGCCCTACCTCGGCATGGAGCACCAGACGATGATTTCCTACGGCTCTACGTTCGAGCCCAACGCCTTCGGCTTCGACTGGCTGCACAACCACGAACTCGCGCACGAGTGGTGGGGCAACCTCGTCACCGCGCGTGACTGGAACGACTTCTGGATCCACGAGGGCATCGGCACCTATGCGCAGGCGCTCACCGCCGAGCGCCACGGTGGCCTCGACGGCTACCGGCGCTACCTCCTCCAGCAACGCCGCCTCATCAACAACCGCCGCCCCGTCGCGCCGCGCGAGAGCCGGACGACGAAGCAGATGTACTTCGCCGAAGACGGCCAATCCGACGGCGACATCTACTACAAGGGCGCGTGGATCATGCACACGCTCCGCTGGCTCACGCGCGGCACCGATGGCGACGACGAGGTCTTCCACCACATCCTGCGCCGCATGGCCTACCCCGACCCTGCGATGGAGCTCGTCACCGACGGCAGCCAGTGCCGCTTCTCCGACACCGACGAGTTCCTCCGCATCGCCGAGGAGGTGAGCGGCCTCGACCTCGACGGCTTCGTGGAAGTCTACCTGCGCCGCGCCGGGCTGCCGCGCCTCCAGACGCAGCGCGTGAGTCGCGCCCGTGACCGAGGACTCGCTCTCCGCTGGGTGCTCCCCGACGGCCCGCTCCCCGAGGGCATGACGTTCGAGGTGCCCGTCGAAGTCACCGTCAACGGCGAAGCCCAGCGCGTCTTGATGCCCGGTGGCGAGGGCTTCCTCGCGCTCCCTGACGATGCAGAGGTCGAGATCGATGCGACGACATGGCTCCTGATGGACGAGGTGATAGCGGAGTAAATCGAAGTGCATACCTACCGCCATGCGACTCCTCAAGGACCGAAACTCCGATGGGTGGCTACCCTCACGCTACCGCTTCATTCAGAACCTACAGATTGGGACATGGCCGAAGTCGCTTCAATGGGCCGTCGGTTTGCTTGGAGTCCTGATACTAGCCGGGCTTTGCTGGATCATCGGCCTAGGTATCATTACGGACAGCGAAGATGTTCGGATCTTGAATGAACGAGGCGTGGTCGCAACGGGCCTGGTCGTGGATTGTGAGCTGAGGCGCGTGGGGCGTCACTGGAGTCGCGTTCTCGTTGCTGACTTCGACGTAGAAGTCGATGGACGCGTGCACACACTTCGGAGCGAGCGTAAACGGTACAACGCCTGCCGCTCCTGGATCGGCTCCCGTGTGGATGTGCTGTACGATCCTGTCGAACCGACGAGGTCGCGCATCTTGATTGCGACGCTGGGGAAGCCACCGCCAGGGCTGTTGGACCCGCTACGTCCAGAAAACCTCTTCCCATAGAGCTTCGGGCTGGAGAATCAAATCCACTCTGCAGTCATCCCCGCGAACGCGGGGACCCACACGGTTGACGCGGTGGCTCGGAGAGCCGCGAAGCTGCGCGCCAGAAATAGAAAGCTGCGAGATCGAGCCGGTTGGGTGCCATCGGGTCAGGCTCCCTGTTGATCTGATCTCGTGGGTCACCGCATGCGCGGGGATGACTATGGTGGAGGGTGGCCGAGCAGAACCGGGTCGCTCACGGCCTACCCTCAGTCCGCCTGGTGGAATGGGTAGGCGAAGTGCGTCGGCGGGTTGAAGTTCTCCTTCAGCGTGCGGAAGCTGACCCAGCGGAGGAGGTTCACGTAGGACCCCGCCTTGTCGTTCGTCCCCGAGGCGCGTGCGCCGCCGAAGGGCTGCTGGCCCACGACCGCGCCCGTCGGCTTGTCGTTGAGGTAGAAGTTGCCCGCGTTGTCCGCCAGCGCGTCGGTGGCCTGGGCGAGGAGTGCGCGTTCGCGCGCGAAGACGGCTCCCGTGAGCGCGTACGGCGACGTCCGGTTGACGAGATCAAGCGTCTCCGCGAACGGCTGGCCGTCCGGCGTGACGTAGATCGTGACGACGGGGCCGAAGAGTTCCTCGCGCATCGTCTCGTACATCGGGTCGTCCACGACGAGGACCGTCGGGTCGATGTAGTAGCCCTCGCTGTCGTCGTAGGTGCCACCAGCCGGGATGGACACGCCGTCGGTGGCCTTCGCGCGGTCGATGTAGCCCGTGATCTTGTCAAACGCCTTCCGGTCGATGACCGCGTTGACGAAGTTCGTGAAGTCGTGCGTCGGCCCGACTTTGATCTCGGCGAGTTGCGCGAGGAGGTGCTCCTCAACGGCAGGCCAGATCGCCGCGTCGATGTAGCAGCGCGAGGCCGCGGAGCACTTCTGGCCCTGGTACTCGAACGCGCCCCGCACGATGGCCGTCGCTACGGTTGCCGGGTTCGCCGACGCGTGGGCGACGATGAAGTCCTTGCCGCCCGTCTCGCCGACGATGCGCGGGTAGGTGCGGTAGTGCCCGATCTGGTTGCCGATCGTCTTCCAGAGGTGCTGGAACGTGCCCGTCGAGCCCGTAAAGTGAAGCCCGGCGAGATGCTCCGAGGCGAGGACCGGGTCGCCCACGTCGGCGCCGTCGCCGGGAAGAAAGTTGATGACGCCGGGGGGAAGGCCTGCCGCTTCGAGCACGTCCATAATGACGGTCGCGGCGCGCATCTGCGTGGGCGCAGGCTTCCAGAGCGCTACGTTGCCCATCAGCGCCGGGGCCGTCGGGAGGTTGCCCGCAATGGCGGTGAAGTTGAACGGCGTCACGGCGAAGACGAAGCCTTCGAGCGGGCGGTACTCCACGCGGTTCCAGAGGCCGGGGCCGCTCACGGGCTGGTCGGCGTAGACCTGCGTCATGAAGTGGACGTTGAACCGCAGGAAGTCGATGAACTCGCACGCGCTGTCGATCTCGGCCTGCATCGCGTTTTTGCTCTGCCCGAGCATCGTGGCCGCGTTGATCGTGTTGCGATAGGGCCCGGCGATCAGTTCAGCGGCCTTCAAGAAGATGGCGGCGCGGTCGGTCCAGGCCATGCGCATCCAGTCGTGCCGCGCGTCGAGGGCCGCTTCGATGGCGTCGGTGACATCGCCGGGGCGCGCCTTGTGGAACGTGCCGATGACGCGCTGGTGCTCGTGCGGGGGCCGCATCTCGCCAAGGCGCCCTGTCGTCCGGTGCTCACCACCTACGATAGGCCCAGCTTCGAGGTGCTCATCGCGCATCGCCAGTACGGCGCTCTGGAGCGAGGCCCGCTCCGGCGTTCCAGGCGCATAGCTGCGGACTGGTTCGTTGGTCGGAGCTGGCGGACGCGAAAAGGTGTTGTTCATCGGAGGTGCGGCTGGATTGGGGGAGCCGAAAGATAGTAGGAGCGGCGGGGGCGCGGAGGCTGAGGGGGACCGGGGAGAGGGAGAACCGGAGAGAATTGGTGACGGGCTTGATCTGTCTAACAAAGCGCCGCACCTTTTCCACCTTCGACCTTCGACCTTCGACCTTCGACCGACTTGTCTTTCGAACGCACCGTCGCCGCGCGCTACCTGTGGGACCCGACCTCCGAGGGAGCGGGCGGGCGCGGCTTCCTGCGCTTCGTGACCGGCATCGCGGTGGGGGGCGTGGCTGTTGGCGTGGCGGCATTGCTGCTCGCGCTCATGATCGTGAACGGCTTCAGCCGCGAGATCCGCGCGAAGATCATCGGGGTGGGGGCCGACATCCAGGTGACGACCTACCTGAGCCGTCCGCTCGACCGCGCCGACTCGCTCCAGACAGCGCTGGCGGCCCGCGACGAGGTCGCGTCGGCCGTGCCCATCGTGGCGGACTTCGCGCTCTTGCGGTCGTCGAACGACATCGACGGAGTGCAGCTGCTCGGTATGCCTGAGGACGGGCAGCCGTTTTTGCAAGAGCGCCTACTCGACGACGCCGGAGGCTTTTCGTTCGCGCCCGACAGCGCGGGGCGGCCCGGCGTGGTCATCGGCAGCAAGCTCGCGGCGCTCCTCGGCGCGGAGGTTGGCCAGCCGCTGACCGCGTTTTCGACACGTAGCCTTAGCCAGCCACCCGTCGGGAGTATTGCAGCGGGTCTCGCCGCCCGGCCCGCCGTTCGCCAGTTCTACGTCGCGGGCATCTACGAGACGGGCCTCGCCGAATTCGACGAGCTGTTCGCCTACACCGACCTCGACGCCGCCCGCCGCCTCTTCCGCCTCGCCGACGACGAAGTGACGCGCTTCGACGTCCGTCTCCGCGACGCCGACCTCGCGCAGTCGTACGCCCGCACCCTCTCGCTCGACCTCGGCGTGCCCTACAGCGTGCGCTCGGTCTACGACCTCTACCCGAACCTCTTCGCGTGGGTCGACCTCCAGCAGAGCATCATCCCGCTCGTCATCGGGACGCTCGTGCTCATCGGCGCGTTCAACATCATCGGCGCGCTCCTCATGCTGCTCCTCGAAAAGAGCCGCGAGATCGGCATCCTCCTTGGCATGGGGGCGAGCCGCAAGCGGGTGCGTCGCCTGTTCCTCTGGCTCGGGCTGCTCATCGGTGGAGCCGGGGCTGGATTCGGTGCAGGCCTCGCGCTGGTGCTCGGGCTCGTCCAGCAGCGCTTCGGCGTGATTCCGTTGCCACAGGACGCCTACTATCTGGACACAGCGCCCGTCGAACTTCGCGCGCTCGACTTCGTCATAGTGACGACGCTGGCGCTCGTGCTGTGCGTGCTGGCCGCCTATCTGCCCGCGCGCGCCGCGGCCCGCGTCGAGCCCATCCGCACGATCCGCTTCGGCGGGTAGCGATGATAAATTTTGATGGGTGATGTTCGATTGGGGGCGACTCCAGATATCGAATCGCTTATCACTTCCTTTCTCCGTCTCCCTTTCCTTTTTCGTCTCTCCCCATGGCCCTCTCTGTTGGCGACGCCGCCCCCGACTTCACGCTCTACTCCGATGGCATGGAGGCCGTCACCCTCTCCGACGCGCTGAAGAACGGCAACGTGCTGCTGCTCTTCTTCCCGGGTGCCTTCACGAGCGTCTGCACCACCGAACTCAACACGGTCAACAACGACCTCGCGACCTACACCGACGCGAACGCTCAGGTCTTTGGCATCTCGACCGACTCGCCGTTCGTGCTGCAGGAGTTCAAGAAGGCGAACAGCCTGACGTTTCCGCTCCTCACCGACCACAACGCCGAGGTGTCGGCGCTCTACGACTCGAAGTATGACAACGACTTCACGTCGATGAACCTCGACCGCGTCTCGAAGCGCTCGGCCTTCGTGATCGCGCAGGACGGCACGATCCGCTACGCCGAGATCACGGCCAACGCCGGTGTGCAGCCTGACTTTGAGGCGATCCAGGGTGTGCTAGCTAGCCTCTAGCGCTGCGCTGTCACGTTGTTGCGTGTTACGTATTGCGTGTTACGTGTTGAGTAAGAACACACGCAACACGTAACACGCAATACGCATGGTTTCGATACGTCTATCGATTGATATGATTGACCAGATTCAAGCGAAAGCCAAAGCTCTCAACAAACGCATCGTCCTGCCCGAAGGTGAGGATGCTCGCACGCTCCATGCGATGAAGTGGATCGTCGACGAGGGACTCGCGCAGCCGGTGCTCCTGGGCAACCCCGACGTGGTGCTGCCGCTCGCCAAGCAGGAGGGCGTCACGATCCCGGATCACGTTCCGCTCATTCACCCCGCAGCCTCGGAGCACCGCGACGCGTTCGCGCAGACCTACTACGACCTCCGCAAGCGCAAAGGCGCGACCGAGGACGAGGCTCGTGCCGCCGTCGCCGACGAACTCGTGTTCGGCGCGCTGATGGTCCGACACGACCTCGTCGATGGCTCCGTCTCCGGCGCGGCGCACCCTAGTCCCGACGTGATCCGTGCGGCGATTCGCATGATCGGCGTCGGCGAGGCCTCTGCGCTGGTATCGAGCTTCTTCCTGATGGTGATGCCCGACGGGCGCGTCTGCACGTTCGCCGATTGTGCCGTGAACGTCGAGCCGGAGGCCGAGCAACTCGCTTCCATTGGCCTTGATGCGGGGCGCGCGCACCAGCAGCTCACGGGCGAGACGCCGCGCATTGCCTTCCTCTCGTTCTCGACCATCGGCTCGGCGGAGCACCCCGACGTGGACCGCGTGCGCGGCGCCGTGAAACTTGCCCGGGAGCGCCGCCCCGACTGGACAATCGACGGCGAGTTCCAGTTCGACAGCGCCTACGTCCCGAGCGTGGCCGCCCGCAAAGCGCCGAACTCGCCGCTCCAAGGCGACGCCAACGTGTTTGTCTTCCCGAACCTCGCGGCGGGCAATATCACCTACAAGGCCGTCCAGCGTACGTCGGGCGCCGAGGCCATCGGGCCGATCCTCGCTGGCCTCTCACAGCCTGCCAACGACCTCTCGCGCGGTGCCGACGCCGAGGACATCGTCAACGTCGTCTGCATCACCGCCTTGCAGGCCGACGGATGATCGCTGCGCTGCTCCAGTTCGGCCCCGCCTACCTCGACGTGGCGGGCAACCTCGACCGCGTCGAGGCGCTGCTAGACGGCGTCGACGCGGACCTCGTTGTGCTGCCGGAGTTGTTCGCGACGGGCTATTTCTTCCGCTCGCTCGAGGATTCAGCTAGCGTTTCGGAGCCGATCCCAGACGGTCCGACGACGGAGCGTTTGCAAACATGGGCCGCTGCGACGGGTGCGACGTTCGTGGCAGGGCTGCCCGAATTGGGCGACGATGGTAAGCGGTACAACTCCGCCGTTGTCGTGCGCCCCAACGGCTCGACGGAGACGTATCGCAAGGTGCACCTCTTCTACCGCGAGAAGGACTGGGCGGCCCCCGGCGACCTCGGCTTCCGTGTCTTCGACGCGACCACGCGCGACGGCATGCCGTATCGACTTGGCGTGATGATCTGTTTCGACTGGTACTTCCCCGAAGCCGCCCGCTCGCTTGCCTTGCAAGGTGCCGATGTGATCGCGCACCCGTCGAATCTCGTGCGCAAGGATTGCCCGCGCTCGATGCCGATCCGCGCGCTCGAAAACCACGTCGTCACGATCACAGCCAACCGGACAGGGACCGAGTCGGTTGGCGACGAAACGCTGACGTTCATCGGCCAGAGCGTGATCTGCTCGCCCGAAGGCCATCCCATCGCCAGCGCCGGGCGCGAGGAGACGACGGTGCTCACCGCCAAGTTCGACCCGCACGCCTCCCGTGAGCGCCAACTCACGGCGACCAACCACCTCTTCGGCGACCGCCGCCCAGACGTCTACACACTTGAATAGGGACGGAACTCGTCAAGGAAGCATCCGGCACGTCTACTCGTCGAAGCGGGGAGCTACCACCCTTGTCATGCTGAACTTGGTTCAGCATCTCAGCGATGCTTAGTCAAACTGCAGTCGTCAGAGATCCTGAATCAAGTTCAGGATGACACATAAGGGGGCTCTATGCGTTCGTGGCGCTAGCTTCCGTCACGCCCTCAAAGGTATAGCCGAAGGCTTCCAGGTCCACCGCATAGAAGTCGGCGACGAGGTCGATGCTCGAGTCGTCGTAGTAGGTGCGGTAGTCGCGGCGCTTCGACTTCTTGAGGTGGGGGAGCTGCACGTCCTTGCCGAGTCGTCGGGCGACCTCCTCGAAGCTCTGGTGCAGGTTCTCGAACCGCATCATGTAGTCGACGAGGAGCTTGCCGTCGCCGTCCGCGATCCAGTCGTGCTGGGGCATGAACATCCGAGGCTTGTCGTAAAACGCCGGGTCCTGGTCCTGGAGTGTCTGCCAGAGCCACGTCTGGAAGCCTGTTTCCGTGTCCGCGAGGCCCGTCTGGTCGGTCATCTTGCGGTAGTGGAACAGCGACACCGCGCGGTCCCACGGGTTGCGCACGATGCAGAACGTGAACTTCCGGTCCCACACGCCGCGCCCGAGCATCGTGATCTTCTCCTGCGCCGTCTTGTGCTCGAACCGCGCGCCAAGCGCCTTCTCGACGCTGCTGCCGCCCGTCTTGTTGATGTGGATGAAGACGAACGGCTGGAGGTGACGCTCGCGGAAGATCGCGGCGCGGTACTTCAACGTCTGCTTCAGAGGGGGCATTTCGAAGTGTGAGGGTCGAAGTGGGAAGGCGGAACTAGAGGCTCGACGTTCGGCCTTCGGCGTTCGCTGCTTCTATGCATTCGCCAGTGCCATGCGCTCGAACTGCTCGTTCGCGGCGACGAGTTCGTCGAAGGTGCCGGAGGCGGTGAGCGTGCCCTTTTCGAGGAAGAAGAGCTGGTCGCAGGACTGAACCGTGCTCAGGCGGTGGGCGATGGTGATGAGCGTCCGCTCGCCGCGCAGCGCCTCGATGGCGTGCATGACGGCGCGCTCCGTCTCGTTGTCGAGCGCTGAGGTCGCCTCGTCGAACACGAGCACCTGTGGGTTGTGGTAGAGCGCCCGTGCGATGCCGATGCGCTGCCGCTGGCCGCCCGAGAGCCGGATGCCGCGCTCCCCGACCACCGTCTCGTACCCCTCTTCGAGGCCGTCCTTGATGAAGTCGTGGATGTTGGCCGCTTTAGCCGCGCGGATGACGGCGTCCATGTCGACTTCGGCCTCGCCAAAGGCAATGTTGGAGGCCACCGTGTCGTCGATGAGGACGATGTTCTGGGGGACATAGCCGCAGTGCTTCTGCCAGGCGGGGAGGAGGTCGTCGGTGACGGTCTGCCCGTCCACGACGAGCGCGCCGTCCTGTGGGCGGAGCAGCCCGAGGAGCAGGTCCACGACCGTCGTCTTGCCCGAGCCCGTCGGGCCGACGAAGCCGACTGACTCGCCCTTGCGGATCGTGAGCGACAGATCGCGGAAGAGTGGCGCGCTCTCGGGGTAGCCGAATGTCACGCCGCGCAACGCGACGGCGCCCTCAAACGGGACGGCGTTGTCGCGGACGACCTCCTTGCGGCGGCGGCGCTGGTTGTTGATCGCGTCGCCCTGGCCCTTCAGGTCGTCGTAGATGCGGGCGAGCGCGGCGTCGTTGAAGGAGATCTTCGCCATCGAGATGTAGACCTCTTGGAGGTTCGGCTTGAGCCGGAGGATGGCGTAGGCGTAGACGCCGAGCAGCGGGATGATCTCCGCGACGTTCTTTTCGAGCGCGATGTAGTAGAGTACGATCAGCAGGATGCCGCCGAAAGCAAGCGTTTCCATCGCGTACTGCGGGATCTTGGCGATCACGTTCTGGGTGACGAGCCGCTCGGCGAACGTGCGCGACGGCTTCGAGAACCGGTCGAGGAACGGCTCCTCCAAATGGAGCAGCTTCACGTCCTTGACGGCCATGAACGCCTCGCTCGCGATCTTGAAGCGCTGCCCGTTGGCCGCCACGCGCTCTTTGCCTGTGCGAAGCAGCTTGCGCTTGACCGAGAGGTAAATCAGGCTGTAGGCCCCGCCAAATACCACGAACGCCCCCACCGAGAGCAGCGGGTCCACCGCGATGAGCAGGATGAAGATGAACACGCTCACCACGCCACGGGCGACGAGCACCATGCACGGCTGGAGGATGCCGTTGACGATCTCGTTGACCTCGTAGAGGAGGTTCTTGCCAAGCTCGGCCGAGTTGGTGCGGAGGTAATAGAGGTAGGGGCGGTAGAGGTATGACTTCAGCAGCCGCATCGAGAGCGAGTGACGACGCATCTGTGTGAACCGCGCCATCGCCCACGCGACGAGCGTGTTGAACACGTTGCCGAGCACCAGCAGCGTGAGCGTCACGCAGCCGAGCGCCATCAGGAAGCCCTCCGTGGTCGCGAAGCCGAAGTAGGTGTAGACCCGCGCGAGCCACACATTCGTCTCGACCGAACTGGGGTCGGCGACGACCTGGAGAAACGGGGCTACGGAGCCGATGCCGGCCACCTGCAGCAGCGCCATCCCGATAATGGCTGGAACCAGGAGGTAGACACGGCGGCGCTCACTCGGCGTGAGCACCTGAAAGAGCTTGCGGTACGTGCCCGTCGAGCGCATGGGAGGGGTGCGGAGGGTAGGGTGCGGCTGTGGTGCCGCGGCAGCGAGTTGGCGCAATATCCCCAAAGACGACACACGGTTGGGGGGTGCCCGAAAGCTTCACAGCCGCAGCGAACGACCCTCACAGCGAAGAGGAAGCCAGGCCTCGCCACGACCAATCAACCTCCCGCGCAGGAACGTATGCGCGACAGTCTGCCCAGCCGAATGTGCATGGACCCTGACAGCGTCGCAGCGGTTCAGTCTCGGTACCTACGCCATCTTCCGCTTACCCCTCGGCACGATGAACGCCAAGCACGTCCAGACCCTCCACATCGATGGCATGAGCTGTGCCCACTGCGTCCGTGCCGTTGAGTCCGCGCTCACGGGGCGCGACGGCGTCGAGATCGAGTCGGTCGAGATTGGCTCGGCGACCATCCACTTCGACCCGGCGAAAACGAGTTTGCCCGAACTCGCGGCGCTGATCGAGGAGGAGGGCTATGCCGTCAAGCAGTAGCGCAGGTCCAGTCTAGCACGATGCGTCCTGTCGCCCTACCAAAGTCGCCAGTCACGGAGAGCGATGCAACGAGCGTCACAGCTCCGAATGCAGGCACGGCGACCGCCACGCTCTCGGTGCAGGGGATGACCTGCGCTGCGTGCTCTGGCCGTGTCGAGCGCGCCTTGGGCAAGGTGCCGGGCGTCGTGGAGGCGACGGTCAACCTCGCCACGGAGCGCGCGACGGTACGCTTTCGCCCCGCCGAGGTCGCCCGCCTCGACCTCGACCAGGTCGTCCGGGACGCGGGCTACGACGTGATCTCGGTCGCTGAGGCCGTGAGCGACGTGGTCCCAGCACGAGATGACGCCGAGCAAAAAGCGCGGGCGCAGGAACGCCGCTCGCTTCAGCGTCGCCTCTGGATCGCGGCGGGCTTCACGCTACCCATCGTGCTCCTCGACATGGGGGCGATGCTCGTGCCACCCGTCCACGAGGCGCTGATGGCGCTGCTCCCGATGCAGACCTGGCGGTTCGTGTTCTTCGCGCTCGCCAGCGTCGTGCAGTTCGGGCCGGGGCTGCGCTTCTACCGCACCGGCTGGGCCGCCGTCCGCCACGGCGCGCCGGACATGAACACGCTCGTGGCGCTGGGCACGAGCGCGGCGTACGGCTACTCCGTCGTCGCCACGTTCCTCCCGTCGATTCTGCCGCCGGGCGCCAACCACGTCTACTACGAGGCGTCGGCGACGGTCATCACGCTGATCCTAGTCGGGAAGTACCTCGAAGCCCTCGCCAAAGGCCGCACCTCCGAGGCGATCCGCGCGCTGCTGCGTCTTCAGCCCGACACCGCACGAGTCGAACGAAGCGGGCAGTATGTGGAAACGCTAATCGCCGAGGTCGTCGTTGGCGACCGCGTGCAGGTACGACCTGGGGAGCGTGTCCCTGTGGACGGGACGGTGGTTGAGGGCCGCTCATTTGTGGACGAGGCGATGCTGACAGGCGAGCCCGTACCCGTCGAGAAAGGGGAGGGTGACCTAGTTGTGGGCGGAACGGTCAACCAGGCCGGGAGCTTCACGCTCCGCGCGACACAAGTAGGAGCCAACACCGTCTTGCAGCAGATCATCCGCATGGTCGAGGCGGCGCAGGGCTCGAAGCCCGCCGTCCAGGCGCTCGCGGATCGCGTCGTGGCCGTGTTCGTCCCCATCGTGCTCATCATCGCTGCGTCGACGTTCGCCGTATGGCTCGCCGTCGGACCTGACCCCGCGCTGACGTATGCGCTCGTGGCGGCTGTGTCAGTGCTCATTATCGCGTGCCCCTGCGCGATGGGGCTCGCGACGCCAACGGCCGTGATGGTCGGCACGGGCAAAGCCGCCCAACTCGGCGTGCTGTTCCGTCGCGGCGAGGCCTTGCAGACGCTCACCGAGGTCGAGGTCGTCGCGCTCGACAAAACGGGGACGCTCACGGAGGGGCGGCCCACGCTCACCGACGTGGTAACAGCCTCCGGCTTCGAGGACGACGAGGTGCTGCGTCTCGTGGCGGCGGTCGAAGCACGGTCCGAGCACCCCATCGCTGCCGCGCTCATGCGGGCCGCCGAGGAGCGCGGTCTGGACGCTCCGGATGTTTCCGGGTTCACGGCAACGCCTGGCTTCGGTGTAGCCGGTGCGATCGAAGGGCAAGCGATTGTCGTGGGGGCCGACCGCTTCATGGCCCAGCAGGGACTCGACGTGGATGCGTTCGCGGCCGTCGCCGAACGCCTCGCCGCCGAGGGCAAGACGCCGCTCTACGCCGCCATCGACGGGCACCTCGCCGCCATCCTCGCGGTGGCTGATCCAGTCAAGCCGACCACGCCCGCCGCCATCGCGTCGCTTCGTGGCCTCGGGTTGCGCGTGGCGATGGTCACGGGCGACACCGCGACTACGGCGCACGCGATCGCGGCCCGACTTGGCATCGACGACGTGCGGGCTGAGGTGCTGCCCGCCGACAAAGCTGAGGCCGTGCAAGCATTGCAACATGGGGCGCGCCGTGTCGCCTTCGTGGGCGACGGCATCAACGACGCGCCCGCGCTCGCGCAAGCCGACGTGGGCGTTGCCATCGGGACGGGCACCGACATCGCCATCGAGGCGGCGGACCTGGTGCTGATGGGCGATGATCTCCGTGGACTGACCCGATCACTTGGACTCGCTACGGCCACGCTGCGCACGATCCGGCAAAACCTGTTCTGGGCGTTTGCCTACAACGTCGTCCTGATCCCCGTTGCGGCGGGCGTGCTCTATCCACTCACCGGGACGTTGCTCTCTCCCGTCTTCGCGGCGGCTGCGATGGGGCTGTCAAGCGTCTTCGTCCTCGCGAACGCGCTCCGGCTGCGTCGTTGGACGCCTGCTACCTAGCACCGTGCCGGATCCCGTCGTCGCCCGCTTCGAACAGACTGTGCCGCACCTGCCGCACGAGAGCACAGGCGATGTCTTCCACGACCTCGTGAGCTGCCTCGTCGAGCAGCAGATCCACTACCGAAGCACAAAGCACGTCTTCGCCCGCGCCCTCGACCGTGTCACCCCCGACACGTTCGGCGTGTTCGAAAAGGACGGACTCGCCGACGTGCGGTTGTCTCGCCAGAAGCGCGATGCGCTAGCAGCCACCGTCACATTCATCCGTGACGGCGATGCCATCGACTGGGCCGCGTTGTCCGATGCCGAGGTCCGCAACATGCTGAAAAAGATTCGCGGCGTCGGCATCTGGACCATCGACATGGTGCTGCTCTACACGCTGGAGCGCCCCGACATTTTTCCCGCGGATGACTACCACCTCAAGCAGATCATGGGCACGCTCTACGGCATCGAGCCGGGCAACGGCCAGAAACGGCGGATGAGGGACATGGCCGAGGCGTGGCGGCCCGAGCGGTCGCGCGTCGTGCGGCTTCTGCTCGCCTGGAAGGCGTGGCAGCGCGAATGCGCCCGGTAACCGCACCGATGGCCAACATCACGTCTCAACGTTCCGGGACCGCCGACCTCGCTCTCAAGGGTGGGGGCATTCCGCCGTGGCTCTTCCGGCGGATGACGAAGCTGAGCCTGCACGTCACCGAAACGATCGTTGCCGACTATGGGACGCAGGGCTTTCTGAAGCGGCTCTCCGATCCGTTCTGGCTCCAGAGCTTTGCCGCGGTCATCGGGATGGACTGGAACTCGTCGGGCGTGACAACCGCCGTGCTTCGCGCGCTTAAGACCGCACTCAATCCGCGCGCGGACGACCTCGGCTTGATTGTGTGCGGCGGCAAGGGCAAGCGCTCGCTCCAGACTCCGCACGAACTCGTCTGCTACGGCGACCGGACGGGCCTTGACGGCGACGCGCTCGCCCGCGCGAGTATGCTCAGCGCCAAGGCGGACAGCACCGCGGCGCAGGACGGCTTCCAACTCTACATCCACGGATTCATCGCCATCGCCGACGAGGAGTGGACGGTGATCCAGCAGGGCATGAGGCCCGCCGACCGCAGCGCGCGGCGCAGTGGAACGTGCCAAGCTGGGGCAGACGGATAGGGCGGAGGCACCCCGCCACCTCACGCGCCTTGCGCAGAAGCTCGAAGACGGCTACACTCCGCGTCCGTTTTTCGACGAGGCCGTTGAGCGCGAGCGCCGCGATAGCTGGAAGCACGGCGGGCGCACAGTCCAGGGGGCTGCGATGCCCCCTGACTCTGGTGACAGGCAACGGGGTCAGTTGGATCTGTTCGGCTCGGGATGAGCACCCAGTGTAGCTGCAGGGCAATACGGGACGACCTGGACGCGAGGGATCAGCAACGGCAGTATCCTACCGCGCTCCGTAATCGTACGTCTATGCTCTCCTCATTTCTGGGTAGTTACTGGCCTCGTCTGCCCCTTCTGTTCACGGCGTTGTCGCTGGTGTGGGGTGGGCTGTGGATCGGCTCGACGCAGACAGACATGTCGTTCGTGCTGGCTGTCGATCTCGTGCTGCCCGAGGTGACCTACTGGAATGGATGGGCGATGCTCACGCCTGTGATCGTCTGGCTGGCCCATCGATCCGTCAACGCTTTTCGCCGCCCGTCGTGGCAGTGGGCCCTGCACCTGCCGCTCGGCCTGCTCGTGGGAGCCGCTGCCTACGCTCTGGGTGCCGGGCTCTACGCAGCGGCGTACGTGCTAGTGGAGGCGGGAGGAATGCCCCTCGGCGAGACGCTGGGCGCGCGCATCGCGGAACGCTCGGAGATTCTCGTGAGCTTTTGGATCCCGTTCGGCTTCCTCGTCTACGTCCTGCTGATCGGCGTCGGGCTCACCCAGGGCTACCTGCGTCGGCTCCGCAACGAGGAGCGGCAGTCGGCGGCCCTACGCGCCCAACTCGCTGAGGCCCGCCTCGACGTACTCGCGCGGCAACTGCACCCGCACTTCCTCTTCAACGCGCTCAACACGATCTCGGCGACCCTGCACGAAGACCCGGCGGCGGCGGATCGGATGCTCAGCCGGCTCGGCGGTTTTCTTCGGCGCACGCTCGACCAAGTAGACCGGCCCGTGGTGCCATTGCGCGACGACCTCGCCTTTTGCAGGCAGTACCTCGGCATCGTCCAGGACCGCTTCGAGACGCGCCTGACCGTGGACTTCGATGTCGATCCGGTGGTGGAGGACGCGGCGGTGCCCTACCTGCTGTTGCAACCGCTCGTCGAGAACGCCGTGCAGCATGGCGTGGCGCGGCATGCCGGCCCGGCCACCGTTGAGGTGCGAGGACGAAGGGACGATGCAGCGGTCACGATCGAGGTGTACAACTCGGCGCCTCCTGGAGGGCTGGCCGACGCCTCGAAGCGAAGGGAGGTGGGACTCGGGCTTGCCAACACGCGGGCACGCCTGGAGGCCGCGTTCGCTGGCTCCGCTCAGGTAGCGCCCTCAGTCGTGCTCGCGCCCGCTGAGGGAGGCGTGGTGGCGCGGCTCCGCTTTCCATACCGCTCCGTCAAAGACACGGCAGTCACCGCAGACGTGGTCGCGGCCGATGGGTAGCGCTGCGTATTCCGCGACAAGTCGCCTCCGAACCGTGGCCGTAGACGACGAGCCGCCTGCGTTGCGGAAGTTGGCACGATGGCTGGCCGAGGACCCCGACATCGAAGTCGTGGCGACCTGCGCCGACGGCTTCGAGGCGCTCGACGTGTTGGAACAGCATCGCGTCGACCTGCTCGTCCTCGACATTCAGATGCCCGAACTGTCAGGCTTCGACGTGCTCCGGCGACGCCCGCCGGGTCCTGAGCCAGTTGTCGTCTTCGCGACGGCCTACGACGCCTACGCCATCCAGGCGTTTGAGCACCACGCCGCGGGCTACCTGCTGAAGCCGTACGATCGGGCTCGGTTCGCTTCGACCCTCGCTCATGCCAAGGCGCAACACCGAGGGCGCTCGCCGAGTGGCGAGGCCAAGGCGCACACCCAGGCGGCCCTAGCGTCCTTGCTCGACGCGGTACGCCCCCAGGAGCCCTACCTCGACCACCTCGCCGTGCGCCTCGCCGACCGAGTCGACCTGGTGCGGGTCGCCGACGTGGACTGGATCGAGGCCAGCGGCAACTACGTGACGGTGCATGCCGGGGGAACTCGACATCTGATCCGCACCTCGCTCACGCGTGTGGCCTCCCGGCTCGACCCGCGGCGCTTCCTCCGCATCCATCGCTCGACGGTGGTCCACCTCGACCGCGTGCAGTCTCTAGTCCCGGCCTCCCACGGCGACTACACGGTGGTTCTGCGCGACGGCACGACGTTGAACATGAGCCGAACCTACCGCGAGCACCTTCAGCGCGTGCTCGAACTCGGTTTTTAAGCGACACGCCACACGGGGCGGTCGGGAGATGGGCCTGTCGTTTCAGAGGCCTGTCGTGCCGGTTTACACCAGCAGGGTCCGGCTCGGCCCTGCGCGAGGGTCGCTGGGGAGTGAGTCGCCTACGTTGCGCGGCGCGTGGGGCCGAGGTGGCCCGCGCTCATGCTCGACCACCTACGTAGTGACCACTATGCGTCTCCTGCTTCTCCTCGTTTTTCTCGCTCCGGCCGCGCTCGCTCAGACCGTGAGCAGCATCTCTTTCCGCTCGTCCCAAACGATGGACGGGCTCTATGTGGACGAGGTCACCGGCGAGCTTTTCGCCGTCGGCGGCTTCATCGGGACCAATGTCTACAGCGTCGAGCCAGCGGGTGGGCTGAGCGTATTCGCCACAGGGCTGACTGGGCCGATTCACCTGACCCGCGCGCCGGACGGCAACTACTACGTGACCGAGTTCACGCCGCTCAATACGCAGAACGGCACCGTGAGCCGTGTCACGCCCACGGGCGATGTCACGGAGTTCGCAGTCGTCCCCGCTGGGCCGAGCGACATCGTGGCTGACGCCGAGGGCAACCTCTACGTCTCGCAATTCGGCATCGTGAGCAACGATCCGAGCACCAACGGCAACGGCGATAGCATCACGAAGATCACGCCCGACGGCACCGTCTCCGTGTTCTCGGCAGGCGGCTTGCTCGCGGCCCCTGTCGGGCTCGACTTCGACGACGAGGGTAACCTCTATGCGGCCAACATCTTCGATGGCCTTATCGTCAAAATGACGCCCGACGGCACGCAGTCGCTCTTTGCCTCGTTGCCCGTGACGGCGCCCTTCACGATCGGGCACCTTGTTTGGTCCAACGGACGGCTCTACGCGACCCATCTCGGGGCCAACCAGATCCACGTCTTCGAGCGCGACGGCACCGGCCGCGTACTCGCCGGTAGTGGCGAAAACGGTCGACAGGATGGCCCCGCTGCCGAGGCCACGTTTAGCAGCCCCAACGGCATCGCCGCCTCCGTCACGGGGGACACGCTCTACGTCAGTGAGTACATCGGCGCCGTCAACCGCATCCGCATGATCACGCTCGACGGGGCCGTCTCCACTGAACCGGACGCGCGGGACATGGGCCTTGAATTGCAGCACTATCCGAACCCCATCGCGGACGCGGCGCAGATCACGTACGCGTTGGATGCACCGGCTGAGGCAACGCTCACGGTCTACGATGCATTGGGGCGGACCGTCGCCCGACTCGCCGAAGGCATGCACGCGACGGGCAGGCACGCAGTACGGTGGGACCGGGCAGCGCAGCCGGCTGGCCTTTATGTACTGAGGCTGCAAGTTGGAACCGACGCCGTGATACGGCGGATGATTGTGCAGTGATCTCGCAGACAGCAGGGCTTCAGAGAAGGAAGGGATAGGCCGCAAACTTCCCTCGGTTCACATCGTAGATACGAGGCTCCGTCCGGCGGTCCGAGATATCTTTCGGACCCCGCGTTTTCTCCGTTTGCCTGTCTCTAGCCTCGTGGATCAGTCCCGCATCCGCAACTTCTGCATCATTGCCCACATCGACCACGGCAAGTCGACGCTGGCCGACCGGCTGCTCGAAGCCACGGGCACGCTCACCCAGCGCGAGATGCAGGACCAGGTCCTCGACTCGATGGACCTCGAGCGCGAGCGCGGCATCACGATCAAGAGCCACGCCATCCGCATGAACTACACGGCGGAGGATGGCCAGGATTACGTGGTCAACTTGATCGACACGCCGGGGCACGTCGACTTCACCTATGAGGTCAGCCGGGCGCTGCAGGCCTGCGAGGGCGCGATCCTCGTCGTCGACGCCGCGCAGGGCATCGAGGCGCAGACGATCTCGAACCTCTACCTCGCGCTCGACGCCGACCTGGAGATTATCCCGGTCCTCAATAAGGTCGACCTGCCGAGTGCCCGGCCCGAACTCGTGGCCAAGTCGATCACGGACCTCATCGGCGGCGACCCGGACGACGTGCTACACGTGAGCGCCAAGACGGGGGAGGGCGTCCCGGCGGTGCTGGAGCGCATCATCGAGCGCGTGCCGCCCCCGAAGGGCGATCCCGAGGCGCCGCTGCAAGCCCTCATCTTTGACTCGGCGTTCGACACCTACCGGGGCTCCGTCGTCTACGTCCGCGTAGTCGAAGGCACGATCCGCGACGGCGACGGCATCACGTTCATGGCGACGGACGCCCGCTACAACGCCGAGGAGATCGGCCACCTGACGCTCGGGCGGACGCCCGTGAAGACGCTCGTCCCCGGCGAGGTCGGCTATATCGTCGGCAGCGTGAAGGACGTGCAGGACACCCGCGTGGGCGACACGGTCACGCACAGCCGCAAGGGCGCCGAGAAGCCGCTGCCCGGCTACCGCGACGTCAAGCCGATGGTCTTCTCGGGCATCTACCCGACCGACTCCGCCGATTTCGAAGACCTCCGCGCGTCGCTCGACAAGCTCCAACTCTCCGACGCAGCGCTCCGCTACGAGCCTGAGACGTCCGCCGCGCTCGGCTTCGGCTTCCGCGTCGGTTTCCTCGGCATGCTCCACATGGAGATCGTCCAAGAGCGCCTCGACCGCGAGTTCGACCTCGATATCATCACGACGCTCCCCAACGTGCGTTACACGGTGGCGCTGACCGACGGCACGGAGGAGATGGTCGAAAACCCGTCCGAGATGCCGGAGACAGGCCGCATCGACGAGATTCGCGAGCCGTATGTCAAGGCCGAGATCATCACGCCGACCGACTACATCGGCCCGCTGATGCAGCTCTGCCAGGAGCGCCGCGGGGAGTACATCAACACGCAGTATTTCGACGAGGAGCGCGTCGGCCTGCAGTACAACCTCCCGCTAGCCGAGATCGTTTTCGACTTCTACGACCGCCTGAAGTCGTTCTCGCGCGGGTATGCGAGCTTCGACTACGAGTTCATCGGCGAGCGCCCCTCGAACCTCGTCAAGCTCGACGTGCTCCTCAACGGCGACGCCGTCGATGCACTGTCGACCATCGTCCACCGCGACAAGGCCTACCACATGGGCCGCAAGCTCGGCCAGAAGCTCCGCGAGCTCATCCCGCGCCAGCTTTTCGACGTGGCGATCCAGGCGGCCATCGGCAACAAGGTGATTGCGCGCGAGACCGTGAAGGCGCTCCGCAAGGACGTGACCGCGCGCTGCTACGGCGGCGACATTTCGCGCAAGCGCAAGCTGCTCGAAAAGCAGAAAGCGGGCAAGAAGCGCATGAAGCAGGTCGGCTCGGTGGACGTGCCGCAGGAGGCCTTCCTCGCCGTGCTCTCCATGGGAGACGAGTGACGCCTGGCGTGTGCTCTAGCGAGCCCATGCGTGTAGTGTTGAGTGCGGCTCGTCTGGTTGGTGTCCGTACGCGCGTACCCAGCGCTACGTTTGCACTCCAGAGGCTTGCCTTCGGTCGAGAATGGACGGAGTTTTGCGGGACCACATGGGTGGGTGCTCCGTAGGCATCCGAAGCGCGCTCGACCTTCCACCACCATGCTGTTCTCTCTGCTCATGCCGTTCTCGGGACGCTGTGTTCTAGCTGCTATCTTTGCCGTTGGTTTAGCCACGCCGCTAGCCGCGCAGGATGTGGTGAAGGTCCTCCAGAAGCAACGAGAGCGCGCGCGTGTGATCGAGGTGCTCGACGAGAAAGGAGCCTCGGCAGAGCCCGTGTCCATCGACGCGCCGGAGCTTCACGAAGACGAGGTGACGGGGTGGATCGCAGCGGAGCGGATCGCGCGGGCGCAGCGCGTCGCAGACTCGCTGCAGGCCATCGAAGACTCGCTAGCGGCACTACCCCCCCTTACGGAGGTGCGCTTCCGCAAAGTGGAGCCGCACGAGCAAGGCGAGTTCCTCGATCAAAACATCGAAGCGTATTGGATGTCGACATCGCTACCCACGCCAATGGACTCGGTGGCCACGCTGTACCTGCGCGGGCGCTTAGCCATGCAATACGGTACGCCGACCCGCAACGCTGCGGCGGTGGAGCAAGAGCAGTACGGCGGCAGCGAGTTCGTCCAGTTCGAATACTGGTTCGTCGTCAACGACTCCATCCCGCTCATGGTGCTTGACCGCAACGGACCGGAGGGCATGGGTCTGCTCGTGGCGGGCGACCGCAAGCACGAAGCCCTCCTGGGGCACGTCAAGGCAATGCTCGCCGACCAACTCGTCGCCTCGACGCGCCTGGCGTCGTACGTGGACTACTACCAGTCGCGCAACACGCGGCAGTGGTACCGGGCGGGCTACGACGGGACGACGTTCTTCGTCAACGCGATCCGGCGCCCGAGGTGGGCGCGGCGCATCCCGGCGCCCGACCAGCGGCAGAAGTGGACCATCCATCGCTAGCCTTGCTCGCGGTGCGCGACCGGTGCTGGAGAATAGGTTTGTGGCAGGGTGAACATGGAGCCCATGCTGAGACATGCGGCGCGTGTTGCTTTCGAGCACGGGCGGGCGGCTTGCTTGGAGACGGACCGCCGCGCGTACTAGATTGCGGCGGGACAGCGTTCTCCACGCGCTCCCTCGACTTCTCGACACCACCGAACACCCCCATGCGTTTCTCTTTCCGCGCACTGCTCCTCGCCGCGCTCGCCTTCGGCGTCTCGCTCCCCGCGCTCGCCCAGTCGCCGGTTGGCCGCTGGTACACCATCGATGACGAGGACGGTCGCAAAAAGTCCATCGTCGAGGTCTACGAGGCCGATGGCAAGCTCAACGGCCGCATCATCACGCTCATCGGCGAAGAAGGCAACACTGACCAGCTTTGCATCGACTGCGCCGAGGGTTTCGATGGACTCGAACTCGATGGCGTCGTCATCCTGACCGGCATGTCCGACGACGACGGCGACGGTGAGTATACCGGAGGCCGCATCACCGACCCGAAGAGCGGCAAGCGCTACAAGGCCAAGATGGAACTCAACGACGACGGCCACCTCGAAGTCCGGGGGTATCTCGGTATCTCGTTGCTCGGACGTACCCAAGTGTGGGAACCCGCCGCGCCTGACGCGACGGAGTAAGCGCGACGCACTCAGCTTGCGACGCCCCCCGCACGACTCGGTGCGGAGGGCGTCTTTTTTTGCCCGACCGCGCCGCTAGCTAACCTTCTGATAATCCACGCGGACCCTTGCCACGGGGCAACCCGACGGTATCTTCCGCAAACCCACCCGTTCTAACGATGGAGGCCCACTCTTCTCAGACCTCTACGTCTTCGCTCCCGCTCTCGACCACGTCGGTCCTGCACGCCCTCGCCGCTCGCGAGGCCTTCGATGGGGACACGGCGATGAGTAGCACGCTCTCATCCGCGACCGTTCTCGGCGGGCACGTCCTGGTGCTCAACGCCGACTACCGCGCCATCTCGGTGTGCAGCGTCCAGCGCGCTGTCGTGCTCGTGATGCTGCAAAAGGCCGAACTCGTCGAGGTGCGTTCGGGCATGTCGCTGCGGTCCGCGCGCAGCAAGTTTCCGTGCCCAAGCATCGTCCGGCTGCGCGTCTACGTCCGTGTGCCCTACAAGCGCATCCTGCTCTCGCGCAAGAACGTGATGCGCCGCGACCGTCACACGTGTCAGTACTGCGGCCGCCGCGACAAGCTCACCATCGACCACGTACTGCCAAAGTCGCGTGGGGGTAAGGACACGTGGGAAAACCTTGCGACGGCCTGCGTGGACTGTAACAACCGCAAGGGCAACCGCACGCCTGACGAGGCGGAGATGCCGCTCGCGCGCAAGCCGTTCCGCCCAAGCCACGTCATGTTCATCCGCGACTTCCTCGGGTCGCTTGACGATGCGTGGAAGCCGTATTTGTACCTAGCCTAGCCGGTGTTCCTCAGTGGTTCGGTGGTCCAGGGCTTCGGTGGGATTCGCCGCCTCTCCGAAGTGCTGGACCACTGAGATGCTGGAGCACAAGGCTGAAAAAGCCGTGGAGGTGGCACCGGGGTCGTGGGTGGGCATACAGGAAGCCGCAAGCCGATTGCCCACCGCTGACAGCCTACCCCATGAACATCCTCTCCAACCGCCTCTTCGCTCGTGCGCTGTGGGTGCTGCCGCTCCTGCTGCTGACGATCTGCGTCTCACTCGTGCGCGCTGGCATGGAGCAACTGGAAGTGCTGCGGGAGGGAACCACCGTCAGCGCCGAGGTCGTCGAGGTCTTCACCCGTGAACGTGCCGAGATCACGTACGGCGAACTACGCCTCGTGGCCACACCGCCGGAGGCGACACAGCCCGAGAGCCTCGCCGTCGAGTTGCCGCTCACGTTCCTCAAGGACGTGGAGGCGCGCGATCCAGAGACGATGGACATCGTGATGACAGCGGGTAGCGAGCAGGTGGTGCTCGTCCCGTACCAGCGCCAGCAGGTACAGCTTACGTTCATCAACGCGGCGATGGCGCTCGTTGGCTTCCTTGGGCTCGCTCCGATGGTCTTCTTTTGGAACAGAACGCTTGCGCGGGAGGGCGACCCTGCGGACATCGGCTCCGCCGAATCGACCTAGCTCGGCCCAATTGGAACTCGGTCTGGCTTGAAATCGCACAATCGTTGGGCTAAGTCCAACACCGCTTCGATTTTTGTGGCGGGAGCACTAGGTTTGGGGGATACCACCATCCCACTGCCTATACCGCCCTCATGCGCTTCGAAATCCGCCAACGTGCCGATGCGCAGTTCGTCTTCGAACTGCGCGACGAGGACCGCCTCCTCCTGACCAGCCGCCCCTTTGCCGACCGAGAAGCTGTCGTGAATGCGGTGCAGGCCACGGTGGATGCCATCGAAGAGGCCGAGGGCTACGATGCCGTCCAGTCGGACGCAGGCTACATCCAACGCGTCTACGACGCGGACGGCGGCGTGCTGGCCGAGAGCCCAGCGTCCGCGAGTGAGACCGAGGCAAACGCCTTGGGTGCCGCCCTCCTCGAAGGCGCCGCTCGCAGCGACGACTACGAGGTCACGATCACCACCACCACGACGGACGCGGCGTCGGTGCCGCTCGCGTTCCGCTCCATGCGCGAGGTCGATCCCGCCAGCTACTACGACTTCGACGCCATCGGAGCGAGCCGGGCAACGGGCGGACAATCGTTCGAAGACGGCGGCGAGTACTACTATGTCGTCAACGACGGCGACGGCCAGCCCTTGCTCTTTACGCGTCATTACGCCACCGCCGGGCCGCGCAACAAACGCATGCGCTCGGTGCTCGAAGCCGCGGGCCGCGACTCGCGCTACGAGACGGTTGAGGAGGGTGGGCAGACCTACTTCATCGTGAAGGCGCGCAACGGCATGGAGATCGCCCGCAGCCGGGCGTTCACCTCGGCGGCCGCGATGACCGCCGCGATAGGCTACCTCCAAGGCTACGCGCCAGCCGCCTACCAGGATGTGAAGACGACAAGGCGGCGCGGCGGCGGCTCTGACGCCAACGACTACGACTTCACGCTCACCAGTACCACCAACGAACCCGGCTTCGACGCCTACCGCGCAGGTCCCGGCCAATTCGTCTTCCTGTTCAACGACGAGGGCGGCCAGCCCATTCTGTTCAGTCAGGGTTATTCGGGCCGCTCTTCGCGTGACAACGGCATCAAGGCCGTGATCCGCAACGCCGGGGAGGAGGGACGCTACGAACTCAAGGAAGAGAACGGGGAACACTTTTTCATCCTCCGAGCGGGCAACCGCCGCGAGATTGCTCGCAGCCGCGTCTTCCCGAGTGCCGCCGCCGCGCTCGCAGCGATGGCGTTTCTGCGCCGCCAAGCTCCGACGTTCGCCGACCAGTATGGCATTGTCCTGGCAGATCAAACGCGTACGAGAACGGATACGGAGTCCTTTACGGTCCGCGCTGATCCGCGTGAAGCAGTAGGTGGGGCTCTCGGCGCGGCCGCACTGGGACTCGCCGGAGCCGCCCTGTCCGGGGGCGACGACGAAGCTGAGGAGACTGAGAGCGCCGACGGCGATAGCGCCGTAGCCGGCGCTGTGGCAACGGGTCTCAGTGCCAGGACTGGCGCTGGCGTGGCAGGCGTGCCGCTGAGTGAAGACGACGACGAGGAGACCGGGGCCGCTGCGGTCCCGCTAGCCGGTGCTGCTGCCGTTGGTGGCACTGCAGCAGCAGCATCTTCTGCGCCTGCCCCGCGCGAGCGTGTCACGCCGGTGGCTGCTGCCGGAGGAGGAGGAGTCTCAGGAGCCGCAGCGGGCGCGACGAGTGGTGCGGCGGCTGGCGGCGGCTGCATGAAGTGGCTCCTGCCGCTCTTGCTCGCCCTTCTGCTGCTGTTCCTGCTGCTGTGGTTCCTGCGTGGGTGCGCCGGGTGTGGTGATGTTTCCGGGGAAGAGTCGAGTGGCATCGTCGATGGCGATGCGGCCGAGGGCAGCACCGATGCGGTTCCGCTCCCGCTGCCCGCCGACTCGATGGAGGTCGACACCACCACCGCTGAACTCGGTATGGGCATCGATACGACGGCGACCGCCGCCGATGAGCCAACGCCTGAGCCTGCCCCTGAGCCGACTTCCGAACCTGCGCCAGTGCCCGAACCTGCGCCAGCGCCCGAACCGGAGCCTGCGCCAGCCCCCGTGCCGGAGCCGGAGCCTGCTGCTGCGGTGCCGAGCGCGCCTGACGTGTCGGGCGCGGTCGTGCCTCGTGCGGCGGCCTCCGGATTCGACCTCGACAACTACACGCTCACGCCAGGCTCGATGGAAGCACAGCTGCTCGCCTACCTCAATGGCAGCGAGCCTGCCGGGCGCTCGTTCGTGTTCTCCCGCGTCAACTACCCCTCAGGCGATCACCCCATCGACGCGAGCGGAGCCGAGCAGGCTTTCCTCGTCGGTGAGATTCTGAAGCGCTTCCCGAACGTCCGCGCGACGATTCACGGGCACATCGATGGAATGGAGAGCGAAACGTACACGGGGCCAAACCCACGTGGCTCGATGACGCTCTCCCAACTCCGCGCCCACTGTGTCTGGCAGCGCCTAGTCTACCAGGGCGTTCCACGTAGCCAGATTGAGATGGTCGGGCACGCCAATAGCGACCCTGTAGGCTCAGACGACATGGCTGAGGGGCGGCAAGCGAACCGCCGCGTCGAGATCGAGATCACGCGCAAATAGGTCCCCGCAGGACAATCTTGGAGCCAGGCTCGGCACGCCAGGAGAGATTCCTGCGAAGTGCCCTGCCTGCCCGGTACGGTAGCGTAGTGCCCGCAACTCGCGATCTCACGTACATGGCCCGTTCTGCCGTCCGGACAGGCGGTGCGAACGCTCACGCGCATTCTGTACAGTCCAATCAACACCATGCATCGCCTGCTTCTCATCGCTCTGGCGGTGGCAGCGCCCCTCGCGCTTGCCCAGCCTGCCGTCACGGCTCCAGAGCCTGTTGACACCACCGCTGTTTCGTTTTTCAAGACCGAAGCCACCGAGCGCGGTCAGGTCATGGACCACGCGCTCTGGCTCACCGACATGCACGGGGGCCGGCTCACCGCCTCGCCCGAACTCGCCGCCGCTCTAGACTGGGCGGAGGGTCGCTTCGCGTCGTGGGGCTATGAGGCTGAGCAGGAGCCGTGGGGCGAGTTTGGTCGCGGCTGGCAGATCGAGCGCTTCACCATGCAGGCCCGCATCGACGGTCCGGACGTCGCCGCGCAAACGATGCCTGTCTTTGCCTTGCCGAAAGCTTGGAGCCCCAGCATCGGAGACGCCCAAGGCGAGGTTGTCGTCTTCAACCCTGAGAACCGCGACGAGATGGAAGCCTACCGGGGGACGCTCGCGGGCAAGGTTGTCCTGATGGGCAGCCGGAGTGACATCGAGGTCGGCTTCGAGCCGGTCGCGGTGCGGCGTGATGCCGAGGGGCTGCTCAAGATGGCCAATGCTGCCGGGGGTCCTGGAGGCGGGCGTACCTACTCTGCCGAGCAACTGGCCCGCTACCGCTTCCGCGCGGAGCAACTCGTGTTCGTGCTCAGCGAAGCGCCGATGGCTATCCTGGAGCCGTCGAACCTCGGGGGCACGGGTTCCATCCGCGTGATGTCGGCCCGCGTCCCGGCGCCCGCTTCCGTCGCGTGGTACGATCGCCCGAATCCGTGGGACGTAGGCGCTGAGACAATCCCGCAGTTCGTGCTCATGGACGAGCACTACAACCGCCTCCTCCGCCTCGTCGAAGCCGACCAGAATGTCTCCGTCGACATTGAATTCGAGGCGTCGTTCTACGACGAAGACCTCACCGAACACAACGTGATTGCCGAGATCCGTGGTACCGACCCCGTGATCGGCGACGAGATCGTGATGGTAGGTGCGCACATCGACGCGTGGCACGGCGGCACAGGGGCTACGGACAATGGCTCCGGCACGGCTGTCGCCATGGAAGTCGGGCGTCTGCTTAAAGCATACTACGACGAGCGTGGTGAGGGCCCGCGCCGCACGATCCGAATCGCGCTCTGGACAGGAGAGGAGCAGGGGCTCTATGGTTCCCGCGGCTACGTTGCCGACCACTTTGCCGAGATGGAGGGCCGGTCTGTCGTCGGCACGAAGCCGGACTACGACAACTTCTCGGCCTACTACAACCTCGACAACGGCACCGGACGCATCCGGGGCGTCTATCAGCAGAACAACCCTGGCGTTGGCCCGCTCTTCCGTGCCTGGCTCGATGCCTTCGACGACGAGAGCGCGCAGACGCTCACCATCTCGAACACGGGTGGCACCGACCACCAGGCATTCGACGGCGTGGGCCTACCAGGCTTCCAGTTTATCCAGGATGGCATTGCCTACTTCAAGCAAACCTGGCACGGCTCCATGGACACCTACGATCACCTCATTGAGGACGACCTGGAGCAGGCAGCAGCCCTGATCGCAACCTTCGCCTACCACACGGCAGAGCGCGACGAGAAGCTCCCGCGCAAGCCCTTTTCTCTCGCCCCGCGCACCGGGACCGAGGGCACCAACTAGCGCCCCACATGATGATGGCGGAGCGGGCATGCGTCCTTGGGGGGCATGCCCGCAGTCGTTGGGGCTACGGTGTAGTGGTTCCGTTGGGGCTACGGTATGGTTTCCGTTGGGGCTACGGTATCGTTTCCGTTGGGGCTACGGTGTAGTGGTTCGCGGGGAAGAACGCCGCCCTACGATGTATGGATAAGGGTCGACGGCCCCTGCGCCCGTGTAGATGCCGAAATGCAGGTGGGGCGGCGTGGTGCGCGCGTTTCCTGTGTTGCCTACCGTGCCGAGCGTGTCGCCGGGTTGTACACGCTCGCCACGTTGCACGAGTTGTCTTTCGAGGTGCGCGTAGTAGAGCGAGCCGACACGGGTGCGCAGCCACACGACGCGACCGCCCAGCGGGGTCTCCTGAACCCGCGTGATGCGGCCATGCATCGATGCCACCACGGGCGTGCCACGGGGGGCGAAGATGTCCACGCCCTCGTGACGGCGGGCACCACCGTCGCGCGGAGCGCCCCACAGGCTGCGGATAGCCCGTTCGTTCACCGAAGCCACGGGGAAGCCCAGCGACGGAGCCGTTTCGAGTCGCACCGCTACCGTTCCACGGGCAAGCAACTCGGGTTGGATGCGGAGCATCAGCGCTTCGTCGCGCCGAGCACGTCGCTCCAAGCGTAGTGTGTCGGACTGCGATGCCCCTGCCGAGTCGGCGTACGTCCACGCGACATCGGACCAGAGCCGCTGCGACACCGGGAGCGAATCGGCGGGCGGGACGAAGAAGAGGTCGGCAAACACGCGCGCCGAGTCGGTATCCAGGACTGGGACGATTTCGAGGCGGAGCACCTCGCCGCGCTTCAGGTCAAGGCGGGCACTCCAGGCTGTCGGTTCTGCTGAACCAAACGACAGGCCCGGGGCCGAGGGAAGCGGGCTGCTATCGTCGGCGAGGAGGGCGGCCTCGGCCGCGTCAAGCCAGCGTTGTACGAGCAAGGACGAGCCGAGTCCGGCCTCAAGCAAGGCATCCCGATACGCTTCGTGAGGCGGGACCGGCAGATTCCGGGGTGGTGAGTCGGTCTCGTCGCAGCCTGTTGCAATGAGCAGAAACGCAGTGAACGTCAGCAAAGGAGACAGGCGCAAGGCGAGCGAGGAGATGAGCATGCCGCCCTCTACGGGACGAGTGGGTCAAAGGCTGCGGCGGGCACGAAGAACGAGGAGGGTGGCCAGGGCAGTCGGGGCTAAATCTGGGCAAGCGGGTGCCGATACCGGTGTAGTTGGTCCAACAGGAAGCCGCCGCCGTGTTTCGTACCCTTCTCCGCCTTCAGGCGCTCGCGTTCTGGCGTGCTCCGTTCCGCTCGGGCCGCCTAGTCCTAGCGAGCCTGCGCGCGCTCGGCGTGGCCTACGCCGTGCTGACAGCGGCGGCGCTCGGGTTCCTGATCCCCGATACGCTCTCGGTCTGGGCCCCAGAGCTCTCGGCCCGTGTTGCTGTGGAACGCGCACTCGTGCCCGCCCTGGTGATGCTCACGATGGGCCGTGTCCTCTTCCAAGATGTACCCACACGGGGCATAGAAGCATTCCTGATGCTCCCCGTGTCGCGGCCTCAGGTGGCGCGGGCCGTGATGGTCCGCTCGGCGGTGACCGTCTTCAACGCAGCACCGCTCGCGTTCGTGGTGCCCTTTGCGCTCCGAACCGTGCGCAACACCGACGGCAGTGAGGCGGCCCTCGTGTTTGTGCTAGGCATGGCGGCCTGCATCGCCGTTTCGCACGGGGCTGTGGTGGTCTGGAAGACCCGACTGGGTGTGGCGCCTCGGGAAACCGTGACCGTCGTCGGCGGCACGCTCTGCGCGATGGCAGCGGCTCAGCTCGGCCTAGGAGGTATTCTTGGGCCCCACGCCCTCGTGTCCAGCGCGATGTTGTGCGCCGTAGCGGTGTTCATCAACGGCTACGCGTATCGCACCCTCCGGGACGCCCTCTACCTCGATCTGCCCACGAAAGCGAAGCGGAGTAAGGAAGCAGCCCCGTTGCGTGGCTTCGAGCAACCAGGTGTCCGCGCGTTCCTCGACCTCGAATGGAGGCTCGTGCGGCGCACGCGCTACCCACGCGGTATCCTACTCAACGCTGTGGCGATGACGGTTGGACTTGCTGGCGCCGTCCTCCTCGCGGACGCGCCTACCGCGCCGATGCTGCTCTTCGCGACGGCCACGGTGGCGATCTCGGCGGGGCAGTTTGCCCTCCCGTTTGCGAGCAAACACTACGACCGCCTTCTGACGCTGCCCGGGGCGCTCTCGGCATTCGTTCGGGCGAAACTGGCACTGGGCGTCGGGTCGGTAGTGGTGCTCGGAGTGCTACTGGCCGTGCCCATGCTCGCGGTCGATCCAGGCGTGCTCGGCCCGCTCGCGTGCGCCGTGCTCTTCGGCGCGGGCGTCTTCGCGCCCGTTGCCGTGGTAGGCTCCACGCTGGCTCCGAAGCCCATCGATGTGGACGACCAGTTCATGAACAGTCCCCGCGTCCACGCGCTGCTCCCCCAGGTCGTCCTCGCAATAGCCAGCGGCATGGGCGTGGCTCCCTACGTGTTGATGGGTCCCGAGGTAGGACTCGCAGCCATGGGTGGACTCGGCGCGATCGGCGTGCTGGTCCTCCCGCTCTGGCAGCGCGGCATCGTGGCACGGGTCACGCGGCAACGCTACGCTGTCGCCAACCGATTCCGCTCCGTCCTCTGACGACTGCTCTCGTTTCGCTTCCAATACCGATGGTCACGCAAACTGCCGACGTTCTTACCGATACCGAGAACCCCAGTCCCAGGCCCGCGGCGTATGCACTGGCGGGACCACGCGGCACTGGGCCGCCGGTTCGTGGCGTCGAGGTCATCGCCTCAGACCTAGTGAAAACGTACGGGGCGACCGAAGCCTTGCGCCTCGACCGTCTCAACGTGGCACCCGGCGAAACAGTCGGGCTCGTCGGCAACAATGGAGCGGGCAAGACGACGCTGTTACGGCTCGTCCTCGACCTCATCCGTCCGACGGCCGGTTCGGTCACGCTCGATGGCATGGTGGTCAGCCAGACGACGGCCTGGAAGCCCCGTGTGAGCGCCTTCCTCGACCCGAGCTTTTTGATCGGTTACCTGCGGCCCGGCGAGCTTTTCCGCCTCGTTGGCGGGAGCTATGGGCTGAGCGCGGCTGAGGCCGACCGTCGCGCGGAGGCCTACGCCGACTTTCTAGGGCCGACGGTCGCCAAGCCAGGCGTGTTGGTGCGCGATCTGTCGCTCGGCAATGCGGGCAAGGTCGGCATCGTCGCGGCCCTGCTGTGCCGGCCCGATCTGCTCGTGCTCGACGAGCCGTTCGCGAACCTCGATCCGGGCGCGCGCATCCACCTAGAAGGGCTCCTCCGGGCCGAGCGGGACCGGGGAGCCACCGTCCTCGTGTCCAGCCACGATCTCGACAACGTCGTTGACGTGTGCACGCGGGTCCTCGTCATGGCCGACGGCCGCGTGGTGCGCGACACACCCGCTGAGCCTGGTACGCTGGCGGAACTACGTGCCTTCTTCGCGCGGGGTGGACGGGATGCGTGAAGAGGCATGAGGCAATGAGGTAGCGGAAGGTTCAGCGCTCGCCCCAGGCTGTGCCGTATTCGACGCGGCTCCACGGCTGTTCGAGCTACCTTGTGTGGCTCGTCCCTCTGCACACAACCCCGCCTTCTCGTGAGCGACAAGAAGATCATCTTCTCGATGGTCGGCGTGAGTAAAGCCCACCGCCCCGGCCAACACGTCCTCAAGGACATTTACCTCTCGTTCTACTACGGCGCCAAGATCGGCGTGCTCGGCCTCAACGGCGCGGGCAAGTCGACGCTGCTCCGCCTCATCGCAGGCGAGGACGAGAACTACGAGGGGAAAATCCAGGCCGAAAAGGGCATCACCTTCGGCTACCTCTCGCAGGAGCCCGAACTGGACCCCAACCGGACCGTCCGCGAGATCGTGGAAGAAGGGGCCGCCGAGGCCGTCGGGCTGATGAAGGCCTATGAAGAGGTCAGCGCTAAGTTCGCTGAGCCCGACGCCGACTTCGACGCCATCATGGAGGAGCAGGCGAGGATCCAGGAGAAGATCGACCAGATGGACGCCTGGGACATCGACTCGAAGCTCGACATGGCGATGGGCGCGCTGCACTGCCCGCCCGGCGACACTAAGATCGAGGTGCTCTCGGGCGGGGAGCGCCGCCGCGTGGCCCTCGTCCGCCTCCTCCTACAGCAGCCCGACGTGCTGCTGCTCGACGAGCCGACCAACCACCTCGACGCCGAGTCCGTCGCCTGGCTCGAAGGGCACCTCGACCGCTACCCCGGCACCGTCATCGCCGTCACGCACGACCGGTACTTCCTCGACAACGTCGCAGGGTGGATCCTCGAACTCGACCGCGGACGCGGGATCCCGTTCGAGGGCAACTACTCGTCGTGGCTGGAGCAGAAGCATGCACGCCTCGCCACCGAAGAGAAGCAGGCGTCGAAGCGCCAGAAGGTGCTCGCGCAGGAACTGGAGTGGGTGCGCCAGAACCCGAAAGGCCGCCGCGCCAAGAGCAAGGCGCGCATCGCCAACTACGAGCGCATGCTTTCCGAGGAGCAGGAGAAACGTCAGGCTGAGCTGGAGATCTATATCCCGCCCGGTCCGCGCCTCGGCGACGTGGTGATCGAGGCGAAGGGTGTCGCGAAGGCCTACGGCGACCGCACGCTCTACGACGACCTCTCGTTTAGCCTCCCGCCCGGAGGCATCGTCGGCATCGTCGGACCGAACGGCGCGGGCAAGACGACGCTCTTCCGCATGATCACCGAGCAGGAAGATCCCGACGCAGGCACGTTCACCGTCGGCCAGACCGTCGAACTCGGCTACGTCGACCAAAACCGCCCGCTTGACCCCAACGCGACCGTCTTCGAGGCCATCACCGGCGGCGGCGACTTCGTGCAACTCGGCACCCGCGAGGTCAACGCGCGAGCCTACGTCGGCCGCTTCAACTTCGCCGGGCAAGACCAGCAGAAGAAGACCACGGAGCTTTCCGGCGGTGAGCGCGGCCGCCTACACCTCGCAGCGACGCTGAAGGAGGGGGCCAACGTGCTGCTGCTTGACGAGCCGACCAACGACCTCGACGTGAACACGCTGCGGGCGCTCGAAGAGGCGCTCCTCAACTTCGCGGGCTGCGCCGTCGTGATCTCGCACGACCGCTGGTTCCTCGACCGCGTGGCGACGCACATCCTCTCGTTCGAGGAGCAGCCCGACGGCACCATCGAGCCGCGCTGGTACCCGGGCAACTATTCCGAATATGAGGAGGACCGCCGCGCCCGCCTCGGCGACGCCGCCGACCCGTCGAAGCGCGTGCGCCACCGGCAACTCACGCGGAGCTAGCCCCGCAGCCCACGCGAGGTTGAGCCTCAGGCGCGCACGTGGTAGTCGCCTTCGGCGATCCACTTGAACGTCGTGAGCGCGTCGAGCCCCATCGGGCCACGGGCGTGCAGCTTCTGCGTGCTCACGGCTACCTCGGCGCCGAGCCCGAACTGCCCGCCGTCCGTGAAGCGCGTAGAGGCGTTGACGTAGACTGCCGCCGAGTCGACCTCGTTGAGGAAGCGCGCGGCGTGCGCTGGCGTCTCGGTCAGGATACCGTCGGAGTGCTGCGTCGAGTGCGCATGGACGTGGGCGATGGCCGTGTCTAGACTGTTGACGACGCGGAGGCCAAGCGTGAGGCCAAGCCATTCCTGATCGAAGTCGTCAGCGCCTGCGGGCACGAGCGCGAGGCCGTCCACGTTGGCCAGATGCGAAAGCGCCGCCTCGTCGGCGTGAACCTCAACGCCATGCTCGGCGAGCGCAGCGGCGACGCGGGGTAGGAAATCCGCAGCGATGCCCTCATGGACGAGCAGCGTGTCGAGTGCGTTGCAGACGCTCGGGCGCTGCACCTTGGCGTTCACGATCACCGGGATCGCCCGGTCGAGGTCGGCCGTGGCGTCTACGAAGAGGTGGCAGATGCCAATGCCGCCCGTGATGACCGGGATGGTGCTTTGCTCCTTGCACAGCCGATGCAGGCCCGCGCCGCCGCGAGGAATGATCATGTCGACGTAGTCGTCCAGGCGCAACAGTTCCCGCACGAGTGCGCGGTCGGTACTGTCGATGAGTTGCACGCACGCCTCAGGGAGGCCGACGCTGGCGAGCGCTTCGGCGAGCGCTCGGGCCAACGCCACGTTCGAGCGGATCGTCTCCGAGCCGCCCCGGAGCAGCGCGGCGTTCCCTGCCTTGAGGCACAGCGTCGCGATGTCGACCGTGACGTTGGGCCGCGCTTCGTAGATCACGCCGACTACGCCGAGGGGCACAGTCCGCCGCTTCAGCTGCAGCCCATTGTCGAGGGTCCGTTGGTCGAAGTCACGCCCAACCGGATCAGGGAGGTCGGCGACCTTGCGGGCGTCGTTGGCGAGGGCCTGGAGGCGCGAGGGGGTGAGCAGGAGGCGGTCCAGCAGCGCGTCGGTCAGCCCGTTGGCGCGGCCTCGGGCGACGTCTTGGGCGTTGGCCGCGAGGATCGTGTCGGCATGCCGCTCGATCGCCTCCGCGATAGCGTGGAGGGCCGCGTTTTTCTCCTCGGTGGTGGCGACAGCGAGGGCCCGGCTTGCCTCCTGGGCGGCCCGACCGAGGGCCTGCGGGTCGACGTGCTTGTGGAGCGTGATCTCTGGGATGGGAATCGACATCGACGTTTGGAGGTCAGAAAGCAAATGAGGGCGGCTCCTTTACACCAAGATGTTTAGACCAAGATGAGGTCGTCGCGGTGGACGGCCTCGTCGCCGAGGGTGAAGCCGAGGAGGTCGACGATGGCGGCAGACTGCTGGCCCGCGAGTTGGCGGAGTTCGTGCGCGTCGTAGCGTGCGATGCCGCGAGCGAGTTCGGCGCGGGACGCTCGGTGCACAATACGCACGGCATCGCCGCGGCGGAAGGTCCCTGCGACGGCCACGATGCCCACGGGAAGTAGCGAAGCGCCATCCTTGGTCAAGGCCCGCGCTGCACCGGCGTTTACCACGAGCGTACCCGACGGGGGAGGGCCCGCGAAGATCCAGCGCTTGCGGCTCGCGAGCGGCGTTGCTAGCGCAGGGAAGCGCGTCCCGAGAGCCTCGCCCCGTGCGATGCGGAGCACCACGTCCGGCGCTCGGCCCGCCGCGATGACTACGTCCGTGCCTGCTCGTCGGGCAGCATCGGCGGCTTGCAACTTGGTAGCCATGCCGCCCGTGCCCTGCGTGGTTCCTGCGCCGCCCGCGAGCATCTTGAGCGTCACGTCGATGGTGCGGACTTCGGGGATGAGTTCGGCGTCGGGGTCGGTGCGGGGATCGGCCGTGAAGAGGCCCGGCTGGTCGGTGAGCAACAACAGGAGGTCGGCGCGGGCGAGCACGGCAGCGTAGGCTGAGAGGTTGTCGTTGTCGCCGACTTTGATCTCGGCCGTCGCCACGGCGTCGTTTTCGTTTACGACCGGCACGATGCGCCGCGCAAACAGGGCGTCGAGTGTGTCGCGGGCGTTGAGGAACCGGCGGCGGTCTTCCACGTCGTCGCGCGCGAGCAGCACCTGTCCTACGTGCAGGCCGAAGAGGTCGAAGAGTTGCGCCCACACCCGCATGAGGCGAGGCTGCCCGACAGCTGCCAGGAGTTGCTTCTCGACCACCCCGCCAGGATGCTCGCCGGCGCCGAGCCCGAGTTCCTCGCGCCCCGCCGCCACGGCGCCACTCGACACGATGAGCACGTCGTGGCCCTCGGCTTGCAACGCGGCGCATTGCCGCACGAGGTCGACCAGGTGCGCCCGGTCGAGCCGCGGCGTCCCGCCGGTCAGAACGCTCGTGCCGAGTTTGACGACGATCCGCATGGCGCTACCCTGTCTCGCCGTCCTCGTCCGGATCGAGAATGTCGAGGTCGTCCGAGTCGAAGAGCATGCCCGTGCAGAGGCACATCGAGCGCTGCGTGCGCGTGAGGATGTCGAAGTTGGGGCAGCTCTGGCACCCTTTCCAGAACACCTCGTCTTGCGTGAGTTCGCTGAACGTGACGGGCCGGTAGCCAAGGTCGGCGTTGATCTTCATCACCGCGAGCGACGTCGTGATCCCGAAGATTTTGGCGTCGGGGAAGCGCTCGCGGGAGAGGTCGAAGATGGCGCGCTTGATGCGCCGGGCGAGGCCGAGCTTGCGGAAGCGCGGGTGAACGATGAGCCCCGAGTTGGCGACGTACTTCCCGTGCGTCCATGCCTCGATGTAGCAGAATCCAGCGAAGACCGGGCGGTCATGTCCCTCCACTTGGGCGAGTGCGATCACGGCGCGGCGGTCCTCCATCTTCTTGCGCACGTAGGCTGGATCCCGCTTGGCAATCCCCGTACGTCGCGCCTGAGCCGCCTCCTCGATGACGGTGCAGATCTCTTCGGCGTAGGCGAGGTGGTCGGGACCAGCGACGACGATGTCGATGGCGACGGTGGGAACGGCGGACACGGGCAGAACCACCGATGGGTGGCGCTAGGCGAACGAAGCGGGTAGTCCGGGGGAGCGGCAAGAATACGACACCGTGCCAATTCGGACCAGAACCGCGCTGCCAGACAGACCGCAGCGTTGGGTCTCTACCTATCCGAAAGCGGTTCCAAACTTGCCAGCTATGACCCGGGCACCTCGCAGAGTGCGTACATAGAGTATGAGCGTCGCCTTCTAGCGGCACCCCCCTCCAGCATACCCTGTCGATCCATGCGCGCACGACGAACCCTGTATGGCCTCTCTCTCGTGGCGGGCCTGCTGACCCTCGCTCCGCACCTACGCGCGCAATCCGCGGCGCCGATCCCGATCAGCGGTACCGTCACCACGTCAGGGAATCAGCCGGTCGCCCGCGCTGAAGTGCGCATCCTCGACGCCAACTCCGGCGAGGTCCTCGCCGACCGCATCTTCACGGACGCCGCGGGGGAATTCAGTGCAGACCCGGACATCGTGGTTGATGGCGAGGACGAGGCCGCCGCAGTCCCGACCGAATTCTCAGTGCTGCCGATCTACCCGAACCCGTTCGCCGCGACGCAGGCGCTGACGCTTCGCTACACGCTGCCCCTGAATCAAGGCACGGAGCCTCAACTGGAAGTCTTCGATGTGCTTGGTCGGCGTGTGAGCGGGACGCTTGCGGCAGGGCTCTACTTCGTGCGCCTGCGCCTCGACGACGGCCAGGTCACAGCGCCTCAGCGGTTCGTGCTCGCCGTGGGCGGGCGTCTCGATGTGACGATGGAACAGGTCAAGGCGCTCGCCGCCGATGGCTCCCCGGCGGCGGCCTCTCAAGAGGAAGTGTCAGCGGCATCGCGGGCAGCGCTGCGGGCGTTCAGCCAGGCCGTGGGCAGTGTCGTTACGTTGGAGGTCCGACGGGCTGGCTTCGTCTCCGCGCAGCAGTCGTTCGACCTCAACGGGCAGACGACCGGTCTCGCGATCTCTCTGGCGTCAGCCGATGCACCGACGGCTACCTTCACCGTGTCGGCGAGCCCGCAAGCGGGCGAGGTGGTCTCGTTCGACGGACGTGGCTCTACGGGGGAGGGCCCGCTGACCTACTCCTGGACGTTCGAGACGGCAACCGGCACGCGACGGGGCGGCGGCCCGCAGGTCAGCCAGACCTTTGCCGTCGGCGGATCTGTCTCGGTCACGCTCACCGTGGCGTCGCGCTTCGGCGCTACGTCCAGCACCACCCAGGCCGTGACGGTAGGCGCGCTTCCGACGCCGGTAGCGCAGGTGCCCACGGTGGTCCGCGTCGTCGATACGAACGGCGACGAGGTTGAAGGAGCCACGGTTGAGGTGGTGGGCACCGTGCTGCGCGCGCAGACCAACGCGCTCGGCGAGTCCGCCTTCGCCGCATTCGACGTGGGCGTACCGCGCTCCATACGGGTCCGCGCCGACGGCTTCGCCGCGCAGACGCTACCGGTGACGCTCCCCGCTGGCACAACGACAGGTCTGGTGGAGGCTACGCTTTTCCGACGTGCGTCGGGCCGCTCGATGACGAGCGCTGAACTCGGCGGGACGATGATGGCCTCCGATGGGGCTATGGTCTCGCTACCGGTCGAGGGGCTCGTCGACGGCGCAGGCAACACGGTCTCCGGTGACATCGAGGTCTTCGTCACCCCGGTGGACGTGGCCGACGACAACGAGCGGGCCGGCTTCCCTGGCCAGTTCGCTGGGGTCCAACCGGACGGCGAGCGCGGCCTCATCGCCAGCTACGGCACGGTCGAATACGTCTTCGAGCAAAACGGCCAGGAGCTACAGCTCGCCCCCGGCAAGAGCGCCACGGTCGAAATACCCATCTACACGGGGGGCGCTGAGGAAGGCGAGCAGATCGCGCTCTGGAGCGTTGACGAGGAGACGGGGCTGTGGGTGCAAGAGGGCCTCGGGACGGTGGTGGAGAGCAGCGCCAGCCCGACGGGCCTCGCGCTGCGCGCCGAGGTGACCCACTTCTCGTGGTGGAACTGCGACGATTTCCTGGACGAGAACCCCGAGACTGGGCTGTGCTGGGAGCTCCAGTGCACGACCGGCCAATGCGTGCGTGTCCCCGTTGGGTGTTGGACGAAAGGGGGCCGCCGCAGCGGAGCCGCGCGCGCGTCCCAGGATGGGCCCGTGTTTGAGGTCCGCACCTTCATTCCCCCCGGTGGCACCGAATTGCTGCTGCCCACCGACGAGGAGGTCGTGCTTGCCTCCACCGCCCTCGGCGAAAACGGCGACCTTCTCGTTGGCTCCATTTCCGTCACGAGCACCGGCGATGGCTTCGAGATTGACCTGCTGCCTGCCCAGCCGACGAGCACGCCCGTCCAGGTCACGCTCCCGTTCACCGAGACCGGCGCCTCTGCCGAAAGCGGAGGCGAGATCACCGTCTACACGTTCGACGGCACTGAAGGCACCTCGGTGTTCCTCAACGCCACGCGGACGAGTGGAGTGGGGGGGAACGCCGTGCTGCGCGACCCAGACAACGTACCCGTGGCCGGGTTCGAGTTCGGTTCGACCACCGAGCCCAGCTTCACTCGGCTCCCCAAGACTGGCTCGTATAAGCTCCTCGTGGCTCCGGACGGCGTCGGAGAGTTCACCGTGACCGCCTCTACGCTGGCGGGCACGGACCTCGGTGCGCTCCCCATCAGCCAGCCCGTCACCATCGGGACGGAAGGCGAAGCATTCGGCTACACCTTTGAAGCCGAGGCCGGCGAAGAAGCGAGCATCTTCGTTCCGCGCGTATCGGGCCGCTCTACTGGTCGCTTCGTGGTGCGTACGCCGAGCGCACAACTGCTTACGGAGGGTGAGTTCTCGCTCTCGCCTTCGGCCACCGGGTCGCAGCAGGATCGACTGTTGCGCTTCCCGGAGACGGGGACCTACTCGGTGTTCCTCATTAGCGAGCGGGAGACCGGCGATGTCCGCCTGTCACTTCAGCCCGTGGCGACCCTCGGCGTGGGCGCCCTCACCGAGGGCGCGCTGGACGCCTACGAGGTCCAATACCTCCGCTTCGACGCAGAGCCGGGAACCTATCGAGCCTTCCTCACGGACTCGGACGGTGGACAATACAACGGCGCCTTCCCCACCTTTTTCGACAGCGAGGGCATCTACCAGCGCCCCGTCTTCCCGTTCAGCACGTCTGGGGCCAACTCAGGGCTGGTGAGCTTCGGCGAGCGGAGCCCGGCCTACGTGCGCGTGGCGGCGAGCTTCTCACCGACAGCGGGCGGGACCTATCGCCTGGCCGTCTCCCAGCTGCCCACGCCAACACGGCTCGCCTTCGACGCCCTGGGCACGGCGACGCTCGTCGCGGACCTCGACCTGCCGAGCGACGTCGGCGTCTTTGCTGTGGACGTGCCCGAGGGCGGTCTGGTTGTGGAGGCGACGGCGGAGGGAGATACGCCGCTCGGGTCGTTCTACAGCCTCTTCCTGTTCGAGGGCACCGACGCCGACGTGGCCAACCCGACAGTCCCGATCGGCCCGAACATTCGCGAACGCAACGACGACATCGATCTCGTCCAGGCACTCGGCGTGCGAAGCGAGACGGCCCGGCCTGCGCTCTTGTTCGTCGTCAACAACGCGACCTCCGGGGCGCAAGTGGACCGGCAACCTGGCTCCTATCGGCTAAAGGTCGACCGCGTAGACGCGCAGGCCACCTACGTCGTGGACGACGACGGGGCCGACTGTGCCAACGCCACGGGCCGGTCGCTCGACGCAGCCCTGCTCGCCACCCCAACGGGGGCCACGATCACGGCCTGTGCGGGCACGTACGATACGGTGCTCGGCTATCGCTTCTTCGCGCCAGACGTCACCCTCAGCGGTGCCGACCAGGACGAGGTGGTGCTCACGACTCGAAACAACGTCATCAACCTCTTCAGTGCCTTCGTTCCCTCGTCCGGCTTCGAAGGGGCTACCGTCGAAGACCTCACGATCGAGTCGCAGTTCAGCAGCCGAACGCCATTCACGAGCACCATCCCAAGGACAGTGCTGCGCCGCGTCACCGCGCGGCTGAGCGATGACGTCACCGATGTGACGGGACAAGGCATCTTCCTCGGCGGCGACGGATCGACCATCGAAGACAGCCGCGTCGAGGATGCGCGGGAGAGCCTGTCGATTCAGGCGGACGATGTCGTCGTGCGAAACAACGATCTCGTGGGTAGCCTCACGCTGCGGGGCGACCGCATCGAGGCAACTGACAACGTCGTGCGGTCACCGTCGAACCCCGTCGGCCTGACGGTCCGTGGGGGCAGTGCGACCGTGCTCGACAACGACTTTGGTGTGAGCACGCCGTTCTCCGGCAACACGGTAGCCAACGTCGATATCCAACCCGTGACTTCTGGGGACGACGGCCCAAGCGTGATTCGCGGCAACTCGTTCGTGACCACTGCCGAAGGGGTCAGCTTGCGCGTCGGCAACGCGCCCTCGTCGCTACTCTTTGAGCAAAACCTCGTGCGGACGACGGCCGATCGCGGCGAGCGGGTGCTGCTGGCCAGCCCTGGTCGCACCGACGGTTCGGGCTCGCTCGTGGTCCGCAACAACGTGTTTGACGGTGCCTCCCACTTCGAGGGGTTCTTCTTTACCAACCTCGCCCTCTGGACTGGGCCCTTCGATTTCGTGAACAACACGGTGCGCGTGGCCCCGGACGATCGCGCCCGAAACACGAGCTCGCTCATCACGCTCCAGGCCAATGGGCAGCCTGGGCCTTACCTGCTTTCGGTGGCGAACAACGTGTTCGTCGGCGAGGGCGAGGCCAACGGGATCGACTTCTTCGACGAGGGTCAACTCGACGTGGACTACAACGTGTTTTTCAACTTCAGCGCGGTGTTCGAGCGGGGCTCATCCTCGACCGGCACCAACAACATCGTGGGCAGCGATCCGCGGCTCACGGGCGACCTGCTCGAACTCGGCGCTGGAAGCCTTGCCCTCAATGCTGGCGCCACGCCTGCGCAGTACGACGCGGTCCCGGCTGTCGACTTCGACGGCACAGCCCGGCCGCAGGGGGCCGGCTACGACATCGGCGCGCACGAACGGGAATAGTGCTTGCTCCTGAGCCGATACGGCCGACAGTAGGAGGGCGGCACCCAACTGCGGTGCCGCCCTCGCTGCGTCTCAGAACGTCGCGTCTGAGAACGTCTCGCCTACGAGGTAGGCTTGGCCTCCTGCATCGCGCCGTCGCCGGACACGGCGGTGTCGGGAGGGATCGGTGCGGCGTCGGGAAGCGGGTGGTCGTGCCGCTCGGGCTGCCAGGAGAGCTGGTAGTCGTCCTCCTCGATCTGGAGTGCCGTCTTCGTGAGGTTGAGCGGGCGGAACGTGTCGACCATCACCGCCAACTCGTGCGTGACGGTCTTGCCGATAGACGCTTCTGTGGTGCCTGGGTGCGGCCCGTGCGGGATGCCGCCGGGGTGCAGCGTGAAGCTGCCGCGCTCGATGCCTTTGCGACTCATGAAGTCGCCCTCGGCGTAGAAGAGCACCTCGTCCGAGTCGATGTTGGAGTGGTTGTAGGGCGCCGGGATCGACAGCGGGTGGTAGTCGAAGAGGCGCGGCACGAAGGAGCACACGACGAAGTTGTGCGCCTCGAACATCTGGTGGACGGGCGGCGGCTGGTGCACGCGCCCCGTGATCGGCTCGAAGTCGTGAATCGAGATCGCATAGGGGTACATGTAGCCATCCCAGCCCACCACGTCGAACGGGTGGTAGCGGTAGACGAACGGGTGCAGCCGCCCGTGCTTCTTGATCTTGACGACGAACTCGCCCTCCTGGTCGATGGTGTTGAGTTCGGTGGGGGGGCGGTAGTCGCGCTCGCAGTAGGGGCTATGCTCCAGGAGCTGCCCGAAGTTGTTGCGGTAGCGCTTGGGCGGGCGGAACTGCGTCGGCGCCTCGATGACGAGCAGGCGGGGCTGGACGTCGCCGGTGAAGACCCACCGATGCGTGAGCGTGCGCGGGATATGCACGTAGTCGCCCTGGCGGAATGCCACGGTGCCCAGGACTGTCTCGACGCGGCCCTCGCCGTCGTGGACGTAGACGAGTTCGTCGCACGAGGCGTTCTTGTAGAACTCTGCCTCGCCCATCGGTTCGGTCGGCAGGCACAGTGCGAGGTCGACGTCGGCGTTGCCCATGACGTAGCGGCGGCCCGTGAGCCAGCCGCCGCCCGGTTGCACGTCGGCGCCCTTGAAGTGGCGGTGCCGTAGGAAGTCCTGCTCGACGTACTCCACGCCGTAGGGCTCCGGCTCCAACACGCGGTCGACGAGCGTGGGCGGGTGGAGGTGGTAGGCGATCGACTGGATGCCGGAGAAGCCTTCGGCGCCGATCACCTCCTCGGTGTAGAGCGCGCCGTCAGGCCGCCGGAACTGCGTGTGCCGCTTCTGCGGGACGTCGCCGAGGCGAACGTAGAAAGCCATGTGGTCAGGTGTGAAAGTGTGGACGTGTGAAGGTGTGGAAGTACGGACGCTCACGTCCACACGTTCATACTTCCAAACGTTCACACTACAGGTTGCCCCGTCGTTTTTGTTCGCGCTCGATGGCTTCGAAGAGCGCCTTGAAGTTGCCCTCGCCGAAGGTGCGCGCGCCGCGGCGCTGGATGATCTCGTAGAACACCGTCGGGCGGTCCTGGACGGGCTTGGTAAAGATCTGCAAGAGGTAGCCGTCCGGGTCGCGGTCCACCAGGATGCCCAGCCTGGCGAGTTCATCCACGGGCTCGTCGATGGTGCCGACGCGCTCCTGGAGCGTCTCGTAGTAGGTCGTCGGTACGGTCAGGAAGTCGACGCCGCGGCGACGCAGTTCGGTGACGGTGTGCAGGATGTCGTCGGTCGCCATCGCGACGTGCTGCACGCCGGCCCCGTGGTAGAACTCGAGGTACTCGTCGATCTGGCTCTTGCGCTTGCCGACGGCGGGCTCGTTGATCGGGAATTTGATGCGCTCGTTGCCGTTCGACATCACCTTCGACATCAGCGACGAGTATTCCGTAGAGATGTCCTGGTCGGTGAAGGCGATGATGTTGCGGAAGCCCATCGTCGTGGCGTAGTAGTCCACGAACGTGTTCATGTCGCCGAGGTGGACGTTGCCGACGCAGTGGTCCACGTACTTCAAGCCAACCGGGGCAGGCTTCCAGAATGGGTTGTCGACGGGCTCGAAGCCGGGCAGGAAGAGACCGTGATAGTTTGACCGTTCGACGAACGTGTGGATCGTGTCGCCGTAGGTCTTGATCGCGGCCACGACGACCTCGCCGTGCTCATCCGTGAGCACTTCAGGTTCGCGAGCGGGCATAGCGCCGCGCGTCGTGGCTTCGTGGAAGGCGCTCCGGGCATCGTCCACCCACAGAGCGATATCGCGCACGCCGTCGCCATGGCGGTGCACGTGGTCGGCCACGAAGCCGTCAGGACCGAGTGGTGCGGTGAGCACGAACCGAACCTTGTCCTGCTTCAGGAGGTAGCTCGCCCGGTCGCGGACGCCCGTTTCGGGGCCGCGGTAGCCGATCACCTCGAAGCCAAACGCCGAGGCGTAGTAGTGCATTGCCTGCTTCGCGTTGCCGACGAAGAACTCAACGTAGTCCGTGCCATTGATCGGAAGGAAGTCGGCCGCGTCTGTGTCGGGACGTGCGGCGTCAGAAGCCGTGAGTGCGGTAGCCATAGATCTGCAGAGGGGAAGTGAACCTGAAAGCGCTTCCGAAAGCTACAGTCGTTCCGGGCTGGCACCAACCGAGGATGCCATGAATCGGAGACCTTTGCAAGGCCGAAACGCTGCGACGAAGAACCGGGTAGCTTTGACTCCACTTCTAGCCCTGCCACCTTCGCCTCGCTCATGCTTCCCATGGATGCTCCGCTCGACACTGTACGCCTGCTCGTCCAAAAACGTGACGGTCACCGGCTCGACCCTGACGTCATCGAGGCGCTGATCGCAGCCTACACCGAGGGGAGCGTCCCGGACTACCAAATGGCGGTGTTCCTAATGGCGGCGTTTTTAAACGGGCTCGACCGCGAGGAGGCGGCGGCGCTGGCGCGCGCGATGCTCTACTCAGGCACCGTCCTCGACCTCGGCGACGTGGCGGGTGTGAAGGTCGACAAGCATTCGACGGGCGGCGTGGGCGACGGGACTTCGCTCGTGTTAGCGCCGCTCGTGGCAGCATGCGGCGTGCCGGTCCCGATGATTTCGGGGCGAGGCCTCGGTCACTCCGGGGGCACGCTCGACAAGCTGGAGTCAATCCCGGGTTTTCGGACCGACCTCTCCATCCCCGACTACCGCGACCAACTGGCCCGCATCGGCGTGGTGATGATCGGCCAGACCGCCGAGATTGCGCCCGCTGATAAGAAGCTCTACGCGCTCCGCGACGTGACCGCGACGGTCGAGTCGATTCCGTTCATCGCAGCCTCGATCATGTCGAAGAAGCTCGCTGAGGGCATCGACGCGCTGGTGCTCGACGTGAAGCAGGGGCGCGGCGCGTTTATGAAGACGGAGGCGGATGCGCGGCGTCTCGCCGAGACGCTCGTGGGCATCGGACTCGAGTTCGACACACCGACGGTGGCGCGGCTCACCGCGATGGAACAGCCGCTCGCGCCCGCAGCCGGCAACTGGCCGGAGGTCGTCTGCGCGCTCCGCTGCCTGCGCGGCGAGGCTATCCGGCTCGACCAGCGCTTCCTCGACGTGACGCTCGAACTGGCGGGGGAGATGCTCGCGCTCGGCGGCGTTGCCGACACGCCAAAAGCCGGACGCGCCCGTGCCGAGGCGGCGATCGCGGATGGGTCGGCGTTCGAGAAACTCCTCCACCTCGCCGACGCGCAGGGCGCCGACGTCGCCGCGTTGGAAGCGCCTGAGAGGCGCCCCGGCAATGCACCCGTCGCGGAGGTCAGGGCGCCCGATACGTTGCCCGGGGGCACATTCGTGAGCAGCATCGACGCGCTGGCCCTCGGCTGGGCGGCCGTGCGGCTGGGAGCCGGGCGGCGCACCAAAGAAGACGCCGTCGATCCGGTGGCAGGTATCGCCCTAAACAAACAGGTCGGCGATCCCGTAGAAGCGGGTGAACTGCTTGCGACGATCCATGCTGCGGACACCGCGCGCGTGGATCAGGACGCCATCGGTGCCGCGTTTGCGTTCGCCGATGCCGCGCCTGGACCGCTCCCGTTGTTGCTCGACCGCTTCGACGGCGTGCGCTGGGGGTCGGATTCTTCCGACGCTTGACGCGAAACAACGGGCGCAAAACCTCGAAGCACATCGTCCCTCGCCGTACATTCCGGCGCGGCGACCCCCGACGCCGACCCTCGTCCACGACCATCGACCCACGATCCCTGCCCCATGTCGATCTGGAAACGCTTCACTCGCCTCATCAAGTCGCTCTTCGGCGGCGCGATCTCGTCCATGGAGGACCCGCGTCTCATCCTGGAGCAGAACATCCGGGAACTGAACGACCAGGTCCCGCAGATGAATGAGAACATCGCGACAGTGAAGGCCAATGTGGTGCTCCTCCAAAAGGAAAATAACAAGTACGTTAAGCAGGTCGAGAACCTGACCGCGAAGATCAAGGCCGCCATCCAGGCCGGGCGTGACGACATCGCGCAGAACTACGCGATGCAGCTCCAACAGACCAAGGAGGCGCAGGCCCGCACGGGCGAGCAACTCGACTATGCCAAGCGCGCCTACGAGAAGGCTCTGGAGGTCAAGAAGGCGTTCATGCGCGAGCGCGAGCGCAAGATCAACGAGGCCCGCGAAGCCCTCCGGGCCCACGAGCGTGCGCAGTGGCAGGGCAAGATCGCCGACACGCTGGAGCAGTTCGAAGTGGCTGGGGTCGACCAGACGCACGACGAGATGCTCACGCGCATCAACGAGGAGACGGCCAAGAACGAGGCGCGCATGGAGCTTGCCCTCGACTCCATCGACACCGAAGCGATGCAGATCGAGGAGGACGCGCAAAACATCCAGGCCGCTGAACTGGTGAAGCAGTTCAAGCTAGAGATGGGCCTCGGCGAACCTGCCGCTGCTGCGACGGAGCCCGAACTACAGATCCCGGAAGAGCCCGTGTCCTCCGAAGGACAGAAGACCCTCGGCCGTCAGCGTACCGCCGGCGGCGATAGTGCCTAAGTGGCGATAGTATGGTGTCTATTGACGGCCACGCGTCGTCAGCGACACGACCGACCGCCGCTAGCTGAACGCAGCATGCCGAACCGATGGACAAGAAGGAATTCGAGCGGATCAAAGCCGAGGAAAAGGAGCACCTGCGCAAGCTCCGTGCGCTGAAGCATGAGCACCGAGGCGTGACCCGCCAGAAAAAGGTGCTCGACGCGCTCAACGCAATGCAGCGTCCCGACCTCGACGCGACGTACGAGGAGGCCATGCGCGGCCTCACCGAAGACGCGGCGATGACGGAGGCGCGCCTCGAAATCGCGATGGAAGACGCCCATGCGCGTGCGCCGAAGCCGGAGGCCCTCACCGAGGCCGACCGCGAGAAGCTGCGGAAAGACGAGGCGGCGGCGCTGATTCGCCAAATGAAAGCCGAGATGGGCACGCCCGTGTCGGAGATGACGCCGACTAACGAAACGTCCGATGAGGCTCCGAGCAACCCGGCCGAACGGACCATTGGGCGTTCGCCAGCACCGGCACGGCCCGAGCCAGACGTTGCATCGAAGCCGGCCAAACCGGCCGCGCCGGAGGCTACCAACACGTCCGAAAAGACCATCGGGCGCAAGCGAGACTAGGGCTAACACGCCGCCCGCCACCACCTTCTCACTCCACGGAGGCACCGTCCTCATCCGATGAGCGACAAGATCAACTACACGAAGGAAGCCTTCATGCTGCCCTGGAACCTCGTGTTCCTCATCGGGGCGATGGTGGCCGCTTTCCTCCTCAACGACGTCGCGGCATTGCCGGAGATCATCCTCACGTTCACCGCGGCGATGGAACTGCTCTACCTCGGCATCATGCCGCGCAACGATCGGTTCCAACGGGCCGTGAAGTCGCGCGAGATCGCCGAGCAGCGCAAGCCGCTCTCCGACACGGAGCGTTTCAAGACGCTCGGCAAAAACGACCAGAAGCGCTACGTCCGCTTCCGCACGCTGGAGAAGCAGATCAAGGAGTCCTACAAGAAGCTGCCCTACGCATCGCAGGGCCTCCTCGACAACCACCTCGGCAAGCTCGACGGGCTCCTCGATAGCTACCTCAACCTGCTCATGCTGCAGGACCGCTACAAGCAGTTTGCGCGGCGCACCGAGGAAGACGAGGTCGTGAACGCGATCGCGCGGCTGCGCCGGGACATGGAGGACGACCCGCCGCGCGTAGCCGCGATCAAGAAGCGCCGCCTCAGCATCCTCGAAAAGCGCCTCGGCAAGTTCAAAAAGGCGCACGAGAACCTTGCCATCATCGAAGCGCAGTTGGAGACGATCGAGGACGTGACGAAGTACATCTACGAGCAGTCGCTCACGATGCGCAACCCCGAAGAACTCTCCTTTCAACTCGACACACTCGTCTCCGAAGTCGAGGAGACGCAGGCGTCCGTCGAAGAGATCGAGGACATCTTCGCGGGTCCGTCCGGCGAACTGCTAGACGAACTCGACGAGCCGCTCCTAGACCTCGATCCGCTCGATCCGCTCTCGGACCAGGCTACGACGGGTCAGCGGCAACGCGAGCAGAGCTAAGCGCGCCCGGTGCCGCTGGCTTTCGCTACATGTCGGCTAGGCGTTCGGCCCGAGCGCGAGTTTCGGCAAAGGCCTCACTCGGCTTCCACGCCGGGCGGATGCCGCTGTCAGCGATCCCGTAGGTGAGGCGCGTCGCGACCTTCGTCTGCTGCACGAGGCCGCCGAGAGGCATCGTCTCGGGGTCGTATTCGTCGGCAGGCTGGTGGTAGCGCTCGCGGCGGTAATCGGCTTTGACCTGGGCCGCATAGCCCTCGGGTTTTCCAACGAAGTCCACGCCCGTGTTGATGAACACGGCAGGAACGCCTGCACGGGCGAAGGCAAGCTGGTCCGAACGAAAGAACAGGCCCTGATTGGGCTGGTTGTCCGGCGTGACGGTCATGTCCTCGCCCGCTGCAGCTTGCCGGAGCAAGGGAAGCATCTCGCTCCGCTCCGCGCCGATGCCGACGATGTCCGTCGTTGGTCCGTACATGTTGCCAGAATCCACGTTCACGTTGGCGATCGTGTTGACGAGCGGGAAAACGGGGTTCTCAGCGTAGTGCGCCGCGCCGAGCAGGCCCGACTCTTCCGCCGAGAGCGTGAGGAAGTAAACGCTGCGGTCGGGCGTGGGGCCGGACGCGATCGCAGCGGCCATTTCGAGCAGCATCGCGACGCCCGAGGCATTGTCCACGGCGCCGTTGTAGATGCCGTCGTCGCCCGCCGCCACGCGGTCAGCATCGATGCCGAGGTGGTCGTGGTGGGCTGTCACGATGACGGCTTCGTCCGGCGCGGCATCGCCCGTGATTTTGCCGATCACGTTGGTGCCCGTGAAGCGACGCGTCTCGAACGTCATCTCTAGCGAGGCGCGCACGGGGAGTGGTACCGGCTCGAACTCGCGCGTTGCGGCCATCGCGAACGCATCGTCCAGTGTCAGACCTGCTGCGGCGAGCAACTGTTCAGCGACGGGCTGCGTGATCCAGCCTTTCACGTCGAGCGCGTTCTCTGGGGGCGTGGCGAGCGAGATCTGCTCGCCGCGGGCGCCGCCGGAGAGCACCAGGAATGGGTAGCCGGCCGTCGGTCCGGTGTGGATGAGCAGCGCCCCGACGGCACCGCGGCGGCGCGCCTCTTCATATTTATAGGTCCACCGGCCATTGTAGGTCAGCGTGTCGGCTTGGAAGAGGTTCGGCTCGGCCTCCGTTGCAGGCGGGTCATTCACGAAGCTGACCATGATCCTGCCGGTGAGGTCCACGTCCTTGTAGTCGTCCCACTCATATCCGGGGTTTGAGATGCCGTAGCCGACGAAGACGAGTTCGGCGCCCTCGACGCTGATGGCGGTCGTGTCGTGGTCAGTGGAGGCAATGAACTGGTTCACGAAGTCAAGCAGGACCGGCTCGCCGTCGTCGGGGACGAGCGCGAGGTTGCCGACCGAGACGGGCGTGGAGCCGAGGAGCGGGACTTGCTGGAAGAAGGTCCCATCAGCCGCACCAGGTTCGAGCCCGGTGGCCTGCATCTGCGACGCGATGTAGGCGATGGTCATCTGCTCGCCCGGGGTGCCTGTGCCGCGCCCTCCGTAGGCGTCGCTCGCGAGCTCTTCGATGTGAGCGCGCAATCCCGCTGAGTCGATCACGGCTACGAGGTCATGGGGCGTGTCAGCGAGTACGATCGGGCCAGAGAGCTCCGGACTGTCGGGGGCGGGCTCGTCGCACGCGGAGACGAGGAGCAGCGCAAGCGCTGAGGCGACGAGGCGAAAGGGGAAACGCATGGCGTAGATATGTGGGTAAGGGTGTGACAAGATGCGGCGCGGTACGCAGCGGAGCAAGCCATCGACACGATCGACAGCAACCGCAGCGCAACTTGAGGGTCACCCCTTCCGAATAGCCCCGCACACCTCTCGTGTCGATCACGCCTGCCACCCCGCTCGTCCCATGCTGAAGAGCTACTTCGTCCTCGCCTGGCGCACCCTCCGCAAGTACCCGCACTACACCGTCATCAACGTGCTCGGCCTGGCGTTTGCCATCGCGGGCTGCGTGCTGGCCTACGTGAACTTCGAGTTCGCCTACGGCTTCGACGCGCAGTACGAGAACGCGGACGAGATCTACCTGCTCAACGCCGAAGTTGAGACGAGCGGGTGGGACGGGACGTGGGGCGTCGTGCCCATGCCGATGGCACCTACGCTGGAATCTGAGGTGTCGGGCATCGAGCGGACTGCGCGGCTAAACTGGGCGGGCGTGAACATGCGCGTGGGCGACCAGGTATTTCAGGAAAACGGGCGGTTCGCCGAGTCGTCGGTGATGGCCATGTTCGACTTTCCGCTGCGCTACGGCAGTCCAGCAGCCCTCGACGATCCACAGCAGGTGGTCTTGGAAGCCCGGACCGCCGAGAAGTACTTCGGGGACGCCAACCCCATCGGGTCCGACATCGAGCTCCGCTTCCGAAACGATTCGCTCGTGACGTTCACTGTAGGGGCAGTGACCGAGCCCATCCTGGCGGCGTCGAGCCTCCAGTTCGATCTGCTGATCCCGTACGTGCAACTGGAGCGGATCTATAACACCGCCGCGGACGACTGGTCGCAATGGGCGCTGACCTTTGTTCAAGCAGAAGACGCTGCGATTGCGCAGATCGCTGCAGCGGCCGGTCGGTTTGTGCCAACGCAGAACGCGGCCAACGAAAACTGGCCCTTGCGCGCCGTGGCGCCTGAATCCCTGCTCGATGTAGCCCTCACGTCCCCGTCGAAGAGCAACTACTGGCTCAAGCAGGGCGTCCATCCGGCGGCCATTGTCTCGCCTGGCATCATTGCGATCCTGGTCTTGCTCATGGCGTGCTTTAACTTCATGAACACCTCGATTTCCTTCGCCGGGCGGCGTATGAAAGAGATCGGCGTACGCAAGTCGCTGGGCGGCGGGCGGCGGCAACTGATCCTGCAATTCCTCGGCGAGAGCCTCATCCTGTGCGCGCTTTCCCTGGGGCTCGGGCTCTTGCTAGCGCATCTGATCGTGCCGGGCTACAACGCGCTGTGGCCTACGCTCGGCATTGACCTCCAGATCTCGTATGCGGACAATGCGATGTTCTTGCTGTTCCTGGCGGGGCTTGTGCTGTTCACGGGACTCCTCTCCGGCGGATGGCCGGCCGCCTATGTGAGCCGCTTTCGTCCCGTTGAGATCCTCAAGGGCCAGCAGCCGATGGCGCGCTTTGGTTGGCTCGGACGCACGCTGCTCGTCTTCCAGTTCGCAGCAGCGCTGATGGCCGTCATCACTAGCGCGGTGTTCCTGCGCAACGCGGAGTACCAGGATAACTTGGACTACGGCTACGCTACCGAGGCCCTCCTGACGATCAACACGGACACGCCGAGCGACTATACTGCCATGCGAGCAGCGGCTCTTGCCGATCCGGACGTGGAGGGCGTGGTCGGCACGAATGCCCACCTGAGCTACCGCTACAACACGCTGCCCGTGGCAGCGCTCGGCGCGGAGAGCGATCTGCGCGCTGAAGTCTACGCGGCTGAGCCCGGGTATGCCGAGCTCGTCAACCTGACGTTGCTCGCGGGTCGTTTCCACGAGGATGGACTCGATTCAGACGCCTCAGACGGCGTCGTGGTCTCGGAAGCGCTGGTCGACGGCCTCAGTCTGGGGACGACACCCGCGGCTGCGCTGGGCGAGCGGTTCCTCGTGGACAGCACGGCGGTCGTCGTCGTAGGCGTCGTCGCCAACGTGTTCTCGGATGGTCCCTGGGATGACATCGACCCCTTCATTCTACGCGCGCGGACCAACGACAACCGCGAAGGTGTGTATCCCTACCTCGTGGTCAAAACGCAGCCCGGTCGCACGGATGCCGTCGAGACGCGCATGGAGGAGGCCTGGAAGGCGCACGCGCCCGACGTCCTGTATTCGAGCTACGAGCACAGTTCGATACGCGTCGAGCCGCGCGCCATCAACCGGAGTATCGTGGTCGTGTTTGCCTACAGCGGGTTTGGTGCGGTGCTCATCGCAGCCGTTGGGCTTTTCGCCATGGTGTCGCTCACGATCACGCGCCGGACCAAGGAGATGGGCGTTCGCAAGGTGCTGGGGGCGACCGTCTCACAGATCAGCGTTCTCCTGAACCGCGAGTTTGTCGTCTTGCTCCTCGTAGCCGTCGCCCTGGCCTCGGCCCTGTGCCTCTTCGTGCTGCCGCTCCTGCTCAACAGCATCTGGACGTACCACGCAGGGCTGTCGTTCGGCCCGTTCCTCGCGGGGATAACGCTGCTCTTCGCCATCGCGGCGCTGACAGTAGCTCGCCAGATCTGGCGCGTGGCGACGGTCAACCCAACGGAGGTGCTCCGCTACGAATAGACCGGAAGCACTCAACTATGGCTGAGAGCGCCCAGGCTGCGCAGAGCGCCGCGATACACCGGTACGTGGGTTGTCGGATGCCATAGTGCTAAGCTGAGACGCGCACGCCTTTCCAGAAGGCGACGCGGTCCTTGATCTCGGAGGCGGCAGGCTTCGGCTCGGGGTAGTACCACGCCGCGTTCTCGTTGCGCTGGCCGTCTACAACCACGTGATAGTAGTGCGCCGTACCCTTCCACGGGCAACGGGTCGTGTGGCTGCTCGCCTCAAAATGCGCCTGGTCGAGTGCGCTTGCGGGGAAGTAGTGGTTGCCTTCCACGACGACCGTGTCGTCAGAATCAGCGAGGGTGGCGTCGTTCCAGGTGGCTTTCATTGGAGGAGGCGAGGTCGGTGCCAGAGAAGAGCGGTTGCTTCAAGGATGACGTGGTATCCAAACTGAGAGCGATGGGGTTCCCAGCCGACCTATCAATTCGATGGCGAGCGGGTGCCACAAAAAGCGAAGCCGGCAGTCGCAACGAGTGTCCCCGAAAGGACGACCCTGGGCGACTGCCGGCTGTGTGTCGACAGCGAACAGGTAGCGCCGGCTAGCCCATGTTGTCGATGATCTCCTGGCCGAAGTCGGACGTCGAGATCTCCGTGGCGTTGTCCATGCCGCGCGCGAAGTCGTAGGTGACGCGCCCGCCACGGATCGCGCCCGCGACGCCCTCGATGATGAGGTCGGCGGCCTCCGTCCAGCCCATGTAGCGGAACATCATCTCCCCGGAGAGGATGACCGACGACGGGTTCACCTTGTTCTGGTTGGCGTACTTCGGAGCCGTGCCGTGTGTGGCCTCGAAAATCGACGCGCCGGTGACGTAGTTGATGTTGGCGCCCGGCGCGATGCCGATGCCGCCGACCTGCGCGGCGAGCGCGTCCGAGAGGTAGTCGCCGTTGAGGTTCATCGTGGCGATCACGTCGTAGTTCGACGGGCGGAGCAGGATCTGCTGGAGGAACGCGTCCGCGATCACGTCGCCGACGGTGATCTCAAAGCCGTCGTCGAGCGTGATCGTCTGCCAGGGGCCGCCGTCGAGGTCCACGGCGCCGTACTCGTCCTTCGCGAGCTGGTAGCCCCAGTCGCGGAAGCCGCCCTCGGTGAACTTCATGATGTTGCCCTTGTGCACGAGCGTCACGTTGGGCTTGCGGTTGGCGATCGCGTAGTCGATGGCCGAGCGAACGATGCGCTTGGTGCCTTCCTCAGAGATGGGCTTGATGCCGAGGCCGCTCGTCTCGGGGAAGCGGATGCTCGTGACGCCCATCTCGTTGATGAGGAAGTCGCGGAGCTTCTTGTTGGCGTCGGTGCCCGCCTTGAACTCGATGCCGGCGTAGATGTCCTCCGAGTTCTCGCGGAAGATGATCATGTCGACCTTCTCCGGCTGCTTGACCGGGGAAGGGACGCCGTCGAAGTACTGGATCGGGCGCACGCAGGCGTAGAGGTCGAGCTTCTGGCGGAGCGCCACGTTGAGCGAGCGGATGCCGCCGCCGACGGGCGTCGTGAGCGGGCCCTTGATCGCGACGAGGTAGTCCTTGATCGCCGTCAGCGTGTCCTCGGGCAGCCACTCGCCGAACTGGTTGTTGGCCTTCTCGCCAGCATAGACCTCCATCCAGTGGATCTTGCGCGTGCCACCGTAGGCCTTCTCAACGGCCGCGTCGAGGACGGGCTCGCTGGCCTTCCAGATGTCGGGGCCGATGCCATCGCCCTCGATGAACGGGATGATCGGGTCGTCGGGGACGTGCAGCTTGCCACCGGAGATGGTGATTTTCGAACCAGTGGTCGGAGGCGTGAGGTGCGTGTAGCTAGCCATCGGCAGGGAAGGATCGGACGTAGGTCAGGGAGTCAAGACGGAACGGCGCCCGCAGGTTCGGCGAGCGGTGCTCGGCGAAGGCGGTGCTGCGCGGTGTAGGGGAGCGGCTGCACGAGGTCGCCTTCCGCAAGGTGCGCCTGCGCGGCCTGCCAAAACTCCGGGGTGAAGAGGTCGGCGTGCTCAGCCAAAAAAGTACGGCGCAGGGGGTCGACTAACCCGAGTCCGTAGATCAACTCTTCGGGAAAGACATCATGCTCGCCTACGGAATACCATGGTTCTGAGGCCATTTCCTGTTCCAGCGTACGCGGCACCGGCTTCTTGCGGAAGTTAACGGTGCCCATGAGCTGCAACTCGTCATAGTCGTAGAAGACGACGCGGCCGTGGCGGGTGACGCCAAAGTTCTTGAGCAGGAGATCGCCGGGAAAGATGCCCGTTTTTGCAAGGTCTTTGATGCACCACCCGTAGTCGACCACCGCCATCTCGGCGTCCGCCACGCGCAGGCCACTGTCGGTCTCGTCGAGCGCGCGACGAACGTAGAGGTCGAGTGGCGTCACGCGGCGCTCGGTGTAGGCGAGCCCGATCCGAACGCGATCGCCGTCCACGGAAACGATGTGTCCTGCCTCGACGAGCAACTCGTCGAGCAGCACTGGATCAAAGTGGGCGCGGTCAAACTCCAGGTGCTCGAAGGCCTGCGCGTCCACAAGCCGCCCGGCACGCTCGCGGCGGAAGACGAGGGCGTACGCATCCTTCACGCCCTGATGGGTGACCGTCTTCGGCGGGTCGAACCGGTCCTTGATGAGCTTAAAGACGTAGTCGTAGCTCGGCATCGTGAAGACGGTCATCACCATGCCGCGCTGGCCTGGTGCCCGCACGAAGCGGTCGTTGGGGTCTGAGCGCTCGGCCTGGGCGAGGTGCCGCAGCAGGTCACGATAGAGCTCCGTCTTGCCGTGTTTGTTGAACCCGAGCGCGATGTAGAGCTCGGCGACGCGCTTGCGCGGCAGCAGGCTTTTCAGGAACCGGACGAGGTCGTATGGCCGGTCGGCGACCACGAGGAAGTACGACCGCGTGAACGAGAAGAGGATCGACACGGCGTCCTCGGTGAGCAGGAACGCGTCCACGCCGATCTCGCCGTCTTCGTTTGCTAGTGCGATAGCGACGGGCGAGGTGTACGCCCCGCAGTAGATCCGCCCGACGAGGTAGGCGCGGCGGTCGCGGAAGAACACCGACTCGATGAGCTCCAAGCGGTCCACGTGCCCCACGGCCTCCTGTTGGCGAAGGTGCGCCTTGACCCGTGTGGCGAGGGTTTCCGCGTCAGAACGGAGGTCTCGATACGGGAGGTCGAAGGGGTAGGCTTTGAGGATCGAGGCAAACAGCTGCGGCACGGTGCCGACGCCTTCGAACACGCGCACGACGGGCCGCGGCGGCGGCGTCTTGATGCCGCTTGCCACGAACTCGATCTCCTCGTCTACGCCGACCGTGTCGAAGATGCGGCGGGTGATCGAGTTGAAGAAAGTCTCGCCGAGTTCCCAGTCGTCGCGCAGGCTGTTGCGTTGGGCGTAGGCCCCGTGCATATTGGCCCAGAGGTAGTGGTTCTCGATATCCCCGCCGAGCGTGTTGCGGAGGTCGTATTCGACGGCGGCGACGGTGCGTTTGTAGAGGTCGAGGCGCTCGGTGGCGTCCTTGCCCATACCGGCCCAGTCTTGCGTCTCGAAGCGGGTGCGGGCTCGGCGTGTCAGGACGCGGTAGCGACGGCGGTAGCTCTCGAAGCCGCGAAAGACGACCTCGGCGCTACGGTCGGCGAGAGCAGGGATAGGCATGGGATCCGGCGGTAGAAACTCCGGGAAGGTACGCGGGTGTGCCAGTCGGCTCTGTCTTGCTCGCTGACAATCTGGGCGTTCGCGTTATGAAAAAAACGGTACTCGTCACCGGGGCATCGTCGGGTATCGGCCTGGCTACCGCGCAGCGTCTTGCCCGAGACGGCTGGCAGGTATTCGGCACGAGCCGAACCGCCGCGTTCGGCGAGGTGCGGGACGGGCTCATGATGCTACCCATGAACGTCGACGAGGAGGCGTCCGTCAACGATGGCATTGCTTGGGTGCTGGAGCAGGGACCACGCCTCGACGCTGTCGTGAGCAACGCTGGCTGGTCGCTCGTCGGGCCGCTCGAAGAGACCACAGACGGCGAGCTGCAAGCCCAACTCAACACACACCTGCTCGGGCCGCACCGCCTCGTCCGCGCTGTCCTCCCTGCGATGCGGGCGCAGAACGCGGTGGGCGGGAAGCGTGCGCATCTCGTCTTCGTCGGCTCGATTGCCGGGCGGATCGGGTTGCCCTTCCAGGGGGCCTACTCGGCCAGCAAGTTTGCCCTGGCAGGCTGGGCTCAGTCCCTACGCCTCGAACTCGTCGCCTTCGACATCCGGGTTACGCTCGTCGAACCGGGCGACGTGCGAACGGGCTTTAGTAGTGCACGTCGGTTCACCCCGGCTCACAGCGACGACTCCCACTACCGCGAGGCCCTCACTCGTGCCCTCAATGTCACACTCGAAGGGGAGCGTACAGGCCCGCCGCCTTCCGTCGTTGCCGACGCCATAGCAGATGTACTTGCGACGTCATCGCCGCCGCCGCGACAGACGGTAGGTTGCCTCGCCGACCGGGTCAGCGCGTGGGCCGCAGACTTGCTCCCCGACCGACTTGCGGAGGCGCTCAAGCGCAAGTTCTTCGATGTGTGATAGGGAATAGACAGCGTGTGCTGGGAACGTCCATCGCATGCCACCAGGCACGCATCGTCACAGCTTGCCCACGAGTTGCCGCAGGCGCAGCTCCCACACCTTCCAGGCGGCCTCGCGGACGATGGCTTTGCTCATCTTGCTCTGGCCTTCCGTGCGCTCTGTGAACACGATAGGCACCTCGGCAATCTTGAAGCCCTGCCTCCACGCGCGGTAGGTGAGCTCGATCTGGAATGAGTAGCCGTTCGACTTGACCCGGTCGAGGTCAATCGCTTCAAGCACGCGGCGGTGGAAGCACTTAAAGCCCGCCGTCACGTCGAGGACGGGGAGGCCGGTGATCGCCCGCGTGTAGACGCCCGCGCCGTAGCTGAGCACGAGGCGCGAGAGCGGCCAGTTCATGATGCGAACGCCGCCGACGTAGCGGCTCCCGATGGCGACGTCAGCGCCGTCTTGAATAGCGGCAACGAGCTTCGGGAGGTCGTCCGGGTTGTGCGAGAAGTCGGCGTCCATCTCGCAGACGTGGTCGTAGCCGTGGGCGAGCGCGTAGCGAAAGCCGCGCACGTAGGCGGTGCCGAGCCCCAGCTTGCCCGTCCGTTCGACGAGATGCACGCGTCCAGGGTACGCCGCTTGCACGCGCCTGACGAGCGCCGCCGTCCCGTCTGGAGAGCCGTCGTCTACTACTAGAACGTCAAACGTCACGGGGCGGACGAGAGCCAGGCCAAAGTCGGCCACAGCCTTCGGCTTGAGTTCGCAGACGAACGTGAGCAGACGCTCGATGTTGTCCGCCTCGTTGTAGGTCGGGACCACGACTAGTGAACGCTCGCCCTTCACGTCAGGCGGGGTAGGCGATGCGGTGGGAACGGGCACAGGAGCAGACACAGCGCGTTGCGCGCAAGCAGGGCAAGAGCGAGCGAACTCCCAAAATAGGAAGTGAGTTACTTGGAGGCCTGGGCGCAGCCTGTGAAAACGTTCCCAGAAGCGGCTCGCCCTCGCAACAGGCCCTCGCCACCGTCTGGCGTACGGACATGAACGAAAGGGGCCGCCGCCGCCTCGTATATTTAGACTTCGCCCATAGCGAACATCTCGGACACGATTGCGTGAGTGTTCGACGGCGTCCGATGGCGCCACCCTTGTACCGGTTATCACCTAGCGCCGCTCCCTCAATGGCAGAGAAGAAGACGACCTCCACGGCAAAAAAGGCCACGGCGAGCAAGACCGCGGCGAGCAAGGCCACGGCGAGCAAGACCGCGGCCAAAAAGACCACGGCGAGCAAGACCACGGCCAAAAAGACCACGGCCAAGAAGACGACGCGCAAGCCAGCTCCTCGTAAAGCGCCCGCCAAACGGACCACTGCGCGGAAGGCCGCTGCCGAGAATCCGGTTCCCGGTGCCGTCGGCGGCGACGGGGCGCCGAGCCCCATCGAAGGACAGAGCCTCAACCTGGGGCATGCCGAAGCTATCAATGCGCCCGGAGATGCCGACTTCCGCTTCTACACGGAGGTCGACGCTTACACGCACGAAGAGCTGGGTCTCGACGTCGAGACGCTGCTTGACATGTACCGCAACATGCTGATGCAGCGCCGCTTCGAGGAGCGCGCAGCGCAGATGTACGGGCGGCAGAAGATCTCAGGCTTCCTCCACCTCTACATCGGCCAGGAAGCCGTCTCCACCGGCTCCGTCTGGGCCACGCGTCCTGACGACCCGATCATCACAGCCTACCGCGATCACGGCCTCGGCCTTGCGCGCGGTATGAGCGCCAACGCCTGCATGGCCGAACTCTTCGGTAAGGTCGACGGCTCGTCGCGCGGCAAGGGCGGCTCGATGCACTTCTTCGACGTCTCAAAGCACTTCTACGGCGGCCACGGCATCGTCGGCGGGCAGATCCCCGTCGGCGTCGGCCTCGCGTTTGCGTGCAAGTACAAGGAGACGGGCGGCGTCAGCCTGACCTACTTCGGCGACGGCGCGATCAACCAGGGCAGCTTCCACGAAGCCGCCAACCTCGCGGCCCTCTACGAACTCCCGGCGCTTCTCATCTGCGAAAACAACCAGTACGCGATGGGCACCTCTGTCGAGCGCTCGCGCGGCAGCGTTGACCTCTACAAGCAGGGCTACCCCTACGACATGGCGGGCGTACTCATCAACGGCATGGATGTCTTCACTGTCTACAAGGCCATGAAGGACATCACCGACGAGGCACGCGAAGGCAAGCCCTTCATGGTCGACATGCGGACCTACCGCTACCGCGGCCACTCCATGTCGGACCCGCAGAAGTATCGTACGAAGGAGGAGATGGAGGCGAAGAAGGACGAGGACCCGATCGTCCGCCTCAAGGCCTACATGCTGGAGCACAAGCTCGCCGAGAACGACGCCCTCGACACCATCGACGACGAGGTGAAGCAGGTTGTGCTCGGTGCGGTCGAGTTCGCCGAGAACAGCCCGTACCCGCCCGTCGAGACGATGTACGAGGACGTGTACGTCCAGGACGACTACCCGTTTATTTCCTAGCGGAAGTCGCAGGTCTGAGGTCGCAGGTCGTAGATCGTTGCTGCTTCCAGCCTCATAGACTTGCGACCTTCGACCTTTGACCTACGACTAATAAAGCAGACATGGCTGAACTTCAATTCCGCGAGGCACTCCGGGCGGCGATGACCGAGGAGATGGAGCGCGACGAAAACGTCTTCCTCATGGGCGAGGAGGTCGCCGAGTACAACGGCGCGTACAAGGTGTCGCAGGGCATGCTCGACCAGTTCGGGCCCAAGCGCATCATCGACACGCCGATCTCGGAAAACGGCTTCTCCGGCCTCGGCATCGGCGCGGCCATGATGGGTCTGCGGCCGATCATCGAGTTCATGACCTGGAACTTTGCCTTCGTGGCGTTCGACCAGATCGTCTCGAACGCGGCCAAGATGCGCTACATGTCAGGTGGCCAACTCAAGGTGCCGATTGTCTTCCGCGGCGGCAACGGCGCGGCCGGTCAGCTTGCGGCGACGCACTCCAACTCGACTGAGCCGTTCTACGCCAACGTGCCGGGTCTCAAGATCGTCGCGCCGTCAAACCCCGACGATGCCAAGGGCCTACTCAAGTCGGCCATCCGCGACGACGACCCCGTGCTGTTCATGGAGTCTGAGCTGATGTTCGGCATGAAGGGCGAGGTGTCGGACGCCGTCGACTATACGATCCCCATCGGCGAGGCACGCATCGCCCGCGAAGGCGACGACCTGACCATCGTGGCGCACTCCAAGTCGTACTGGCTCGCGATGGAAGCGGCCGAGGAGCTTAGCAAGCAGGGCTACGAGGCGACGGTCATCGATCCGCGCACGATTCGCCCGTTCCCGTTTGACGCCGTCATCGACTCGGTCAAGAAAACCAACCGGCTTGTGATCGTCGATGAAAGCCAGCCCTTCGGCGGCATCGCCTCGGAGGTTGGGTTCCAGATCCAGCAGCGCGCCTTCGACTACCTCGATGCGCCCGTTCAGCGCGTCACTGCCAAGGACGTGCCCGCACCCTACGCCAAGAACCTCATCGAAGCCTGGATGCCGTCGGTGGACGACACCATCGCTGCGGCCAAGCGCGCGCTGTATGTGAACTGAGAAGTAGGAAGTAGTGAAGTAGGAAGTACGTCGCACTCTCGCACCTCCAAGCTTGCATCCCTTCTCGTTTCGACCTCCAATTTCTCACTTCTAACTTCACACTTCTGACTTCCCATGGCTATTGCCGTAGAAATGCCCAAAATGAGCGACACGATGGAGGAGGGCGTCCTCGTCGCTTGGCTCGCTGAAGAAGGCGATAGCGTCTCCGCCGGCGACGTGATCGCGCAAGTCGAGACCGATAAAGCCACCATGGACCTAGAGGTCTACGACGACGGCGTGCTGCTCAAGAAGGTGGTCGATGAGGGCTCAGGCGTGCCGATTGGCGGTCTGATTGCTGTGCTGGGCAAGGAGGGCGAGAGCGCTGACGACGTGCTTGCGAAGTACGGTGGCTCCGGCGACGGCGCGGCGACCGAAGCGGCGCCTGAGCCCGCGGCGACTCCTGAGGCTGCACCCGTGAGCGAGGTGGTAGCACCGGGCGGCGACGGCGCACCGACCGCGGCCGACGGCGGTCGCGTAAAGGCCTCGCCGCTGGCCCGCAAGATGGCGGAGGAAGGCGGTATCGACATCGCGGCGCTCTCGGGCAGCGGGCCGGAAGGCCGCATCGTCAAGAGAGATGTAGAGGCCGCCATGCGCGGCGACGCGCCTGCAGCGAAGGCAGCGCCCGTCGCCCAGCCGCTGGCGCAGCCCGTCGCTCAGCCGGTGGCGCAGCCCGTCGCCCAGCCGGTGAGCGCACCTGCGCCCGTTGCGGCACCCGCGCCGACGGCTGGGGCCGAGGATCAGAAGCTCTCGCAGATGCGCAAGACCATCGCGCGCCGTCTCGCCCAGAGCAAGTTCACTGCGCCGCACTTCTACCTCACCATCGACGTGGACATGGCGGAGGCAATGGCTTTCCGCTCGCGCCTGAACAAGCTCGGCGAAGCACAGGGCAAGGCGAAGGTGTCGTTCAACGACCTCGTCACGAAGGCCTGTGCGCTCGCGCTGCGCCAGCATCCGGCCATGAACGCGTCCTACCTCGAAGACGAGGGCGTGATGCGCTACCACAGGGAGGTCCACGTCGCCATCGCGGTCGCCATCGACGAAGGCCTGCTCACGCCCGTCGTGCGTCACGCCGACCGCAAGGGCCTCTCCGAGATCGCCGCCGACACGCGCGAGCTCGCCGGGAAGGCGCGCGACCGCACGCTTCAACCGCAGGACTGGGAAGGCTCCACCTTCACCACCTCGAACCTCGGCATGTTCGGCATCGAGGAGTTCACCGCGATCATCAACCCCCCGAACGCGGCGATCCTCGCCATCGGGGGCATCCGCGACGTGCCCGTCGTTCAGGACGGCGAACTCGCCGCTGGCAAGCGCATGAAAGTGACGCTCTCGTGCGACCACCGCGCCATCGACGGGGCCACGGGCGCGCAGTTCCTCAACACCGTCAAGGGCTACCTCGAACAGCCCATGACGATGCTCCTCTAGTACATCTCCCGCCTGATTCACTTCTCCCTACTCAACCGGGGCACTGCCCCAACCGCCATGCGCCTCCTAGCTCTCTTTTCTCTCCTGCTGCTCGTTGCAGCACCTTCGTTCGCCCAGGACATGCCCGCGCGCGCCAGTGACGAAGCGCGCGTCAGCCCCAACGCGATGGTCATGCAGACCATCGGCACGACAGACGTGACCGTCCTCTACGGTCGCCCCAGCGTGAAGGACCGCACGCTCTTCGGCCCCGAAGGCGAAGCGCTCGAAGCCTATGGCAAAGTCTGGCGTTCCGGGGCCAACGAGGCCACCGTCATCAGAACCTCGGGGCCGCTGATGGTCGAAGGCGAGGAACTGCCAGCGGGCACCTACGCGCTCTTCACCATTCCCACGGAAGACTCGTGGACGGTGATCTTCAACAAGACCGCTGACCAATGGGGGGCCTACAACTACGACGACAGCCAGGACCAGCTGCGCGTCGAGGTGGCCCCCGCCTCGCTGGACCACGTCGAGCAGTTGACGTACTCGTTCGTGAACGTGGGCGATAGCTCGGCCGACCTGCACCTGCGCTGGGGCACGGTGGCCGTTCCCGTACAGCTGTCCGTCGCAAACTAGACGCGCTAGCTTCCTCTTCACGCGCCGTCTGCGGATCGTAGGCGGCGCGTTCGCGTGTTTACGCCATGCCTGAGCCCGCAGTCTACCGCCTCGCCCACCTCTCGGACGTCCACTTCGGGCGCATCGATAGCCCGACCATCGTTGACGCGCTCGTCGATGAGGTGAACAACGCGGATATGGACCTGGTCGTGGTCTCGGGCGATCTGACGCAGCGCGCGCGCGCATGGCAATTCGTAGCCGCCCGCGCCTTCCTTGACAGATTCACGGCTCCCGTACTCGTGGTGCCCGGCAACCACGACGTGACGGCTTGGTGGCACAATCCCATCGAGCGCGTTTATCGCCCGGTGCGGAAGTACCAGCACTACATCACCGACGACCTCGCCCCCACGTTCGAAGCCACGCGATCAGGGCTGCCGCCGCTCGCCGTGCTTGGGCTCAACTCGGCGCACGGAAAGACGGTCAAGGGAGGCCTCGTCCAAGCTCAGCACCGCGCCCGGATCACGTCGTACTTCGAAGGGCAGCCTACCGAGGCATTCCGCGTGCTCGTGTTGCATCACCATCTCACGCGCGTGCAATCACTCGACGACCACGATGTGTCGGATGGCGGCTTCGAGACACTCTTCACAGCCGCAGAGTCCGGGATCAACCTTGTCCTATGCGGTCACATCCATAAATCGACGGTCTCGTCGGTCAAGTTGGACTTCACGCCTGAGAGCGTCGAAGCTGAATGGAGCCAGCATATTGTGATTGCTAGCGCAGGGACGGCCACGAGCAACCGTTCGCGCGAACCCGAAGGCAAACGGACGAACTACTACAACTGGATCCGTATCGACGAGACGGAAACACACGTGCTGGAGCGACGCTACGACCACGCTGCGGGGCGCTTCAACGCCGTTCGGGAAACCAGCCACACCAGAGACGGGTCTACGTCGACGCAGCGGGTATTCTGACCGGATAGCAGCGGCAAGGCACTGTTTCGGTTCGCGAGTTCAGCCCGACTGGCTACAAAGGGACGAGTAGCGCACCTGCGGGCAGAATACCTGCGACGACGTTCAGATTGAAGTCAGCAGATTATTCCGAGCTGACAGAACACGGCCATCGTAGTATGAAGGCCGCGATGATGCCTCTGGAAGAGAGCATCGGACTTGTGAGCTGGCAACTGTTCGAGAGGGCGCTACAAACGCTTCGCTGCGGTACGCCTGACTTCGTTCGCCGCAGAGCGTCGCAGGTCTATGGGATCGAGGCCGTCAAGATTTTCCCAGACAATGTTGATTGGCATCAAGACTCGACCGTCGGCGGCTTTTACGAATGGCGACGTCCGTCCCAAACATTGTTCGAGGTGCTAGTTCCCCCGTACCCGACCCATCAAAACCACACCCGTGTAGATAACAAGGTGGTCGTAAATGTGGGTAATGACTTCCTCAAAGCCCTGAGCTTCAGCGAAGTCAGAGACTGCGTCGAGGCTTCTTTACGATCCATCCAAGGCACATCCAACAAGCTGCTCCGACTCTTCGACGAGTTCAGTCTCGTGGTCTAGGATTGAAGCTTTGTGCCGTGAAAAGTGATACCAATGGTCTACCGATCCATTGGGGATAGAAGGGTCTCGCACACGTTCGACCCATTTGACATGCCGAGCGAAGTACTCTGCCGGATAGATGTCGCCCCGTCCCTTTGCTGAACCGATGTCGTCGTGGACACAGAGGATGCGGCTACCAGGCAGGCCGAAAACCTGCGGTTGGCTCTTCGATCCTGAACGGTACGTATGCGCAAGACGTGCCGTCTAGTCAGGGTGTAAAACTCCCTCGGAAGCGATGAGCGTGGCGACCTGCTTTTTGGTTAAACGTCGCGGGTTGAGCGATTTCTTCTGGCCCCTCACTATCGAAACGTGTCGCAGGAGTCGGTGTCGCCCGTCTGGTAGCCGGTGCGGAACCACTGCATCCGCTGCGCTGAGGTACCGTGGGTGAAGCCGTCTGGCTGGATGGGGCGACCGCTCATGCGCGCGAGCCGGTCGTCACCGATAGCCGCGGCAGCCTGCATGCCTTCCTCGATGTCGCCGGGCTCGATGTAGCCGTCCTGGTCGGCATAGTGCGCCCAGACGCCCGCGTAGCAGTCGGCCTGGAGTTCCAGGAGCACCGAGAGTTGGTTGGCGCGGCTCTGGCTCGACCGGCGCTGCGCCTGGCTGACCTGCTGCGAGACGCCTGTGAGCGTCTGGACGTGGTGCCCGATCTCATGAGCGACCACATAGGCAAAGGCGAAGTCGCCGGGAGCACCGAGCCGCTGGAGTTCGCGCAGGAAGCTCAGGTCGATGTAGACTTGCTGGTCGGCGGGACAATAGAACGGGCCCGTCGCCGCCCCATTGATCCCGCAGGCCGAGCGGACCTGGTCGGTGTAGAGGACGAGGCGCGGCTCGGCGTACTGGTAGCCGCTCGCCCGGAACAGCTGATTCCAGATGTCCTCTGTGCTGGCGAGGATCACCGAGGTGAATTCGCCCGCGTCGTCGGACGGCGGGGTCGCGGTGGGCTGCTGATCCACCTGCGCTTGCTGCTGCGACCCCCCGACGAGACCGAGAATCGACTGCAGGTCAGCACCCAGAAGCACGGCGATGAGCACAACGATCAGCGTGCCGCAGCCGAGCGAGCCGCCCGCCACGGCACCGCGGCGACCGCCTCGGCTACGGCCGCTCTGCCCTCCACGTACGTCTACGATGTTACCGCTCTTGCGGCGGCCGCGCCATTGAACCATGATCCGAAAAAGTAGGGGAGTGGGTTGGTGGTGCCGAAGGATAGCCCCGCGCCCCCCACCGGTTCAATGCGCTAGCCTGCGCTCATCGGAGTTTCCGAGATGCCTTTGGCCGAACGGCGCGGCTTCCTTGAGCGCGGGTTTCGTCGCCGCCAGCGACGGTAGAGCCAGAGGCCGCTACTGAAAAGCAGGACGAACGGCCACACCGACAGCAGAGCGAGCACAAAGTCGAGAAGGGCACGCCAACCCGTCACGACCGCGTCGGCGACCTGGGAGAAGAAGCCAGGCCCTTCGGTGAGGGCATATTCCGTCTCCTCGAAAAGCGTTACCGTGAGCGTACTGAAGCCGACGCGGTCGCGCAGGAAGCGCAGCCGCCCCTCGACGCGCTCGATCTCCTCGCGCACCTGGTCGAGTTGGCGCTGCACGGCGAGTACGTCATTTACGTCGTCGGCTTGCTGGAGGATGGCGAGGTAGCGTTCCTCGGCCGCGCGGCGCGACCGGAGGCGCGCCTCGACGTCCACGAACTCTTCCGTCACGTCCTGCACGTCGATGGCACGGGACTCCACGGTGCGGGCGATCGCAGCGAGGGCGGCCACCATGGCGTCGAACTCAGCGGCGCGGACGCGGACGGTGACGGTGTTCTCGATGCGGTAGGTGCGGCGCTGCTCCTGCTCGCCTGCGAGGTAGGCGTCGAATCGAGCCACGGTGTCGCGCAGCGCGGCCATGGCGTCGTCGTAGTCGTCCACGCGAAGGGAGAGCCGCCCCGTCTTGATGAGCTGCCGCTCAGGTTGAGGCGGGGTCGCAGGTGCCTCTGCTCTCGAGACCGGAATAGCTTCGGCCGCATCTAAGGCCGCACCTGTATCATCGAATGGAAGCGACGCCGACTCGGTGCTCGGGCTCGAACAGCCCGCTCCGAGTGAGAGCGTGGCGACACAGAGAAGCGCAAAAGCGTACGCGAGGGAGCGCATGGGAATGGACGGATGAGTGGTAGGGCATGCGGGTGTGCACCAGAAACGATAGGGAGGGGGGCTACCGTGTATACACGCGGAAAGTGCAGGTGGAGCGCAAGCGTAAGTTGGGCGCACCCCACACCAGCATAGTGCACCCAGAGACGACCACCCAACCATGGACAGCATCGCCGAAGTCATTGAGTCCAGCACCAGGCACGTGGTGGCTGAAGTGGCCCGAGGGCGGCAAGCGCCAGCGTTCGGGAGCTGGGTCGAGGTGCCCGCGCAGGACGGCACGGTGCTTTATGCGCTCGTCTCGCACGTTGAGACGGGCAGCGTGGAGCTGGGTCGGAGAGCGATGGCGCTGGGTATGGACCGCGCCACCCTCCAGCGCGAGATGCCGCAGCTTCAGGAACTCATCCGTACGACGTTCCGCGCGCTCATCCTCGCCTACCGCGAAGCGCCGCGTCCAGGTGAGCAGGCTGCCCGACTCCGCCAGACGCTCCCACCACGACCTGCCGACCTCCACGACATGGTCCACCCGTGCCACGACGCCACCGTCTGCGCGCTCGGCGAGCCGTTCGACTTTCTCCGCAGCCTCGCCCGCCACCCGGATCCGGCTGTGCCCGCCGACGACCTCATTGTGGCGGTGCTGCGCCACCTGCACCGTGCCTATGGCCAGGGCGCTGAGGCGGTCGCCGCGCTCCGCAGCGCTGGGCGCACGCTCTCTCGCCTCCTCGGCGACGATCATGAGCGGCTGGAGTCCATCCTCCGCCGTGTCGCCTAGGTGCGCGTCTAGCACGAAACCGGACGCCGAGACGTTGGTCTAGTCTCCGCCACCGTCTCGACTCCCACCGCCGTGCGTTCCCTATTGATTGCCCTCCTGGTGCTGCCCTTCTTCGGCTGTGGAGAACCGGACGCGCGGGAACCGGACACGCCGACGCTCGCGCAGACCCGCGTTGACATCGTAGGGCAAGCCTTTGTGTTCTTCCACGACGAGACCGGAGAGCGCCGGTGGACTGTCGAGGCCGACGAGGTGCAAGCCGCTACGATCCTAGACGACGCTGTGAGTGCGGAGGCGGGGACGCTACGCCGCCGGTTGGCGCTCACGCTCGCCAGTCGCAACCGTACCATCGAGGGCGAAGCCTTCGCCTACTACGAGCGCGTCGACACGTCCGCCGACTCGCTCGGCGGGGCAGACGGATGGCAACTCGTCGAGCTGGCCCGCGCACGCGGCAACTTCGAGGCGCGCGACCGCTTCGTCCGGCTCTACGCCGTCACCCGGGACGAACGCCCTCCCATCGACGACCGCAGTGTGTTCGTCGAGCCCATCGCCGTAGTCTACGAGGGGCGCATTGGTGATCCGCTCGCGCCCTTCGCACGCGACCTCGACTCGTTGGACACGCTGGGACCAAGCTGGCTCCGTGATTCCGTCCGATCAGCACGGCTCGACGGGGGCGTCCGTGAGGCGCTGCTCAACGAGCGGCGCGGACTCTGGGTCATCGACCCTGCCCAGGGCAGCGTCCCGGCACCGATTCGGGAGGCCGAGCTCGATTTGGTGAAGTGCCGCACGGTGAAGGGGCGGTCGAGGGCCAGCCAGCCCCTATCGCCCGAGGCTACGCTGGCCGCGACGTCTAGCGTCTACAGTGGCGGACTCGTGGGGCGGTTGCCCACAGGCGAAGAGCAGCGGCTCATGCTCGCCTTCGCCCGCGAACGGCTCCGTGCTGTGGATGCCCCCGAAGCCGCGCTGCGTCGCCTGCGGCCGGGGCGCCTGCTCGCTGCTGACCTCGACGCGGACGGCATCGACGAACTTCTTGGCACATTCGACGCTACCGAGCAGCGCGACGTGGGGCCTCGAACCTGGCGACTGTTCGTCATCGCCCGTCCGGACGTGTCGGGCAAGGTGCTCACGCCCCTCGCCGAGGTCACGAGGGAAGACTCGGGGCCTGCGCGCACGCCAGGGCAGCTTTCGTTGCTGGGTGCCCTGGACCTCGACGGCGTCGGTGCGGCGGAGGTCGTGATCCGGCAGTCCGGCCCGCTCGGCACAAACCGCTACCGCATCCTGGGGCGGGTAGACAACGGCTGGGACACGGTTTTCGAGGGCAGCGTCAGCGGCTGTGCCACCGAGTCCGACGCCGTCGCCCCAGCGTTCCGCTCAGACCAAGAAGCGCGAGAGGGCCGCCGCGGCCGCCGCAGTGACGACCGCGACGCGCCGGAGATCATTGGCTGGTGAGTCGCCGTTGGGGGCAGGCTCTCTCTGGCGCCGGCAACACGTGTCTACCAACTGCCCGACGCGCCGCCGCCCGACGAGAAGCCGCCCCCGCCGGAGAAGCCGCCGCTCGAAAAGCCACCGCCGCCACCCGAGGACGAAGAGCCGCCGACGGTGATCGGAATGCCGCCGATGTAGATTTTGGACGACTTTCCTTGCTTGGCTTTCTCACGGGCGTCTTGACCCCACTCGGTGCTGGCGATCCAGCGATCCAACACGAGGAATACGATCAGGTAGATGACCACGCAGACGATGCCTGCGGTGGGCGAGCCGAAGAGCACGGTCGTGCCGATCCCGACGAAGGGGATGAAGAATAGCATCATGAAGTAGCGCGCGCAGCCCGGCGCAAACAGGCCGCCCAGGAAGGCCATCGTGAGCGGGATACCCGAAAACAGCCCGCCGAAGACCAGGCGGAAGAAGAGCGGCATGTCGCTGAAGTCGTCCGAGTAGTCTTCGTCTTGGGCGATGTACGTCCCGTCGAGGGAGCCGAGGATGGCGTCGACGCCCGCAGTGACACCGCCGTCGAAGTCGCCGCTGCGGAAGCGGGGCACGATCTCGTTGCGGATGATGCGGCCGGCCTGCGCGTCGGTCAGCGCGCCTTCGAGGCCTTGACCGACTTCGATGCGAAGCTCGCGGTCGTCCCGAGCAACGAGGAGGAGCACCCCGTTGTCGGTGGCTTCCTGGCCGAGCCCCCAGGTGTTGAAGGCACGGTTGGCCAACTCCTCGACGGTGGTGGCGCCCAACGCCTTGACGGTCCACACGACGACTTGGTTGGAGGTCGAGTCCTCGTGCGCGGCCAAGCGAGCGCGAAGGCCGTCCTCGGTGGCACGGGCGAGGATATCGGCGTCGTCCATGACGCGGTCACGCAAGCGCTGGATATCGGGCTGCGCCCAGGCGTCGGCGGCGCCGAGCAGCGCAAACACGAGAACGAGCACGAATCGAAGCTGAATCATAGATCTGAATGCGTTACCAGCCGCCAGAGGCACCGCCCCCGGATGAAAAACCGCCGCCACCCGAGAAGCCGCCGCTAGAAAAGCCACCGCCCGAGAAGCCACCGCCGAAGGATGAGCCGCCCCTTGAGTTCGCACGGGCCGCGGCGCGCTTGCCATCGTAGACGATGGTCTCGCCCCATGTGTAGATCGTGACGTTCTCTTTGTTGGCACGGGCCTCGGCCTTCAGTCGCACCACGCGGCGTTTGGCTTCGCGCCAGCGCTGCCACACGGGTGCAGATGAAAACCAGCGCTCGACCAAGAAGACGAGTACCATGAGCGAAACGGGTGCACTCCACAACCAGGCGCCCTCAGATACGCTCCGGTCGTAGAGGGCAATCCAGAGGACTTCGCCGAGAAAGACGAAAAGAACGAGCAGGCTCAACGAGCCGAACCCGAGGAGAAAGAGGAGCATCGGCCAGCGCTGCTCCATCGAGAAGGAGCCAACGAAGAACCCGTAGCCGAGGCCATAGAGAAGGAGACCGATGATCGGCAGCAGGAGAAGGCCGAACCACCCCGTGTCGTGCGCGACGAACCAGTAGATGCGGCCCCATGGTGTGGCCGGTCGCTCGAACGGGACATAGTCGCGGCCGAGCGCGGCCTGTGGACCGGCCTGCGGCATCTGCCCCACGAGTTCGCGCTCGATGGCGAGCACGCCTTCACGAATGCCTCCAGCGAAGTCGCCTGAGCGGAAGCGCGGCACCATCGTGTTGCGGATGATGCGGCCGGCCTCCGCGTCGGTCAGGACGCCTTCGAGGCCGACGCCGACTTCGATGCGCAGCCGCCGGTCGTCTCGCGCGACGACCAGCAGGACGCCGTTGTTGAGGCCCTGCTGCCCAAGCGCCCACGTGTTGAACACGCGCGTCGCTACGCGCTCCACGGACTCGCCGTCCAGGTCAGGAATCGTAAGGACCGCGACCTGGTGTGACGACGAGTCTTCGAGTGCCGCAAGCGTCGAGGTCACCTGGGCCTCCGAGGCCGTATCCATGACGTCGGCAAGGTCCACGACGCGTCCCGTCAGGGGCGGGACGGCGACCTGGGCGAGTAGCGACGGCACCACCGCTATGGCGGTCACGAGACTGCACAGCCGCCCCATACGGTGCGCGGTGCTACTCATCGCGCAAGCGCACGTTGTCCGAAAGCTCGTCCGTGTCGTCCGGGCGAATCTCGACGCCACGGCGGTGCAGTAGCTCGCCGCAGAGCGCGATGGCGTCCACCATGCCGTCGGCGAACCGCTGCTCGACAATCCCCTTGCGGACGCGCGCGACGACCTCAGCCCAGTCCGACTGGTCCACTTTGGCATTGATGCCTGCGTCGCCATAGACCTCGATGCGGTGTTCGAGCATGGACACGAACAGGAGGATACCGGTGCGGTCGCGCGTGTCGAAGACTTCCTCTTCGACGAAGGCCTGCATGGCGCGTCGGTGCGTGTTGAGCGTGAGCAGGCCGTCGCCCGCGAGGAGACGCATCAGGGCGGGGACGTAGGCCGTGGCCAAGGCTCCGAGTGCGCCCGCCGTGAGCGCGACGAGGACCATGCCCCACCCGGTGTAGAGCCAGCCGAGCCCCCAACCGTCGTAGAGCGCCGCCACGATCATCCCAGAGAGCATCGCCAGGACGGCCGCGACGGAGGCCCCGCGCCACACGGCCACGTCGTAGCTGCCGGACCGACCTACGACGTACGGGACGATTTCGCCAGCCGTCTGGGTCTCTGCAGTGGCGACGGCTTCGCGGATACGCTGGAGGTCCGCGTCGGAGAGAGTCGGTGTCATGGGTGAGGAGGCGGTTCAGATGGTAGATCATGGCCCCACCTTCTTCAGCGCCGAGCGGCACCGGGAGGGGTCACGGAAGTACGTTTCCAACATACTGCCTCACCGCGATTCGGCTCACCACTACTTGGCTCACTACCACTTCGCTCGCCACTACTTCGCTCGGAACCGTGACCGCGTCCGCCCCGCCCGTCGTGCTCGTCCACGGCTTCCTCGACTCGCCCCGGCTCTTTCGCCACATGCAGGCGCACCTCGGCGCTGCTGGGCACACCACGCATGTGCCGCTGCTGACGCCGCGAACCGCACGAGGCGGCCTCGACCGGCTCGCGGAGCACCTCCGCCTTTTCTTGGACGACACGTTCGCGTCGGCTACAGAGATTGACCTCGTCGGGTTTTCGATGGGCGGGCTGATCGCGCGGTACTACGTCCAACGCCTTGGTGGTCTCGATCGCACGCGGCGCCTCGTCACGATTTCGACCCCGCACGGCGGTACGCTCTGGAGCCGCCTCCCCCTTAATCGCGGCATCGCGCAGATGCGGCCGGGGAGTGCCTTCCTCCGCGATCTGGACCGTGATATCGACACGCTCGCCGACGTAGACATGCACTCGATCTGGACGCCTTACGACTTGATGATCGTCCCGGCGCGAAGTTCGGTCCTGCCCGTTGGCACCCACGAAGCCGTGCCTGTCGCGCTGCATGCGCTCATGGCCCGCGACCGACGTGTCCTTGACCTCGTTTCAGACGCACTGGCGTGACGCTACTCGCGGCCGGACGCCTCTTCGCTGGTCGCTTCAGGGACGAGCACCACGCGCACAACCTGATCGGGGTTGACGAAACGGCGTGCGGTTGCTTGGATATCCCCGACGGTCAAGGCGTGCAGGCGCTCGACGCTGCCGAGGAGCTGTTCGGGGGATTCATCGTAGCGGTAGGCGTTTTCGAGGACGGAGAGCCAGTAGCCGTTGTCCCGTAGGTTTTCCTCCCGCTGGCGCCGGGCCTGCTCCTGCACGCGCTGGAGGTAGGTGGCGGCAGGAGGCGCTGCGCGGAGTGCCGCCACCTCGGCCTGCACCGCCGCGACGAGTTCGTCTACGCGCGTGGGGTCGCAGCCGAATCCGATCTGCAGCGCATACTCCCCCGTCTCCCGGTCTGCGCTCGTGCTCACGCCGACGCCGTAGACTCCGCCTCGCTCTTCACGCAGTTCCTCGCGCAGCCGCGTATTGAGCACCTTCCCCATCGTGTCAAACTGCAAGACCGCAGCACGGCGCGCCTCCGGGTCGTCTTCGTCGAAGAAGCCGGTGTACACGAGCGCGACCCGGCTCTGTGACTCGACGCCGCGAACGACGGTCTTCTCGACGACCCCGGGTGGCGGTGGTGTCTCGATCACCACGAGCGAGTCTGTGCGGGGGAGCGTGGGGAGGCTCCCGAGATAGCGCGTCGCGAGCGGCTGGAGTGTGTCGAGGTCTACGTTGCCGACCACCACAAACGTGAAGTCGTCGAGGTCGGCGAAGCGGTCGCGGTAGAACGAGAACGACGCCTGCGGATCGAGCGCGTCGAGGGCCGCCTCGTCAAATGGCAGGCGGCGGGAATGGGCCTGCTGAAGCGTGACGGAGAGCGTGTCTGCAAAGGCTGCCTGTGGGCTGTTGGCTCGGTTGGCGATGGAGGCGCGGATTCGCTGGGTGAGCGAAGTCACGGCGTCGGCGTCGAGCCGTGGGGCCGTGACGTAGAGGTGCACGAGTTGGAAGAGCGTCTCCAGGTCGTCGGGGCTGGCGCTACCCTGGAAGCCCTCTTCCCGCTCGCTGATGTAGGGCGCAACGCCTACCACCTGCCCCGCGAGCTTCTTTTCGAGATCGGTGACGCTGAACGCGCCCACGCCGCTCTGGCTCACAAACGCGACCGCGCTGCGAACGGCGAGGTAGGTGCTGTCGTCGACGAGGCCCGTGCCGCCTGGGGAGAAGGCCCGCACGAGGACCTGATCGTTCTGAAAGTCGGTCTGCTTGTGGACGACACGGACGCCGTTGTCGAGCGTGAACTCGGCGTAGTCGAGCGCCGGGTAGCGGGTGCGTGTGGCGATGGCCCCGGGCTCGGGCAGCGTCGGGAGGAGCGGCTCGGACGCGGCGCCGTCCTCGTAGGGCGCAACGGACAGCGCATCGACCACGGCAAACACCGCTGCGAGCGCAGCCTCGTCGGGAAGGGCCACGCCTTCAGTCTCCGGGGCACTCACGAGCACCGACCTGTTGCGCTCTGGCATCAGCGTCTCGGCCTTGGCGTTGACCTCGGCGAGGGCAATGCCCGGCAGCAGGTTGTCAGCAAACAGGAATTCGGTCGCGGGATCGACGACGGGGCCACCTCCGAGCGCCAAGCTCACCAGAGCGCCGGCGATGCGTCCCGATTCCTGCTTGTCGGCTTCGCGGGCAGCCTGCTCGTAGGCGCGCCGCAGCTCCGTCTTCGCCCTCGTCAATTCGGTCGCGGTGAAGCCATGCTGGCGGACGCGCGCCGCTTCAGTGAGCAGCGCGCGGAGCCCCATTTCTATGCCGCCCTCGGGCACGATCGCCTGGAGTCCGTAAAGCTCGCGTGTGCGCACAAAGCCGCCCTCGAACGAGAAGGCAGCAACAAACGGCGCATCCGGCTGCCGCACGATCTCACGGAGCCGGTCGTTGAGCATCTGGTTGTAGAGCGCCGCGATGAGGTCGCGCCGGAACGTCGAGTCGGTGCCGGCGGGCTGCACAGTGCGGCCGTAGAGCACGCCCACGACGGAGGCCGTGGCTTCAGGGTCGCTGGCAACGGCAAACTGCGGCTCGGTACCGTCGGGCACGCCGTAGCCCACGCGCTCCGGCGCGTCGTCGGGGTTGGTCAGCGGCGCAAACCGCTCAATAATCTCGGCTTCGATCTCCGCCGGGTCGAAGTCGCCCACGGCGACGATGGCCATGAGGTCGGGGCGGTACCAGTCGGCGTAGAAGCGTTCAATGGCTTCGTAGGGTGCGTTCTGGATCACGTCGGATGTGCCGATGGGCAGGCGGTCGGCGTAGCGGGAGCCGTTGAAGAGCACGGGCAGCTGCTGGCGCTGTATGCGATCTTGCGCGCCCTTGCCGAGCCGCTCCTCCTCCAGAATCACGCCTCGCTCTTTGTCGATCTCCGCCGGGTCGAGCGTGATGGCGCTGGCCCACTCGCGGAGGATGTCGAACGCGGTCTCTACGATCTCCGTGGAGTCGGTCGGTACCTGGAGGAGGTAGACGGTTTCGTCGAACGAGGTGTAGGCGTTGAGGTCAGGGCCGAAGCGCATGCCGATGCCTTCGAGGTAGTCCACCAATTCCTGGCGTTCGAACTGCGCGGTGCCGTTGAAGGCCATGTGCTCCAGGAAGTGCGCGAGGCCCTGCTGGTCGTCGGCTTCAAGGATGCTGCCTGCGTTGACGACGAGGCGCAGTTCAGCGCGGTCCTGCGGCTCGGCGTTGCGGAGCACATAGTAGGCGAGGCCATTGTCCAGCGTGTCCGCGAGGAGGTCAGGACGCATCGGCAGCGGGGTGCCAGGTGCCTCTGTCACGGGCGGCGCGAGGAGCGGCCCAGCGACCAACGTGGGCTCTTCGGCAGGCGCCTCCGCATCGGTAACCACTACAGCGGGCGCACAGCCTGCTCCGAAGGCCAACGCTACAGCCAACACGTAGGAACGGGAGAGCGAAGCAGACAGCGAAGAGGTGCACATGGTAGCGAGGGCGATGCGCGATGGATTCTGTGGGCAGTGGGGACGCTAGCTGCCTTGCTGCTGGGCCTGGCCGCGTAGCTGCGCGAGTTCTAGCTCGGCCCGCTGATGCACGGGATTGTCGTGGTCCGTGACCGCGATCACTCGCTCCATCGACTCGATTGCCTGGTCGAGGCGGCCGATGCGTGCGCGCATGAGCCCCATGTTGAAGTTGGCCTCGGGGTGGTCCGGGTAGCCCTCGATCACCGTCTGGAGTTGCTCGACCGTGCCCATCGGCGTGGAGGGGTCGTACTGGTAGGCGAGCGCGAGATTAACGCGCACGTCGGGGTCGTCTTCGATGGCAAGCGACTGTTGATAGGCGTCGATGGCGCTGAGGGCGACGGGTGCCTGCTCGTCTGCGCCGACCTGCGGAATGTGGTCGAGCCAGAGCGTCCCGACGGTGGCCCAGGCTGCCGCGGTCTGCGTGACCTCGGCGAGCGCGGACTGTGCCTCGGCCGCGCGGCCGTACAGACCGGCACGAGCATAGGTCTCCACGAGCTCGATGCGCTTGCCGATGCGTCCTGCCTCTGTCTCTGCGGCAGCAATGTCGGCTTCGATTTGCGCCGCGCGCGTCTCGGTTTGGGGGTCCGCCGTCACGGGTGCCGGTGCCGCAGGGGGCGGTGTTCCGGCCGCTCCGGATGCAGTCGCTGGCGGTGCCTCCGTCTCCACAGGCGATTCAGGTGTACCGCTGAGGCGGTCCACGGCAAACAGCACGAGGGCAAAAGCGGCGACCGCCCCGACCATGACGAGCAGCTTCTTGGAGCCCGCTGGTTTCGTGGCCGCCGACGGCGGACCAGAGGGTGGCGCAACGAACCGGACAACTCCTTCAGCTAGCGGGGCACCGCACATCGTGCAGAAGCGCCCGGAGAGGGGGTTCTCAGCACCGCACTGCCCGCAATACTGCACCGTGCGCTCGGGAGGAGAAGCGGGGCGTTCGAGGGGCGCGTCCATGGGAACCGGTGTGGTGGGAGGAATGCCAGCGCTCTCCGGGGCTGGAGGCACGGCTTCGACGGCGTTCGATGACGCATCCGCGTCCAAATCTGAGGAGTGTACGATCCGTCCGGCGGTGAGGTCGTGCCCGCAGAGGTCGCAGCGGGTAGCGCGGGGCGTGAGGCGCGCCCCGCATTCGGGACAGCTGTCGGCGGACGTATACATGGCGGTGGAGGAAATGGTCGGCGATGCGAACGCCCAAACAGCCACCCCGGGCCGTCGTTTCCGCCCACGTTCGGCTTTGCGTCGGCTTCAACCTGCGCTCGAAGAGACCACGCCGGACAGCTACACCACGTCGTCGTCGAAGAGCGAAGCGAGTTCGCGGTTGTGCGTGCGGAGCCACTGGTCGAGCAGCTCGCCGACGGCCTCGGCGTTGGGTTGCGCAAGGGCTTCTTGCGCGAGGGCCTCGGCTTCGAGCTGCGTCATGGCCCGAATGACCCGCTTCACGTCGAGGAGGTAGGCGGGCGACATGCTGAGTTCGTGCACGCCGAGGCCTACGAGCAGCGGCACCATGCGCGGTTTGCTCGCCATCTCACCGCACAGGCCTACGCTGATGCCGTGCCGGTTGGCGGCGGCCACGGTGCGAGCGATAAGCATCAAGAGGCCGGGGTGCAGTTCGCGGTAGAGGTTGGCGACCAAGTCGTTGCCGCGGTCGACGCCCAGAGTCAGACTGGTGAGGTCGTTGGTGCCGATCGAGAGGAAGTCGACTTCCTGGGCGAAGCGCGGGGCGAGGAGCGCCGCAGCGGGCACCTCGATCATCACGCCCACCTGCACGTCGCGGCCGTGGGGGATGCCAGCGCCCGCAAGATCAACGAGTACTTGGTTCATCACCTTCTTGAACGCGCGCACCTCCTCGATCACCGTCACCATCGGGAGCAGGATGCGCACCGGGCCTTCCACGGCAGCGCGCAGGATCGCGCGGAGTTGCGGCTTCAGGAGTTCGGGGCGGTCGAGCAGCAACCGGATGCCACGCCAGCCGAGGAACGGGTTTGGCTCGCGTCGAGCCACGTGCAAGACCTTGTCGCCGCCGAGATCGATGAGCCTGATCGTGACAGGGTGCGGCGCAGCCGTGCGGATCGTCTCGCGGTAGATCGCGGCCTGCTCCTCTTCCTCGAGCGCCTGGCCTTGCGCCATGAAGAGCAGCTCGGTGCGGAAGAGGCCGATGCCTTCGGCGCCGTATTCGTCGAGTTGCGGGAGTTCTTCGCGGAATTCGAGATTGGCCCGAAGGGGAACCGGGCATCCGTCGCGTGTCTCGGCGGGGAGCGGCAGCAGGTCTGCCCGGCCTTCGAGGAGGGCCTCGTAGCGCGCGCGCTTCTGAGCGAAATAGCCCTGCGTCTCCTCGTCGGGGTTGATGACGACCCGGCCTGAGAAGCCGTCGAGGATGAGCGTATCGCCGCCGCGGATGGCCGCCGCGGAGCCGTGCAGGCCAACGACAGCCGGAACCCCTAGAGCGCGCGCCATGAGCGACACGTGCGACGTCGGGCCGCCGAAATCGAGCACGCAGCCGCGGATGCCTTGGCGGCTGAAGAGCAGGATGTCAGCGGCCGTGAGGTTCTCCGCCACCACAATCCGGTCGGGGTCGATGTGCGAGACGGCGCGGTCCTGGTTCAGATTGCGCAGCACCCGGTTCTGCACGTCGAGCAGTTCGGCCGCGCGCTCTCGCCAGCGCGGGTCGCTGCTGGCCTGCAGGCGGTTGCGGAAGCGGTCCATCGTCGCTTGCAGTGCAAAGCCTGCCCCCGTGTGCTCCCGACGCACGCGGTCGATCGTGGCGTCGTAGAGCGACGAGTCACGCAGCATGAGCAGCTGAGCCGAGAACAGGGCACAACCCTCAGAACCGATCTTCTCGTTCGCGACGACGAGCACCTTGCGGAGTTCGCGCTCGGAGCGCGCCACGGCGTCCTCGAACCGCGTCACCTCGGCCTCTACATCGCCGTCTTCGATGTGCTCCTGCGTGGCCTGGTACGCGCCTGCCTCGTAGACATACGCCTGTCCCATGGCAATGCCTGGTGCGACGGCGAGCCCGTTGAGCACCCTCATCCCGCTCGCGGTCACGTGAGGTTCGGGCGGCGCCACCACCAGCGCACCCTCAGGATCGCGGGGCGAGGCAGGCGGACGAGACTCCGACGAGGCGAAGGCCAGCGGCATAGAACACAGAAGTGGGGTGCGGAAGGGTCCCTGTCTATGCCCGGACTGCTTGGATGTTCGCTCCTAGCCTCGTCCTAATTGTTCAAGCCAGCAGCGTGACGCGCCGTGCCAGCCTCGACCATGCGCGCTGCACTCGTCGTGGCGGGCGTAGAGCCCAGTGCAGGCTCCAGGAAGTGCCCGCGCGCGGACGGCGACTACTTCTCCTCGCCGAAGCTGCCTTCGAAGAGGGCTTCCATGGCGTCGGCGGCGGCCGTCTCGTCCGGTCCGTCGAAGAGCAGCTCGAGGGTGGCCCCCTGCTCAGCGGCCAGCGTCATCACGCCGATGATGCTCTTGCCATTGATCTCGTAGCCATCTTTGCGGATGAAGAACTCCGACTCGAAGCCCGCTGCCGTGCGGACGATCATTGAGGCGGGACGGGTGTGGACGCCCGCACGGTTACGGACGGTGACTTCGCGCGTGAGCATGCGACTGGAAGGAGCGTTGCGGTGGGGAGAGCGAGCGACAATAGCGAGGCCGCCGCAAGGTATGCATGCGTCACAATGGAAAGCGCAGGGGACGACGCACCCGCCCACACTCCTTTCGCATTCTAAAGAACGCGCTTGGCCTGCTCCGGCTCGGGCGTCTACTTTGGTTTCGGCACTCTCACCCGCACCCCCGCCCATGGCCCGCACTCACGATCGCCGCGCCGTCTGGTCGTGGAGTCTCTACGACTTCGCCAACAGCGCCTTTACCACCCTCGTGGTCACCTTTGTCTACGCCACCTACTTCACGCAGGGCATCGCGGAGAACGAGATCGAGGGGACAGCGCTCTGGACGCGCGGTATCACGATTACCGCCGTCGCCGTGGCCCTTCTATCGCCGTTCCTTGGCGCGATGGCCGATCGCGGCGGGCATCGCAAGCGCTACCTCGGCATCGCCACGGTGGTCTGCATTGGAGGCACGACGGCGTCGTTCTTCTTTGGCGCGGGCGACGTACTCCCGGCCCTCGTCTGCATCGTTGTCGCAAACATCGCCTACGAGATGGGACTGGTGTTCTACAACGCCTTTCTCCCGGACCTCGCACCGCCCGACCGCATCGGCCGCGTCTCGGGGACGGCCTGGGCGCTTGGTTACCTCGGCGGTCTCATTGCCCTGGCGCTCGGTCTGTTTCTCTTCGTGCAAGGCAATGTCTTCGGCCTCGATACCGAGACCGCCGAGCATGTCCGGGCGACGAATCTGCTCGTGGCCGTGTGGTTTGCTGTGTTCTCGATCCCGCTGTTCCTCTTCATCAAGGAGGCGAAGCCCGAGGATCGCCCGAGCACGGCCGCGTTGTTCTCGTCCGCCTTCAGCGAAATGGGGGAGACGGTTCGAGAACTAGGGCGATACCGGATGATCGTCCGTCTCCTGCTCGCGCGGCTGTTCTACAACGACGGCCTCGTGACCATCTTCGCGCTCGGCGGCATCTACGCGGCGGGGACGTTCGGCTTCGAGACCGACGAGATCATCTTCTTCGGCATGGCCCTCAACGTGGCGGCAGGCCTCGGCGCGTTCCTGTTCGGCTTCGTGGACGACAAGGTCGGCGGCAAGACGACGCTCTACGCCTCGCTCGCGCTCCTGTGCGTGGCCACGCTCGTGGCCGTGTTCGGGCAGACCAAAGCAATGATCTGGGCGGCAGGTATCCTCGTGGGCCTCGCGGCCGGCCCGAACCAGTCGGCGAGCCGCTCGCTGCTCGGCCGCTTCGTCCCGGACGACAAGGAGACCGAGTTCTATGGCTTCTTCGCGTTCTCGGGCAAGCTGACCGCGTTCATGGGGCCGCTCCTCTTCGGCATCCTCACGACGACGTTCGAGAGCCAGCGCGCGGGCGTCGCCGTGGTGCTCGTGTTCTTCGTCATCGGCGCGGCGCTGCTCACGCTCGTCGACGAACGCGAAGGCATCGAACTCGCCGGACGCCCCGCCAACACCGGCGAAATCGACTGAGGCACCATCGCTTGCGTCACCTGCTTCGTGTACCACGACTATGCCTACCGTCTCTGACATCGCCGCCGCCCTAGAAGCGTGGGCCCCACGCGGCATGGCGGCCGACTTCGACAACGTGGGGCTCCTCGTGGGCGACGCCGCGCGCGAGGTGTCCGGCGTGCTCGTGGCGCTCGACCTGACGCCCGCCGTCGTGTCGGAGGCCCAGAAGCTGGGTGCGGAGTTGATCGTGACCCATCACCCGCTGCTCTTCAAGCCGCAGAAGCGACTCGTGGCCTCAGACCCGGTCGGCGCGCTCGTGCTACGGCTAGCCGAGTCCGGCATCGCCTACTACGCCGCGCATACCAACCTCGACGCGGCACCGGCAGGCGTCTCGTTTGCGCTCGCGGAGCAACTCGGGGTCCGAGACGGACGGATTCTCGTCTCGCAGGACGACGCCCTCGTGAAGCTCGTCACGTTCGTTCCGAACGAGGCCGCCATGGCAGTCCATGCTGCAATGGCCGAGGCAGGCGCCGGGCGCATTGGTGATTACGAGGCGTGTGCATTCACCTCCATTGGCCGTGGCTACTTCCGGCCTACCGAGCGCGCCAACCCAGCCATCGGCACGGCGGGCGGACCGCTAGAAGCCGTGGACGAGGTGCGCCTCGAAGTGGAAGTCATGCGATGGGACCTCGGGCGCGTTGTGGCGGCGCTGAAGGCAGCGCACCCCTACGAAGAGGTGGCCTACGACGTGTTCGCGCTCGAAAAACCGGCGACGCGAGCAGGCTACGGCGTCGTCGGCACGCTCCCGACCCCGATTCCCCTGGCCGACTTCCTCGCGATCGTGCGAGCCCGCCTGAATGCGGGGGCCCTGCGCTATGTGGGTGACGATACCGCGATGGTGTCCACGGTCGCGGTGTGCGGCGGGTCGGGCAGTCGCTTCATCCCACACGCGCTTCGTGCGGGAGCCGATGCGTATGTCACTGCCGACGTGACCTACCACACGTTCTTCGACGTGCTCGACCTCGAAGGCACCCCAATGATGGCGCTCATCGACGCCGGGCACTACGAGACGGAGCGCGTCACCGAACGCATCCTCGTGGACTATCTAGCCGCGCGATTCAACGGGCTCGCGGTGCATCGCACGGACGCGTGGACCAGCCCAATGCGCACGTGGTCAACGTAACCGACTACGCTAGCCCATCGACTGCATCTTGAGCATGACGCCGTTCGGGTCTTCGAGGAAGACTGCGTCGCCAACTTCGGTAAACGGGTACTCCTGGGCGAGCAGGCGTACGCGGAGGAGCTGCCACGTTCGCTGGGGGAGCCGAAACCCGAGCTGGGTCACCGACCGAGCCCCGAGCGGCATCGGCGGCACCTCGATGAGTTCGAGCACGTCCTGGCCGTCGGCGTCCACGAGAAAGGCCTGCATGAACGTGCTGTCGGCGGTGTGCGGGGCCATCGATCGAAGGTGGAAGCCCAGCGTCCCAACGTAGAAGGCGATCGCCTCGTCGAAGCAGTCCGTGCACAGCGCGATGCTGCCGAGCCACACCGTCGTGGAAGGCTTGCGGAACGCCCGTTCAGCGGCGGCGGGATCGGGGTGGCGGCGGCTGAAAGCGGAGGGATCGAACATCGAGTCGGGGGAAGTCAGCAAGGTCGAGCGGCGCTGGTCACGCAGGGCCAGGACAACACTCCCATACGTCGTGCCGTGTCGGTGTCAGCCTGTATAGACGGCGTTCACGTAACCCACGGCCCGTGTTCTTCACCGGCTGTGCCGGCTCCCTGCGGGCTCCCGACCGCGCCTGCGTCCTACATCGACACGCACTGAGGCAGGGGTGCGCTCAAGCGAACACGGTCGTGCGGTCGCCCCTCAGCGCCCGGGCGGCGAAGCGAAGCGCATCGGCGAGCCGGTCGGCATCGGCGAGCGGGTTGTAGACGTAGGCCGACGCCCGCAGCGACGTCTCCACCTGCGGCGCGTCGGGCTCGTTGGCGAGGTGCGCATGGAGCGGCATCGTGCAGTGGTGCCCGGCCCGGCACATGACGCCCTGGGCGTCGAGCAGCACGGCGAGGTCGTGCGGGTGCACGCCGTCCATCTGGACCGCCACGATGCCGCCCTCGGCCTCGTGCCCCTCAGGCGGCCCGATGAGCCGCAGCCCGTCGATGTCGCCGATCTGCTCCATGGCGTGCAGGCCCCATGCGTGCTCGTAGGCGGCTACGGCGGCCATCCCCGTCTTGCCGTCGTAGGTGAGGCTCGACAGGTAGTCGCACGCGGCGGCGAGGCCAATGGCGCCCGCGGCGTGGGGAGTCCCCGCTTCGAAACGCGCGACGCCGTCGAGGTAGACTGGGGCTGAGAGCGAGACGCGCTCGATCATACCGCCGCCGGTCTGGTAGGGCTGCATCGGTCCGAGCCGCGCAAGATCGACGACGAGTGCGCCGATGCCCGTCGGGCCGAGCATCTTGTGGCCGCTGAACGCGAGCGCGTCGCAGTGCAGGTCGGCGAGGTCGACGGGGCGCGTGGGGACGCTCTGCGCGCCATCGAGCACGGTGATCGCGCCGACTTTGCGGGCCGCTCCAAACACTTCGCGGACCGGGTTCTCGACGCCGAGCACGTTCGAGACGTGCGCCATCGCCACGAGCTTGGTACGGCGGCAGATCAGCGCACGAGCCTCGTCGAGGTCCACAAGCCCTGTTGGCGTGAGGGGGAAGTAGTGGAGCGTCGCCCCCGTCCGCTCGGCGACGGCCTGCCACGGTAAAAAGTTCGAGTGGTGCTCCTGCGGACTGACCAGGAGTTCGTCGCCCGGCTGAAGCTGCTCCATCGCCCAGGCGTGCGCGATCAGGTTGAGCCCTTCCGTGGTGCCACGCGTGAAGACGACCTGCTCCGGCTCGGCGTGCACAAACGCTGCAACGGTGCGGCGAGCCTGTTCATAGGCATCGGTCGCTCGCTGGCTCAGTTCGTAGACGCCGCGGTGCACGGGCGCATTCTCGTACGCGTAGAACCGGGCGAGGCGGTCTACGACGGCCCTCGGCTTCAGCGACGTGGCGGCCGAGTCGAGGTAACACGGCCGTTCGTCCTCAGAGACATCGAGGAGCGGGATCTCGGACGGCGGGAGCGGGAGGGCAGGCATGGCGAGATATGCGGGAGTGGACGTGTGGAGGTGTAGGAGTACGCACGTTCACACGTCCATACGTTCACGCCTCCACACCTAGATCAAGCCCATCGTGAGCTTGGCCTCGTCGGAGATCATCTCCTGGTTGAAGGGTGGCGTGAACACGATCTCGACGGTCGCGTCGTCGCACCAGTCGAGCGCTTCGAGGCCGTAGCGGACCTGCTGAGGCAGCAACTCAGCCGCAGGGCAGTTGGGCGCCGTGAGCGTCATCTTGACGTGCGCCGTCTGGCCCTCCACATTGGTGTCGAGGCCGTAGATGAGGCCGAGGTCCCAGATGGGTACGGGGATTTCGGGGTCGTAGACGCTCTGGAACACCTCGACGGCCTCGCGCTCGTGCGGGGCGAGGTGGTCGAGGTCGTCGCGGCCGTCAATTAGAAAGTCGCGGTACATCGGGGACTGTGCAGTGGGTGCGAGGATGAGAGCTGTGGTACCCCAGGCACTGCACCAGGTTCAGCGCGAAGTGCGAGGGTCGCGTGCAGATCGGTGCTGTTGACGACGCTCTCCACATTCTGCATCGTGCATCGTCACTGCCCGATGCGACCGAGTTCGACGCCCTCAGAGTAGGCGACTTCGATCCCAGCTTCGCTAAAGGCGTGCTTGATGCGGCGGTGCACCTCGAACGTCACCGGCCAGTAGTCGTCCGGCTCCGCGTAGGGCCGCACCGCGAGGACAACGCTGTGGCTGTCGAAGGCCTCGATGCCGATCTCCGGAGCGGGGTCGTCCAGTACGCCCGGCGTTTCGGCGAGCACCTCTTGGATGAGGACCTCGACCTTGGGAAAGCTCTCGCTGTAGGGCATCGTCACGTTGAGTTCCAGACGCACGCGGCCCTTCTTCGAGAAGTTGGTCAGGATGCCGTCGATGACCTTCGCATTGGGGATCACAAGCGTCTTGAGTCCCGGCGTGACGATGATCGTGGAGAAGATCTGGATGGTCTCGACGCGGCCGAACTGGTCCTCGACCGAGATCCAGTCGTCGGCCTGATACGGCTTGAAGACGAGGATGAGGATCCCTGCGGCGAAGTTCGCTAGGCTGCCCTGGAGCGCGAGGCCCACGGCAAAGCCCGCCGCGGCGAGCACCCCAACAAGTGCCGCCGTTTCGATGCCAACCATGCCGGCCACCATGAGCAGCAGAAACACCTTAAGCGCGATGTCCAAGAAGGACGAGAGAAACGACACGATCGCGCGCTCGAACCCGGCTCGGTTCAGCGCGGCCTCGGCCAGTTTGCGCACCCGCTTGATGACCCAGAACCCCACCACAAGGAGGGCAGCGGCACCCGCGAGGTTGCCGAGCACGGGCACGATGTCGTTGAGGAAGAATTCGAGGTAGGCTTCCGCGTTGTCCATGAGATCGAGAGCGTCTAGTAGGGTGGGGACCGAGAAACTAGCGGCGGGGGAGGTACCGTGCACGCGATCGGATCGGCTGCTGCTGACAAGTGCCGAGGCCGCGTTACCCAGAGTGTATTCTTTGCGGCTCCCTGCCATCACGCCTGTCCCACCCAGCATTGGCTCTTCAGATGCGGCAAGTCTACGCTACGCTTCGGCTCATCCTGCTTCTGCTCGTCGCTGCACCTGCGTGGGCGCAAGAGCCCGCTCACACAGACGCGAGCCTCGCAACAGATCCCTCGGAAAAGAAGCGGGTGACGCTCACCAACGGCACGGTCCTCGTCGGCGTCATTCTCGAAGAGACGCCGGACACTATCGTGCTCGCCACCGATGACGGGCTACAAACGACGATCCCGCGCGCGAACATCGAAGAAGTCGGACCGCTCTTGGAGCGTGGGTTCAGCCGCTACGATCCAATCCCGTCACGCCTGTTTATCGCTCCGACTGGGCGGACCATGGCAGCGGGCACGGGGCGGATCTCGGGCTACTACATCCTCCCATCCGTCGCCTACAGCCCGACGGACCGCCTCGACCTCTCGTTCGCCTCGTCGATCCCTACGGGTGGTTTCACGCTGTTCAACTTCAACGTGAAGGGCCAACTTGTTCGAGGGGAGAACATGGCTTTTTCAGTCGGGGCCAACGCCTTCGTGCCGGTCGGCAGCGACCTGGACGGTACCGGCGTGGCGGGCACCGTCTACGCGGCGCTGACCGCAGGCTCGCCGACGAACGCCTTCACGTTCGGCGTATTCGGGGTCTACGCCAGTGACTACGAAGATGTCGATTTCGGCGAGGGGGCGTTGGTGCTGGCGGGCTACGAGCGGCAGGTGTCGAACTCGATCAAGCTTATCTCCGAGAACTACATCGGGGTTGGGTCCGGCGGATTCGGCGGGGGCTCGCTGGCAGGTGTGCGGTTTTTCGGGGACCGCGTGGCCGGGGACCTTGCCCTCGGGTTCGGCTGGGGCGAGGGCGGCCTCGAAATCTCTCCGATTCCCTACGTCGGCGTCTCCTACACCTTCGGCCGGTAAGCGGGCGCGTCAGCGGTTGAGGGCTGCCTCGGTCGCCTGGAGCAAGGCCGCACAGCGCCGGCGGTTGACGCCAAGGTCGCTGTAGCCGGTCCGGCTCGTGCTGCGTAGGTAGAGCGCGGCACCGCCATCGGACAGCGGTTCAATGGCAATCAGCACGTCGTCCTGGAACACGCCGACGCGGTAGAGCGCGTAGATCCGCCGCTGCTCCTGGCTTGACTCGATGCTCTGCGGTTTGCCTACGCGCCAGCCTCGCACCTCTGGAACGGTGTCGGCCACGAGGCGGAAGAGTGTATCCGCGTCTTCGCCGAAGCGGCGCGCCTCGGTATGGCCGTTGGGCGTCGGCGGCAGGTCCGGAAGCGGACTCGGCGGTAGGGCAGAAGGACCGTCTCGAAACACGTCAGCTCGCAGCGGTTGCTGGCATGGCGCCCGGACTGAATTCGCCATCGTTGTACTTCGACGGGCACTTCACAAGGATCTTCTCCGCGACGAAGACCTCGCCGTCCATGCGGCCTTCGACGACGACGCGTTCGGCGTCCTCGAAGTTAGCCGGCTTGGGGTTGAAATAGACTACCTGTCGTATCCCGCCGATCTCGTCGGTCATGTAAAACGAAAACTGGTTGGACGACGCATCGTAGCTCACGGGCTGCTCGCGCACCCAGTCGCCGACGACGTGGGCGTAGTTGCCCGTCTGTTCAGCCGTGGCAAAGTCTTCGTAGCCGCCGACCTGTTGCCCGAAGCTGCGGACAACCAGGAAGCCGAACACGCCGATGAGCGCAATACCGATGATGGTCTTGGGGGTCATGGAACCGAAGAGCAAAGGTTACGAGGAGGTGTCGCGGTCGACGTCGCGCTCCAGTTGGCTCAGACGGCGATCCGTCCGGGCAAGCATCAGCAGCACCCCGATCCAGACCACCAGCACGACCGCGAGCACGACCGGGAGGCGATCCTCCGCGAGCATGATGCGGTCGAGCCCCTCAAACTCCTGGACTGGGATGTCTTCGAGGGTGGCGATAGGACCCGTGCTGTCCGCTGCAGCGGTAGGGGGCGTCGTCTCGCCCTGCACCGTGCTCGTGTCGGCCTGCGCGACCAGGGTCACGGGCACGTCGTAGTCTGTCGAGTAGGACGGTGAGAGCAACATCGGAGGCGGTGGAGTGAGGGCCGCGTGTACCAAAGGATCGCGTCAAGGATGCCCGTCTGCACGGCCTCGGCGGCGGCTTCACAGCGATTTCGGGACGCGGAGCCCAGTCGGCTGTGCAAGGCTGCAACGCTACGTGATCAGAGTGCACCTACCAGTTGCGCCTCCTCGCGATCGCGACGGCGCTCTTCGAGCACGCGCACCCGCACGCGCTGTACGTAGATCCAGTAGAACAGCAGCTGGAAGCCGATGAGCGACGCGTAGAGCACGATGCGCATTTGCGGGGCGATGTCCATCTCGCTGAACGCTGGGTTGCCCTCCGCGCCAGGGTGCAGGCTCGCCATGCGGCGCGGCAGCACGTAGATCAAGAACGGGAGCGTCGTCGCGGCGAAGAGGCAATAGGCCGCCGCGATGCGGGCGCGGCGCCGCGGCTCCTCCAGCGCGCCGCGCAACACGAAATAGGCCCCACCGATGAGCAACTGCACCGCGACCATCACCTGGCGCGGGTCGCCGTTCCACCAGATGTCGGTGCCGACATACCACGTGAAGCGCCCCCAGACGACGCCCGTCACCATCGCCATCAGCCCCGCGCCCACGGAGACGACCATGGCTTGCTCGGCGCGCACGTCGTGGATGCGTCGGCCGCTTTGCAGCACTCGGACGGAGTGGTAGGCCGCAATGAGCGAGAAGACGAACAGCGCGAGCCACAAGGGGAGGTGGAAGTAGAGGTTGCGCGCCGTGTGCTCTAGGATGGGCAGCCACGCGATGTCGCCGAGTAGTGACACGACGATCACCACCGTCACCCAGATCGCGGCGACAATCGTGAGGAGACGGTAGGGCCAGCCGGTGCGCGGGGTGGGGAGGTCGTGGGCAGTCACAGGTCGTAGGTGGTGGGTCCGCTGTCTGTCGCGAACTACCAACCTCCCGGACGCTTCCGCGTTTCGCGATTCGACAGACCTTCGACCAGCAGTCTCAGCGCCGAGAGGCTACTCCGTCCACACGTACTCGAACAGGAGCGACGACGCCGTGATGAGGAGGCCGGCAAAGCCCACGAGCGACGTCAAGTCGGGCAGCGCCTCCGTCCACAGCCCCGCCGTGAAGGGGCGCGTGGCGCGCTCGGTCAGGTTGACCACCGAGAAGAGCAGCGGCACCAGCACCGGAAACGCGAGCACCGCCAGCAACGGCGCACCTCCGGACGCCCGCGCGATCATCGCCGCCAAGAGCGTGGTGGCCCCGGCGAGGCCGATGGCCCCGAGCACGAGTGTGAGCAGGAGCACGCCCGGTGCCGCGATCTCCGCCCCGGTGACGAGCAAGAAACCAGCCGCGGCCGCCAGGTTGAGGGCAAGGGTCAACGCAGCATTGTACAGGAGCTTGCCCGCATACACGGCGCTCGGCGGCACATGCAGCTGCAGGAGCAGCGTGGTGCCGCGTTCCTCCTCGGCGACGAAGGCACGACCGAGCCCCACGCACGCCGCGAACAGGATCACGATCCACAGCAGCGCGGCCCGCACCGGCGGCGAGATCTCCGTCTGCCCAAGCGCGAACAGGACCAGCACCAGCGACGCGGCGACAAACATGCCGAGCGCGTTGATAGCGTAGCGGCTGCGCAACTCAAGTTGCACATCCTTCCGGAAAACGGCCCAGGTGGCGCGGAAAAACACGGGGCAGTGAGGCGATCAATCAATGAGGCAGGGAGAATGGTACCGCGCAACCTGAACGGATCCGAATGGGTTTGGCGGGAAGACCCGTTCGTTTCTGCTTTCCTTGCCCGATGCTCGACCTGTCTCCCCCGGCTACCGCGCACCGTCCGTGGACGGTTCCGTCTTCGCCGTGGGTGCTGTCGATGCGGTGGGCGTCGTTGACGTTTCTACATTGGCCGGTGCCCGTCGCCGCGCTTCGCCCGCTCATCCCAAACGAGCTGGAGGTGGATACCTACGCTGGCGAGGCGTGGATCGGCGTGGTGCCATTTCGGATGGAGCAGACCAAGGTGCGCGGGCTCCCGCTCGTCCCGGGCACGCACACGTTTGGCGAGTTCAACGTGCGGACCTACGTGCGTCACGCGCCCACTGGCCGCGCAGGCGTATGGTTCTTCAGCCTCGACGCGGCGAGCTTCCTCGCCGTGTGGGCGGCACGCGCCAGCTTCGGGCTGCCCTATTTCACAGCCGAGATCAGCGTCGCCCACGATGTCGCGGTGATGAAAGGAAGCCAACTCACCGACCCAGCAGTGGCCGAGTCTGACGTGGTGCGCTACTTCAGCCGCCGCACGCACCGAGGCGCCCCCGAAGCAGCCTTCCGCGCTACCGTCCTGCCGATGAACAGCCTCGTCTCGGCAGAGCCGAGCAGTCTCACACACTGGTTCACCGAGCGGTACGCCCTGTTCGCTAAACGCTTTGGCAAGCTGGTCACGGGCGACATCCACCACCGCCCGTGGCCACTTAGGCCTGCGGAGGCCCGCATTGAGGCGAACACGCTCGTGAGCGCGTGGGGCATCGACCTGCCCGATGTGGCACCGTATGCCCACTACGCTGAAGCCGTGGACGTGGTCGCGTGGCCCCCACGGGTGGTTGGATAGGAGGCCTCAGAACAAATAGGTCACGCCGAGCCGCAGCGTGCGCGGCGCGCCGGGCGTGAAGTGCAACTCCGACACCGGCGAGGCCTCACCCGAAAGCCGCGACTCGGTGTCGAACTGCGCCTCGTTCCAGGCCGCGTCGAACACGTTCTCAACGCTGAGCGACAGCTCCACGTCGTGGATGCGGTAGGCGGCGAAGGCGTCGAAAACGGTCGCGCCCTCGGCGGTGACGCTGCCGGTCTCGTTGGCCGAGCGGTCGCCGACGTGCCGGACGCGGAGGCTGCCCCGGACGCCGTCGCGACGAACGACGATGCCACCCTGCGCGGTGCGGGTCGGGGCCAACGGAATGGCGTCAGCGTCGGCGGGCTCGTCCACGAAACGCCCAGTGGAGAGCGTCACATCGGCGTCGAGGGCGAGCCATGGGAGCACCTGCGCGCGCGCTTCGAGGTCGATACCTACGCGCCGCGTTGCGCCGGAAAGCTCCGTCGTGCCTGCGTCGCCGACGAAGACGTATTCCTGCTCCAGATCGAGTAGCCAAGCGGCGGCGCCCAGCGTGAGACGGTCGCCGAGGCCGGTCCACCGCGCACCGAGTTCGGTGCCGATGGCGCGTGGGAGCGTCGTGACTTCGGCCTGGGCGGCGTCGTAGTTGCGCGCCGTCAGTTCGGCCTCGATCTCTTCGGACGATAGCCCGTCCTGTTCTCGGACCTGCACGAGGTCCGCGATGCGCTGACCAAGCACTACGTTGCGCGCGTCGTTCGAGTGGAAGCCGAGGCCCGCGTTGGCGAACAGGTCGAGCCCGCGCACCGGCGTCACGACGAGATTGGCCTTCGGGCTGACGATGACCTGCTGCGCATAGCCGGACGCGTGCGGCAGGCCGGTTTCGTCCGCGAACGCTTCCATGCGGTCCTCCACGTCAAACGTGAAGTAGTCGCCGCGGACGCCAACGAGCATCCGCACGAAGCGGTTGACGACAAGTTCTTCCTGTGCCCACAGAAAGAAATTGCGCTCGGCGATGTCGGCGCCGACGAGTTGCCGAGCGCGCACGCGGTCGGGGCTCTGCCAGAGCGACACCGTCGCGTCGTCGGCGCGGAAGCCGGTGGCGAGCGTCGTCGTGCCGCTCATCCCGAAGGGCAGCGTGCGGCGGAAGCGGAGTTGCCCGTCGAGGCCGTAGAGCGTGCGGTCGTCCGTTTGCTCGATCATGTCGCCCTGCTCTGGGTTCTCCAGAAACAAGGTGAAGTTCGAGTAAAGCTTGAAGCCGTAGCGGATGCCATAGGCTTGCAGCCGGAGGTCGCTGTCGCTCCCGCCCTGGCCGTCGAGCGTGTAGACGAGGTTGGCGTGCTGGTGCGTCGTCGTGCCGCCTTCGAGTGCGTCGATGGCCCCGAAGCGCGTGATGCTGCCGTCGTCGATGGCGCGCTCTGGGACCTGCCCGGAGGCGTCCCACCCGGCCCCGTAGCCGCCCGCGCTGAACGCAAGCGTGGAGGCGGGCGAGAGGTGGGCATGCACCTTGCCGAAGAGGTTGAAGCGCTGGAAGTCCTGGCTCGCCTCGAACGGTCCGTCGGACCGCTGGAAGTGGCCGCCGACGTACGCGCTCTGGTGCTGTCCGGACGTGGGCACCTGCACGAGGCCGGTCACGCTGCCCGTCTCGAAGCTGCCGCCCTCCAGCCGCACGAGGCTCTCGTCGAGGTGGTCCTTGGTCGTCATCGTGACCGCGCCTGCCGTGGCGAAGTTGCCGAAGCCAGGGAAGTAGGGGCCCTTGTAGACGTCCACGGCCTCGATCGTCTCGGGCATCACGAAGTGGAGGTCGGCGTAGCCCTGCCCGTGTCCGTGCGATACCATGTTCACCGGCATCCCGTCCACGGCGAGCGCCACGTCGGTACCGTGGTCAGCGTCGAACCCGCGCAGGAACAGCTGCTCGGCCTTGCCGCCCCCCGCGTGCTGCGCGATGACGAGGCCAGGCGCGAGCCGCAGTAGGTCCTGCGTCGAGCGGGTGGGCCGCACGCCAAGATCGAACGCGCGCACTGCCCGAGACGAGGCTGCCGAGTAGGGCCGGTCGGCCGTGGCGAGCACCTCGTCGAGCTGCACCGACGAGGTAGCTAGCCGGATCGTGAGCGAGACGACGTCCCCATCGGCCGCGTCCGCCGGGATCGCGACCGGACGCCGCGCCGTCTCGAAGCCGACGAGGCTGGCCGCGAGCGTGTAGGTCCCCGGCACGAGATCGAGGCCGAACTGCCCGGCTGCATCGGTACTCGTACCCATTGCGGTGCCAACCACGGCGACGTTGACGCCTGGAAGCGGCTCGCCGTCGAGGTCGGTCACAAGACCGGTGAGCGATTGGGCCGCGAGCGGCGATCCGAGCAGGTAAAAGACACCGACCAGAAGGCAGAGTAAAAGCGAGCGTGACATGGGCTTGGGCAGAGTGAGAAGCGACCAAGGGCGGGACATTAACCGTCGAGGCGAGCGGAGCGGACGGGTGCCGAGGAGCCGGAGAGGCTAGCCAGCAGCCGTCGTGCCTCCTCGGCCGATGCCCCCGACTCGATGTGCAGGTTGCCGTCGAGCGCGATCCGAAGGTGGCGTTGCGCCTCGGCGGTCTGGTCGGCGGCTTCGTAGACCCGCGCGGCGCGGAAATGCACCATCGCATCGCCCGTGTTCAGGCGCAGCGCGTGCTCGATGTAGGGGATGCCCTCGGCGGCGCGGCCGTTCTTGAGGAGCGCCCAGGCCATCGTCTCGTTGGCGTGGAGGTGACCGGGGCGACGCTCGACTTGTGCTTTGGCCATGCGGAGCGCATGCTCTACGTCGCGGTCGAGGTCGAGGAGGTAGTCGGCCTCTTCCATGTCCACGATCTCGCCCATTGCGCGGGCAGCGGCGAGTCCGTCGAGGACGCGCTCACGGGTGCGGTCGGCGGCATCGGTGTCGCCCACCACCTCGTAGGCGTCGGCGAGGAGTTCTAGGAAGCCGTCGCTCGGGGTGAGCCGGTAGGCCTGGTTGAGATAGTCGATGGATGCTTGGGCGTCGCCCTGCACGAGTGCGACGTGGCCGAGCCCGGCCACGGCAGGCGCGAAGGAGGGCCGCTCGTCGAGGACGCCCTCGTAGAGGAAGCGCGCGATGTCGACCTTCGCCTTGCCGAGGTAGAGCGCGGCGAGTTCAGTCACGGCCCAGGCACGCTCCTCCGTGCCTGCGGCCCCGGCATCGACGGCCATCCGCATCGCGGCGATGGCCCCGTCGGTGTCGCCGTAGTGTTCGCGGAGGTAAGCGACGCGGGCGTAGGACGGGAGGCCTGGGCGCACCGACTGCATCAGGTCAGCCGCGGCAACGGCCTCGTCGTACTCGCCCAACTCCACGAGCGCGTCGATGCGGAGGGCGTGGGCGTCGGCGAGCGATGGGTACTGCGCGAGCAAACCATCCGCGAGGTCGCGTGCATCCTCGAAGCGGTGCAGCTTGTTCAGGACAACGCCTTGAAGCAGCAGGGCGTGGACGTTGGTGGGGTCGCACTCGAGCGCGACGGCGAGTGCAGCCTCGGCGGCGGGGACGTGGGTGGTTTCGTCGCCGGTCCGGGCGAGTTGGAGGTGCGCTTGTGCAAGCGCGATCTGGTAGGCGGTGTTGTCGCCGTCAGCGCGGAGTGCGGCCTCGTAGAACGAGACGGCTTCGGCGGCGTCGAGGAATTTCGAGGAGGGAAGGAGGGCATCGGCGGCTTCAGCGGCCGAGGCTAGATCGGGAGCGTCGGATGGGCGAAGTGCTATAAGTACGGCGGCAGCGATAGCGATGAGCGCGACGACGAGGCCGAGCGTGTACATACGGGGGCGATTCATGGGTCGATGGGATGAGGCGGAGAGAGCTACAGCGAATCGAGTAGAGAAGGACGGGGCCGCACGACAAAGCAGCGGCCCCGCCTCTCGAAGAGCGGGCTAGCGAACCAGCGTCGCTTTGCGCGTCGTGAGCGTGCGGTCGTCCACCATCAGGCGGTAGACATAGGTGCCGCTCGCGAGGTCCTGGGCGTCCCAGTCCACCTCGTAGGTGCCGCGCGTCAGGCGCTCGTCCACGAGCGTCCGCACGAAGCGGCCCTGCACGTCGAACACGTCGAGGCGCACGTCGCCCGCTTCCGGGACCCGGTACGAGATCGTCGTGGACGGCGCGAACGGATTCGGGTAGTTCTGCTCCAGGATGAAGCCGTCCGGCACATTCATGCCCACGTCGTCAATGGCGTTGGCGATGGGCGGCTCAGACGCCGTGAGCTGCTTCACATAGCTGAACCCGTTGTGCGGAGCCGCGAGATACGGGAAGGTGTCGTCCAACGGTAGGTCGTTCTGCGTCGGCCCAGCCACGAAGCCGAGTTCGGAGAGCAGCGTCGGCGAGAGCAGGTCCGAGTAGTCCCCGGCCGTCGCGTCGTCGAAGGGCAGCCCGACGGCGGCGAGCACGAGGCCGCCAACCGCTTGCAGCGCGATCGTCGTCACGTCATCCTCCAGGCGGCGGCCGTTGGGGAAGCCGTCCATGTGCGGGATGAATTCCACGTCCGTCGTCGTGTTGAACGGCTCGGCAGTGAGGCCGAGCACGGCGGCGCGGATGAGGCCCTGCCGGGCGTTTACGCGGAACTCCTCCGAAATGCGGTCGGTGGTCGGCGTGGCCATGTTGAGGCGGAGCAGATCGCCGCCGTAGAGGGCCCCGTCTGGCGCTGCCGTCACCGGGAGGAAGTTGTTGATGAACGGCTTCCCGGCCGAGAGTGGCCCGCCCGTCTTGCCCGTCGCAAGCTGGTACGGGATGAGGTTCGGCACGCCGTAGTAGAAGATCGGGAAGACGTCCGCGAGGCGCGGCTGGCCCGGCCCGGCCAGGCCTGGCTGGAGCGGCACGGCAAACGCGGTCCCGGTGAAGTCGACGCCCGCTTCCACGAGGTCGTAGACGCCGTCGGCGCCGTTGTTGAAGTTGAACCCGTCGGAGCCATCGCCGTCGACGTCGCCCACGGCGGGGTAGGAGTTCGTCGGGATGACGAGGTCGCCGCTGAGCGCAGGGACGGCGGCGCCGAAGGCTCCGTTGCCCATGTAGAGTGCGAGCTCTGGGTTGGCGAAATACTGCACGAACTCTTGCTCCTCGGCGCTGTAGGGCGTGACGGCGTTCCACCGATCCTTGTCGCCGATCGGGATGACGGCTTCGTTGACGAGCGGGTTGCCCAGGCGCGAGACCTGCACGAGGTCGCCCGAGACGGTCGGCGCGGAGCCGTCCGACGAGAGCGTCGTCACGCGGGGGCGGCTGGCCGAGGCCCACACGCCGATCACGAAGTCGCCGTCGAGGATGTCGTCGGCCTGCGAAGCCGAGAGGCCGTCCTTTTGGAGCGACGAGATCGGGATCTGGAGCACGATCGCGTGGGTGTTGAACCCAGCCACGGCGTCGCGCGCGATAGCCGCGTTGCTTGGGTTCGACCCGAACTCCTGCCGCACGTTGCCGACATCGAAGATGCCGCCGAGGTCGACGAAGAACGGATCGTCACGCGGCCCGGCGAACACGCGCACGCCGTCCGACGAGGTCGCGATGGCGTCCTGCGTCAGTTGCGCGTACGTGGTGCCCAGCCCGACGGTCGGGTCTTCGATGGAGCGCGGCCCGATGTTGTTCGGAGGCACGATGCCGTCGGAGAGGACCGTCGAGAACGAAGCGCCCCCGTTGGTGCTCTTCTCCATCGTGTAGGTCGCCTTCAGGTTTTGCTGCCCGAGGCGGATGTTGAAGAACGTGGTCGGGTCCTCGTTGGTGAGGTCGAAGGTGAAGCGGTAGGTGATGTCATCCGTCGCCGAGCCGAGCGGCCCGGAGGACGCCTGGTTCTTGATGTGGATGTCGTAGGCGATGTTCTCGCCGAACGTGACGTAGTTCGGACCGCCCTCAGGCAGTTCGAGCGGGATGTAGTTCGCCACGATGGTGACCGTCTCGGGGTCGTCCGGGGAGACGAACGCGTAGAGGTCGGTGTTGTCCGCGAGCGGATCGTTCGCGATAAGCGGAGCTTCGCGGTGACTGGAGGCGTCGCCAAACTGAGGGGCGGCGACGACCAGCAGCAGCGCGAGGGCTGCGGTGCCGAGGAACGCCAGCGGCGCTCGAAGTCGGCGGAGAGCACGTGTCATGAGAGTACGAGAAAGGTTGAAAACCTGTGAGGGGACAGGCTACTCAGCCACGTCGGCGCGCACGCCACGCTCTCGGACCGGCAGCGTGTAGGAAAACCGCCCGCCGGGTCGTAATGCCCGGTGTCGGAGCGCAACCGGACGCGGTACCTTCTCGGCGCTCAGCCACCCAATCCACCGCTTCGCTTTGCTGCGCCAATTCGGCTCTCCCCAGATCCGCCGCGACGACCGCTCCGTGGTCACCACCGGCACGTTCGACGGCGTCCACACGGGCCACCAAGCCATCGTGGAGTACCTCGTCATGCACGCCCGCCAAACCGGAGGTGTGGCCACCGTTGTCTCGTTCGATCCGCACCCGCGCGAGGTGCTCGCCGCAAAGCCGGTTTCGCTGCTGACAACGCTCGCTGAACGCGCCGACGCCTTCGAAGCACTTGGCCTCGACCGCTTCGTCGTGCTCCCGTTCACGCGCGATCTCTCGCTGCTGGAGCCAGAGGCGTACGTCCGCGACGTGCTCATCGAAACCGTCGGCCTCCGCGAGATCGTGATCGGCTACGACCACCGCTTCGGTCGCAACCGACGCGGCGACCGCGCGCTACTCGAAAACCTCGGTGGCACCCACGGCTTCACGGTCGATGTGATCCCCGAACAGATCGTCGCAGGCGTGACGGTCAGCTCGACGAAGGCCCGCAACGCCCTCCTCAACGACGGCGACGCAGCGAAGGCCACCGAGCTGCTGGGGCGGCCCTACAGCTTCGCGGGCACCGTCGTGCGCGGCGACCAGCGCGGACGGACTATCGGCTTTCCGACGGCCAACATCCAGCCCGAGGAAGCGCGTAAGCTGATCCCGAAGCCGGGCGTCTACGCAGTCTGGGTCGATCACGAGGGGACCGCGCAGGGCGCAAAGCAAGAAACGGTGCGCTATGGAGGCATGATGAACATCGGATATCGCCCCACCTTCGAAGACGACGATGCTGTTCGCATCGAAGCGCACCTCTTCGATTTCGAAGGCGACCTCTACGGCGAGCGGCTCCGCGTACACCTCATCGCCCGCATCCGTGACGAGCGTCGCTTCGATGGGATTGATGCGATCCGGATTCAGCTTGAGGGTGACCGGGCGGCGAGCCATGCGATTCTGGCGGGATAGACCAGGCTATAGGCTAGCTGCGGAGTTAGCCGACCGCTTGACGCCGGCTCGTATCCAGAAGCTCCGCGTGTGGCAGTGTCTTGACAGCTACCACGTGTGCAATGGCGGGGCGGGGCTGAAGGGCGGTTGGATCATACGGGGCGGACCGCTATCTTGGGCGCTTCTTCGCACAAAGGCGTGCCCCTGTGACGAACGGCACGACCTTGGCGGCGTAGACTTTCACCTGCGACGAGCATGCTGACTTCGCTCCCCACCGGCGAGTCCTCCCCGACCCCGACTGACGAATTCCGCTCCGCCCGTCCACTTCCTTAGCATCGTAGCATCTAACGAGGTGGCATGATCACCAAAACACGCAAGCAAGAGCTCATCGCCCAGTTCGGGGCAAACGAGCAGGATACCGGTAAGCCGGAAGTCCAAATCGCCATTTTCACTGACCGCATCGTCGAGCTGACGGAGCACATGAAGCAGAACCCGAAGGACCACACGTCCCGGCGCGGCCTGCTCAAGCTCGTTGGCAAGCGCCGTCGTCTCCTCGACTACCTGATGGCCAGCGACATTGAGCGGTACCGAACCATCATCAAGGAACTGGGCATCCGTAAATAGCCCCCGCGGCGGCTTCTCACCTGAGGAGCCGCCGCGCTCGTTTTAGGTCAAGGTCGTCCCGTCGGGGATGCCTCAACCTGAAAGCGATATCTTAAGAAACGGAGCAAGGCGCTCCGTCCCGCACCGCACCGCCATCGCCCCCGTTCCGGCAGTCAGTTCCCACCGAGCGATCTCCAGCACGGCCACTCGTTCTGGCCATCGTTCGTTTGAAACTGATTCCCGGCGTCCGCCTCTGCGAGAGTTCGCTCTTGCCAGAAGCCGACGTAGGACGCGGGCCCAGGCTGCTAGCCATGCTAGCGCGGTGCATCACCCAACAGGCCGCACACGTGACCGTGTGCGCCCGCAATGCCGCACAGCATGAACGCCATTACGCAAACCATTGAAGTGGGTGGCAAGACCATCCACATCGAGACGGGCCGGCTCGCCAAGCAGGCGACGGGCTCCGTCGTCGTCCGCATGGGCGACACCATGGTCCTCACCACCGTCGTCGTTGCCGACGGCGTGCGCGAGGGCCAGAGCTTCTTCCCGCTCACGGTCGACTACCGCGAGAAGTACTCCGCCGCGGGCAAATTCCCCGGCGGCTTCCTGAAGCGCGAAAACCGCCCGTCGGACAAGGAGGTGCTCACGAGCCGCGTCATCGACCGCACGATCCGCCCGCTCTTCCCGGACGGCTTCATCAACGAGGTCCAGATCATCACCGGCGTCTACTCCGCCGACTTCGAGATCGACGCCGACATGCTCGGTGGCGTCGGGGCCTCGGCGGCGCTCAGCGTCACCGGCGCTCCGTTCGACGGCCCGACCGCGCACGTCCGCGTGGGCCGCGTCGACGGCGAATTCGTCCTGTTCCCGACCAAGTCGGAGCGCGCCGAGAGCGACTTCGACCTCGTGGTCGCGGGCAAGGAAGACGCGCTCGTGATGGTTGAGGGTGAGATGGACGAAGTCTCCGAGGCCGACATGATGGACGCCTTCGACTTCGCCCACAACGCCATCAAGACGATCATCGCCGGCATCAAGGAACTGCGCGCCAAGTACGAGGCCGACCGCGGTGTTATCGAGCCGATGGAGTACACCACGACCGCGCCCGACCCGGCGCTCGTGGCGGACATCTACGGCCGCGTCAAAGACGCCGTCGAAGCGCACCTCCGCAAGCCCTACGCCAAGGCCACCTTCTACGGCGGCATCCGCGACATCCGCACCGACCTCCTGAACACCCTCTTCGAGATCAACGAGGACGGCGAGCAGGGCGTCGAGCTGTACAAGGACACCTACTCCTACGGCGACGCCAAGAAGGCCTTCTCGAAGGCCGAGAGCCAGGTCATGCGCGAGATGATCCTCGGCGAAGGCCGTCGCCTCGACGGGCGCGCCACCGACGAGGTGCGCGACATCTGGAGCGAAATCGGCTACCTACCCAAAGCGCACGGCTCGGCCATCTTCACGCGCGGCGAGACGCAGTCGCTCGTGTCCGTCACGCTCGGGACCGGCCGCGACGTGCAGGCCGTCGACCAAGTCTTCGACACCCAGGACAAGCGGTTCTACCTGCACTACAACTTCCCGCCCTTCTCGACGGGCGAGGCGAAGTTCCTGCGCGGCCCCGGCCGCCGCGAGATCGGCCACGGCTACCTCGCCGAGCGCGCCCTCAAGCCGATGCTGCCCACCGAGGAGGAGTTCCCCTACACGGTACGCGTCCTCTCGGACATCCTCGAGTCGAACGGCTCGTCGTCGATGGCGTCGGTCTGCGGCGGCTCGCTCGCCCTCATGGACGCCGGTGTGCCGATCAAGAAGCCGGTCGCGGGCATCGCGATGGGCCTCATCGCCGACGGCGACCGCGTGGCGGTCCTGAGTGACATCCTCGGTACCGAGGACCACCTCGGCGACATGGACTTCAAGGTCACCGGCACCGAAGACGGCATCACGGCCTGCCAGATGGACATCAAGATCGACGGGCTCCAGCGCTCGACGATGGAGACGGCCCTCAGTCAGGCTAAGCAGGGTCGCGACCACATCCTCGGCGAGATGGCGAAGACCATCGACGAGGCCCGTGGCGACCTCGCGCCGAACGCCCCGCGCCTCTTCCAGATCGTGATCGACGCCGAGTTCATCGGCGAGATCATCGGGCCGGGTGGCAAGAACATCCGCGGCCTCCAAGCCGAGACGGGTACCAAGATTGACATCGCCGAAGAGAACGGCAAGGGCTACGTCACCATCGCGGCTGAGGAAGGCCCGGGTGCCGAGAAGGCCATCGAGGTCATCAAGGGCATCGTGTCGGTCCCCGAAGTGGGCGACCGCTACGACGCGAAGGTGATCAACATGCTGCCCTTCGGCGCGATCCTGGAGCTGATGCCGGGCAAGGAGGCCCTCCTCCACGTTTCGGAGATGGCCCACGGCTATGTCAACAGCCCGGAGGACATCGTCCAGATCGGCGACCGCATCGAGGTCGAGCTGATCGAGGTCCGCGACGGCGGCAAGCTCCGCGTGAGCCACAAGCCGTTCCTCCCCGAGCCTACCGAGGAGGAGAAGGCCGCGATGCGCGAGCGTCGTGAGCGTCGCGACAGCCGTGGCGGTGGCCGTGGCGATCGTCGTGGCGGTGGCCGTGGCGATCGTCGTGGTGGCGGTGGCCGTCGCCGCGACTAGGCGCTGAGCCACGCTGCAAAGCCTGAGCGCCCCGGAGGTGGAACCCGCCTCCGGGGCGTTCTGTATCGGGCCCACTTGTGGCATACACTTCGGTCCGCGGAATTGCCGAACCCTGCCACGCACCTCTCCTGGAGCACTTCGTCTTGATGCAACTCACCTCCTCCATCGACCTCGGCTATCCTGTATTCGAACGCACGATCCTGCCCAATGGCCTGCGTGTCGTGACGGAGCAGATTCCGTCGGTGCGCTCCATCTCCGTGGGAGTCTGGATTGGCGCGGGCAGCAGAGACGAGGCGCCCGAGGAGGCCGGGCTGGCCCACTTCATCGAGCACATGGTCTTCAAGGGGACCACGCGGCGCCGGGGCCATCACATCGCGCAGCGCATGGAGGCCGTCGGCGGCTACCTCAACGCCTTCACGTCGAAAGAGTACACCTGCTACTACGCCCGCGCTCTCGACGAGCACCTCGGCCGCGCCCTCGATGTCGTCCTCGACCTTGCCCTCGATCCAGTCTTTCCGGAGAAGGAAATCGAGAAAGAGCAGGACGTGGTGCTGGAAGAGATCAAGATGTATGCCGATGCGCCTGAGGACCTGATCTTCGACCACTACGAGGCGACGATCTACCCCGACCACCCGCTTGGCTGGCCTGTGTTGGGCACCCCGGAGACCGTGCGCAGCTTCACCCGGGACAATCTCCGGGCGTTCGTCGAGACGCGGTATACGCCGAACCGGCTCGTGGTCTCGGTCGCGGGCAACGTCGAGCACGGCGCCGTCGTTGCGCTCGTTCGCAAGCTCACGGCGGGCTTCGACCGCGCGCTCGTGCCGGTTGACCGTGCGCCTGTCAATGGCTATGCGCCGCGTCGCGTCGTTGAAACCAGACCGATCCAGCAAGCGCACCTCGTGGTCGGAACGCGCGCGTGGGGACTGCAAGACGAGCGCCGCACAGCGGTGTCCATCCTCAACACGATCCTCGGCGGCGGCATGTCGAGCCGCCTCAGTCAGAACATCCGAGAGAAGTACGGCTATTGCTACAGTGTCTACTCGTTCGCCAACATGCTTGCCGACGCAGGCGACTTCGGCGTCTACATCGGTGTGGACGCGGGCAAGGTAGACCGTGCTCGGCACCTGGTCGAGCGCGAACTCGACAAGCTGGCCACGCGGCGCGTGAGTGATCGGATGCTCAACCGCGCCAAGACCCAACTCAAGGGCTCGATGATGCTCGGGCTGGAGAGCATGTCCAACCGCATGATGCGCATGGGCAAGGTCGAGCTTGCCTTCGAGCGCTACTTCACGCTCGACGACGTGATCGCACACGTGGACGCGGTGACAGCGGACGATGTCCGCGATGTCGCGGCCGCGCTCTTCCGGCAAGACCGGCTGTCATCAATTGCTATCGTCCCCGAAAAGGGCGCGTAGCGATACGCGTCAAGTGACGGCCTGCGCGGTGCTCGTCAGAATCGTACTGCCAGGCTCCACGGGACGATGGATGTTCTGGCGCGGGGTGCTCTGGCGCGCGCGCGCGGGATGCTCGGCCGTCCGTTTGAGTGCGGCGGTGATGTGGGTGCAGAGCCGTGACTTGGAGTAGCGCTCCAGAAGGGGTAGCCGAATGGCCTCGATGTCGGCAGGCTTCATCGACAGGGCTGCGTCCAGGGCGGTCCAAAACGAGTCGGGGACGTCGAGATCGAACCCACCTACGGAGGTGTAGGGCGCCAGCACTTCTTCCATCGACGTGCCCAAGGTGTAGCACGCAGGGGTGCCTAGCGCATAGGCCTCCAGGACGGGTAACCCGAAGCCTTCGATCTCCGAGGGCACGAGGACTGCGCGTGCATTTTGATAGTAGGCAACGAGCGATGCTTCGGGTTGTCGGGGGAGCACCTCGACGTGCGTGGTGGCGCGGGCGTAGGCGGCGAGTTCCTCCGACAAGGCGCCGATGAGCACGAGGCGTGGCAGGTCGCGCTGAGCGGCGAGGCCCAGCCGCCAGAGATCCAAGAGACGTCGGGTGCGCTTGTGTTTCGCGTCCGAGGCCAGGTGCAGCACGTAGTCCTGTTTCGAAGCATAGGCAGGCGTGACGTGCTCGTAGTGGCAGGCCGCATACACGACATCGATGGCGGGCAGGCGAAAGCCGCGGCGCTCGGCAAAGTCCTCGATTTGCCGCTTCGATGTTTCCGACACCGTGGCGATCCGGTCAGCACGCCGCAGGCTGCGCTCAAGTACGCGTAGCCAGTACGTGTAGCTTGCCGCAGGCCGGTCTTCCGGGTACGTTCGCTGATAAAAGTCGAGGATGGCGTCGTGGATGAGGAGGAGTGCAGGACGCGTTGGCCGAGCTAGTAGGGAGAGGTAGCCTTTCGGATAGAACCACACATCTGGGCGGGCGGGGATTAGCCAAGGGTGGAAGAGGTCTGTGAGCAGCCGCGGCCCAACCTGGTCTGTCCGAAATGGGAAGGCACGCGTTGGTACATCGGCTGTTGGACGAAGCGCCGAGCGTGATGTCCAGGCCTGCAACCTGAGGTTCGGCTCTGCGCTCAGCCCTTCCAAAATGGACTGAGTAACGGTGCTGATGCCGAGCGAGCGGTCACGATGAGGGTTCTGGTCAGCGAGGTAAACGCCAACGCGGAGCATCGGAGGCATGAGTTTGTACGGGCAGAGAGTGGCGTCTGCAAAGTAGGCGGGCCACTCCTGGGAACCAACTGGACGTCAGCCACCGAGCGGAAAGGAGGGGCGCAAAGACAAGCGAGGCCCACTCAATGACGCCGGGGCTCACGTCGCAGACGACAGCCTCGTGGGGAGACTGCGCGAACTTCTCCGTCGTAGCGTAGCCATAACATGCGTGCTTTGGAGTTCTGGGTGGCTGGATGCTAGTCTTCCGCGCTACCACCTCACTCCACCATTCTGCATCCGCCATGCTGCGTTTCACTACGCGGCGGGCTTGGTTGGCGACGCGCGTGTCCGTTGCTGTCCTGGCGCTGCTGCTCCTCTGCGTCCCGTCTGCGCTCGCGCAAACACTACCCGACTGGGCGCGGCCGTCCGAACCGACCCCGTACTACGAGGCGGACCCCGAGGCTGTCGCCCCAGAGTTCGATCCCTTCTTCGAGGAAGACGATATGCTCGGACCTGAATTGCCTGGCGCGCCTCCTGTCGTACCTGTCGACGGTGGCCTCGGACTCCTTGCCTTGGCGGGAGCTGGCTACGCCGCCCGCCGTCTCCGCCGCTCCTCTAGCCACTAGGCCCGTCTCGCCGCGTGCCCCCAGCAGTGGCTACCGATCGCTTGCTCTACCTCGCACTGCCATGCGTACTCTGCTCTTGGTGCTCGTCAGCGTTGGACTCTCCATGTCTGCGCACGCCCAGCTTGACATCACTGCCCTGGAAACCCCCGTCACGGAAGACTTCAACACGTTCGACGGCAGCGGCTTCGCGCCCAGTCCAGCCGCAGGACAACTAGACTCGGACAACTTCATCGCTACGGGGTTCAACGGGGGAACGCTCACCTTCGGTGGGACGCAAACCAGTAGCGACTTCACCGGCACCACGAACACGGGCGGCGTGGGCACAGGCGGCATCTATGCTGCCGAGGTAGCCTCCGGCGACATCGCCTGGGGTGTGCAGCCCACCGGCGACGACTTCACGCCGGGGACCTACGTCGTCCAGGCGCAAAACAACGCGGGCTCGGCTTCGGCCTCGGCGACCATCCAGTACGAGGTGCACGTCTATAACGACCAGGGTAGGTCGAACTCGTTCGGCGCGCTGGGGTATGCCGTCGGGACGTGCGGCACGGAGCCAGGTAGCTACACGGCCGTGCCCGGAACCGAAGTAGTCTCGCCCGAGGCCGATGACGCGATGCCCGCCTGGGTCGTGACGGCGCGGTCAACCACGTTCCCCGTGGTGGTAGCGAGTGGCGACTGCCTGTATCTGGAGTTCGCGAGTGCAGACGTGAGCGGCAGCGGCTCGCGCGACGAGTTCGCGCTGGACGACCTCAGCGTAGAACTCTCGGCGACGGTCACCACGACCGTCGCACTCGTAGGCACGAGCGCTTCGGTCAGCGAGGGGGTCGGTACCACAGACCTCACAGTCAGCATCGCCAATCCATCCGGGACTACAGCAACGACGGTCGAGGTGGCACTCACCTCGGGCGACGCGGCCGATGTGGGGAGCTACACCACCCAAACGGTCACGTTTGCTGCGGGCAGCAGCGCCAATGAGACGGTGACCCTGACCGTGACAGACGACATGACCGTCGAGAGCAACGAAGACCTCGTCTTTACGCTTCAGAACGCGTCAGGCGGGGAGGGCGCCACGGTGAGTACACCCAGTACGTTCACCCTCACAATTCAGGACAACGATGGCGGCGTCTTCAGCCCTGGCGACCTCGTCATCACAGAGTTTATGGCCGACCCCGACTCGTCGAGCGGTGTCGAAGCGGGCGAATACATCGAGTTGTACAACACGACCTCGTCCGCGCTCGACCTCACCGGGCTCACCTTCGAGGACGATGACGGACAGTCGTTCACATTCCCCTCAATCATCCTCCAGCCCGGTACGGGCAGCGACAGCTTCGCGCTACTCTGCAACCGCGATATCATCCTCGGTGGTGTGGTGTGCGACGCCAACGTGTGCGACGACGGCGGCGACACGACCTGCAACCTGACTGATGATCCCAACCTCGACAACGGTGACGACCAGATCATCATCAAGTCGGGGAGTACCGTCATCGCGCAAGTCACGATCAGCGACGGCAACCCGAATGGGGCCGAGGTCGGCCGTGAACTCCGGGCCCTCTCGCTGGTGCCCGCCGACGGGCTCCTCACCGACACGCGGACGAATTCCGGCGGGACGCCCCAGGGCGCGCAGCGCGTGTTCGTAGATGCCACGACCGAGCAGGCCGACGGCAGCTTCGCTTCCCCAAGAGCGTTCGGCAACACCGCGGCGACGGCGGCTTCGATGACGCTCGGCGGCCAGCGCGGCACCGCCGACACCCTCGACGTTGGCTGGTACATGCTCTCGGTGCCCTCCACCGGCGTCACCCTGGCCGACCTCGCCGCCCAGAACCTCGTCCAGGGCGTCGACGGCTACTTCGACGACGACACCGACGCAGCAAACATCTACACGCTCTATGCGCCAGGGACTCCGGACGCGACGCTCGATTTCGTAGAGCCCGGCACGGACACCAACGACGACAGTGGGGTTGGCACGCCGACGGACGGAACGGACTATGAGTTCGTCCCCGGACGCGGCTTCATCTGGTACCACTACGACCTCGACCTGTCGTTGAGCGCGAGCAGTAGTACCCCGATGCCGTACACGCTGTCGGCCGTAGGTAGCGAGCCCGCTGGGCCGGTTACGTTCACGATCCCGGCCGGGGAATTCTACCTCGCTGGCAATCCCTACCAAAACTCGCTTGCGCTCTCGGGCGTGTCGCAGTCCGGAGGGAGTGGCACCCTGAGCGATGTCGTCCAGGTGTGGGACCCGTTCACCGAGGACGGTGGCGGGACGGGGGCCTACCGCGTATTCTCGCGCACCGCTGCTGACCTGATGGCCACCTGGCAAGGCTTCTTCGTCGAGAACACGGACGGCTCCAACACGGTCGATGTGTCTGTCGCCGACACCGATTCAGAGGGGGGCGTCTTCTACGGGCGGTACGCTTCGCTCGAACGGCGGCGGCTTGGCTTCAAGCTGAGCGGCCGGGACGCTGCGAACAACGTGGGCACCCTGGATGTCGCAACGGTCCTGCAGTGGATGCCTGGGGCAGAGGTCGGCGCCGATCCGTTCGATGGGTCCAAGCTTAACCCGCTCGGTGGCGCCTTTGGCACCCTAGCGTTTGTCGGCGAGCGGGCGGGCAAATCCATTCTACGGGCCGTGGACTCTCGACCATTGGAAGCCACAGACTTCGAGGTTGAGCTCGACTTCACCACCAACATCTCAGGCGCATTCACGCTGTCCTGGCCGCTCCTCGACAACGTCCCCGGCACGTGGCGCCTCGAACTCGAAGACCGAATGACGGGTACTGTCGTGGATCTGCGTTCCGATTCGCTCTACGCCTTCACGAGCAAGCCTGTTGGCGCACGTGCGTTGCCGACCCAGGAGCACCGCCAGGCAGAACTTGTGTTGCCGTCCTCGTTGCGCGCGACGCCCTCATGGCTGCAGGATGACGCTCGCGGTCAGGCGCCGCGCTTCGTCCTGCGCGTGGCCGACGGCAGCGTTGCGAACAGCGACGACATGTTGCCGCGCGGCTACACCTTGAGCGAGGTCTACCCGAATCCCTTCAGCCCCACTGCGGAGTTCACGCTCACGCTCGCCGATGCCCAGACGGTCCGGGCCGAGGTCTTCGATGCGTTGGGCCGACGCGTCGCCGTGCTCACGGATGGTATGCAGCCTCCAGGCACCCACCGCATTGAGGTTCACGGCAGTGGGTGGGCGAGCGGCCTCTACGTGATCCGCGTGGCCGGCGAGCAGTTCGTCGAGACCCGACGTGTGACGCTTGTGCGCTGATCGACGGCTTGCACACGCAGGGCCCGCCCGCCCCGGTTCGACGTCGGGGCGGGCGCGGTATTTTGGATGCTTCTGCCTATGCTACCCACCTTTGACGCTCCGTCATGCCTGCCTCGTTCGCCGCTGACCTCGACCGCCTGCGTTCTGGTGCGGTGACCCACAAGGGGCTCGTGGACGGGTTCCTGGCTCGGATCGACGCGCTCAATGGACAAGTCAATGCGCTGCTCTCAGTCTGCGCGGAGGATGCCCTCGCACAGGCACGCGCCTTGGATGCGCTGCAGGCCGCCGGCACCCTCGACCGAACTACGATGCCGCTGGCTGGCATGGTGATCGCCGTCAAAGACAACCTCAGCATCGAAGGGCAGCCGTTGACCTGCGGATCCCGCATGCTGGAGGGCTTCCGCGCACTCTACACTGCGACGGCCGTCCAGCGGCTCATGGAAGCGGGCGCCATCGTGATTGGGAAGGCGAACTGCGACGAGTTCGCCATGGGCTCCTCCAACGAGACGAGCTATTTCGGGGCAGTCCGCAACCCACACGCCCTCGACAGGGTGCCGGGTGGGTCGTCGGGCGGCAGCGCCGCAGCGGTGGCGGCAGGGTTCTGCCATGCGGCACTCGGCAGTGACACCGGCGGTTCGATTCGGCAGCCAGCTGCGTTCTGTGGCGTCGTGGGGCTCAAGCCGACTTACGGCCGCGTCAGCCGCTTTGGGCTCGTCGCCTTCGCGTCGTCGTTCGATTGCGTGGGACCGCTCGCTCACTCGACTGAGGACGTTGCCCGGTTGTTGGAAGTCATGGCTGGAGGCGATGCCCACGACATGACGAGTGCGCGGCACGACGTGCCACCCTTCGCGACCCGGCTGGACCGTGGAGTCGAAGGGGTTCGCGTTGGGTTGCCACGGGAGTACTTCGCCGAGGGCCTCGACCCCGCGGTTCGGACTGCTGTGGAAGCGCAAGCGGCACGCCTCGAAGACCTTGGCGCGACCCTCGTGGACGTATCGCTGCCGATGACCGACGCTGGGATTGCCACGTACTACGTGCTCACTACGGCCGAGGCGTCGAGCAACCTCGCACGTTTTGACGGCGTGCGCTTCGGCCACCGCGCGGCCCTGCCAGCGGGCTCCTCGCTAGACGACATGTACACCGCAAGCCGCACCGAAGGGTTTGGCACCGAGGTGAAGCGCCGCATCCTGCTCGGCACCTACGTGCTCTCGGCGGGCTACTACGACGCGTACTACGAGAAAGCGCAGCGCGTCCGTACCCTGATCCGTCGCGACTTCGAGGCCGCCTTTGATCGGTGCGACGTGCTTTTGACGCCCGCAACTCCCGCTGCACCGTTCCGCATCGGGGCCAACCTCGACGATCCGCTGGCGATGTACCTCTCCGATGTCTACACGGTCCCAGCCAACCTCGCTGGCATCCCAGGCCTCGTGGTGCCGGCCCGGACGCCGTTGCCGGAAGAACACGAGGCTGCTGGACTGCCGGTCGGTGTCCAACTGCTCGGCCGCTGGTTTGACGAAGCGACGCTGCTTCGCGTCGGGGCGTCGTTGGGCCGGTAGGAACGCCCCAGCAGGTGCACCGGATGGGCTTCGCTCCTGCCGGTTGGAGATGCCACAGGGGGACGTCAGACTTTGGGATGACAAGGCGAAGCGGAACCTAGGCATAACGACGCCGCCGGGTGATAGGCAACGAGCCGAATATCAGTGGCGATACTGAGACTAGATTTCTCTACTTGGCGTCGCATTTGTGAGCAGGGGAGGCTACCACCAAACTCACCGCACCTCCATGTTTCGCCCCCTCCTCCGGCACGGTCTCGCTGCCCTCGGCCACCTCTATCCGCTCCAGACTGGGTGCGGTCAACTCTCTCGTTCACGACTCTGCCGCTGGGCTGTGGAGGGCGATGGCATCCAGGACGCGCGCCTCCGAAACGGCATGACGCTTCGCGTCCCGCTTACCGAGTTCGTCGGGCGCGCCGTGTACTACTTCGGCGATCTCGATCCCAAGATCACCTGGGTCCTGCAGCGCCTTCTCCGACCCGGCGACACCGTGCTGGACATCGGCGCCAATGTCGGGCTCGTCTCGCACTACGCCGCAGGGCTTGTCGGTCCTCACGGCCGCGTGCATGCCTTTGAGCCGCAGCCCCAACTTGTTTCCCTGATGGAGGCCTCGGTACAGGCAAACAGGTTGGGCAATCTGCACATCCACAACCTCGCTTTGGGCGATGAGGAGGCGCACCTCGACCTGTTTATCCCCAGCCACAACTACGGCGCGGCGTCGCTCGTCGTGGAAGCGGGGACTGAGGGCGAACGCGTGCGTGTCCCGGTGCTCAATGCCACCAACTACTTCGAAGAGCTCGGCGTGGACCAAGCTCGGCTCGTCAAGATGGACGTGGAGGGCTATGAACCGACCGTGCTCCGCGGAGCCGCGCGCTTTCTCGACCATGTCGGGCCGCACTTCATATTGCTCGAACTGAACCGGGCAGGCCACCACGGCGGCAACGACGAGGCCGTGCAGTTGCTACGGCGCCATGGCTACGTCTTCTTCAACATCCCTCGGCGTCCACTTGCCAACATGGTCATGCGCTCCGGCGGCATCAACGGTTGGAGCCACGACGTGATCGCTGTCCACGGAAGCAAGGTCGCGGAAGCCGAACGCCTCCTTCCCGTTCGCACTCGTCGTGCGGAACCGGCTACGCGGGGAGAGCTAGTCCGCGTGCCAGCAGTCGCCTAGCGCGAGGGGGGAGACGCGGGGGCACGCGTGAAGACGTAGCTTGCGGTCAACCCGTAGGCCATGTCAGATCTCCACATTCTCACCGCCGGGCAGCCGATCCCAACCGATCCCGGATATGCCGTCCTTGTCGATAAGCCAAAGGGGCTGTCCTCGTTTGGCGTCATCCGACGGCTGCGGCGTTTCCTCGGCATAAAAAAGATCGGCCACGCAGGCACGCTCGACCCGATGGCGACGGGCCTGCTCATCTGCTTGGTTGGGCGTGCTGCGACGCGCGAGCAGGACCGCTTCATGGGTCTGCCAAAGGAGTACACCGGCACCATTCGCCTCGGCGAGACAACGGCGTCGTACGACGCCGAAGCGGAGATCCTAGACGTCGTGTCGATGCACGGCGCGCCCTCGGCTGCGGAGATGGAAGAGGCGCGACAGCACTTCCTCGGCGAGATCGACCAGGTGCCGCCCATCTACTCGGCGATCAAGCAGGGCGGCGAGCGGCTCTACAAGAAGGCCCGCCGCGGCGAAAATGTCGAGATCAAACCGCGCCGCGTTACCGTGACCCGCTTTCAGGTCGGCGAGGCACGCCAGGAGAAGCCAGGCACGTTCGATGTCGACATAGAGGTAGCGTGCTCGAAGGGAACCTACATCCGCAGCCTGGCCCACGATTTCGGACAAGCACTCGGCGCTGGAGGGCACCTCGTGGCGCTACGTCGCGAGGCCATCGGTGAACACCGAGTAGCGGATGCCTGGACCATAGAAGGCCTGGAGGCAGCAACCCGTCAAGGGGACTGAGCACTGGCAATCGTTTCGGGCAATCTTCGACGAGACGCCGCGGCCGGAAGCAGGACCTGCCCGTAGTTTTCTCGTCTGTCGATACATGACGCATACCGCCCGCGCAGCATGGCTCGCGAGTGCGTATGTTCTCCCCGGAGGGGTGCCGGAGTGGTCGAACGGGGCGGTCTCGAAAACCGTTGTGCGCTTTGCGTACCGGGGGTTCGAATCCCTCCCCCTCCGCCGCGAACCGATGTTCGCACAAGCCTGCTCGTTCTCACGGGCAGGTTTTTTTGTGGAACGACGTTGTAGCTTCCGCTCATGCCGACGCCGCCGGACCCTGCCGACCCGTACCGCCACGACAGTCCGTGGCGACGCATGGCTGCCGCGGTGTTCGCTGCGCCGACCGATGCCCGACTCTCCGTGACCGTCGACGTGGATGTCTCCGAGGCGGTCGCATTTCTCGAAGCGGGACGCCGACCTGGCGTACGGCTCGGCCTGGTGCACCTCGTGGCTGCCGCCATCGCGCGCACGATCGACGAGGACGTGCCGGCCATGAACACCTACCTCCACCGCGGACGAGTCCGCGCCAAGCGCTCCCTCGACGTGCTCTTGACGGCGAAGGTGCCAGGTCGTGATGCGTTGACAGAGATCAGGCTCGCCGCTGCACATACCCAGACGGCGTACGCCCTAGCCGAGGCTGCGCACGCCGGACTGCGCCACCTGCGTACGCCACAGGGACGACGGGCAACGAAGAAAACCTACACGCTAGCACGCATCCCATGGGCTGTCCGTCGGCCCGTTTTCAAAGCGCTACGTGGCATGACGTCGGGCCTCGGTCTAGCGCTGCCTGCCTTCGATATGGCGCCGGAATCGTTCGGGACGGTCGTGCTTTCTGAGGTTGGACGCTTCAAGCACCGCGAGGCCCCCTTCTGGACGCGCTCAGTGGATGGGCCGCTCGTCCCAGCCGCCCGCGGTACCACCGTCGTGTGGCTGATGGAGCCACGCCCCATGCCCGTCGCCACGGGAGAAACCACCATCGGTCGCATCTGCGCACCGCTCTCCGCCACCTTCGACCACCGGCTCGTGGACGGACGACACGTCGGGGTGTTCTTCAGCGGTGTCGCGCGCCGACTGCGCGACCCTGCACGACTGTGCGAGCCACCACGCGGCTGAGCGTGCCCCCAGTAGGAGTCGAACCTACACGCCCTTTCGGACACCAGATCCTAAGTCTGGCCTGTCTACCAATTCCAGCATAGGGGCAGGAGGTTTAAAGGTACGCCACCGCGTTGGCGCCGGAACCGGTCGGGCGTCGCCTTCCCACATGCTTCGCAAGCCGAAAAGGACGGGCGCGTATCTTCAACGCCCCCTTGCATTCCTGCCATTCTCACTGGATCCACTCTTCCGATGAACCGATCGTTGTTGCTCTTCCTAGCCGCCGCCCTTGTGTGGGGCTGTGGCACTGTCACCCCCACGACCGCGCCCGACCCCGCGCCAGCCATGGCTGAGGCGGTCGAGGAGGCCGAAGACACGGCCGAAGAGATGATGGACGACGCCGAAGACGCCATGGAGACGATGGAAGAGGACATGGAAGCGATGGCTAGCGCCGCACCGCTCTCGTTCGACCCCGACACCGTCCAGGCCGGTCGCTTCGACAACGGGCGCATGTTTACGCTCGACAACCCACCGCTCGACTACTTCCGCGAGCGCTACAACTTCACGCCGGACGCTGACTGGTTTGAGCGGGCCCGCCTCGGCGCTATCCGCCTCCCCAACTGCTCGGCCTCGTTCGTGTCGCCGCACGGGTTACTCCTTACCAACCACCACTGTGGGCGCTCCAGCCTGACCGAGGCGACCCGTGAGGGCGAAGACCTGCCCCGCGATGGCTTCTATGCCGAGACGCTGGCCGACGAGCGCCCCGTGGACTACCCCGCCGAGCAACTCACCGAAATCATTGATGTGACCGCGGAAGTCGAGGCCGCCGCTGACGCCGTAGAAGGCGACCAGGCGCGCAGCGCCGCCCGCGACGAAGCCATCGAAGCCATTCAGACGCGGCTTGCTGAAGAGCGGGGTGGGGAAGAGGCTGGCGTGAGCGTAGAAGTGATTACGCTCTACGCCGGGGGCCAGTTCAAGGCGTACATCTTCCAGAAGTACGACGATGTCCGTCTTGTCTTCGCGCCGGAAGACCGCCTTGGCAAATTCGGCGGTGACCCGGACAACTTCACCTACCCACGCTACAGCCTCGACTTTACGCTCTTCCGCGTCTACGACGACAACGGCGAGCCGGTCAGTTCGGACGTCTACTTCCCGTGGTCGGACAACGGTGCGGCCGAGGGCGACCTCGTCTTTGTGATCGGCAACCCCGGCTCCACGACGCGCCTCCAGACCGTCTCCGAGCTGCTCTTCCGCCGCGACTTCACGGAAGCCTACATCCTCCGTCTGCTCGCGACCCGCGAGGTGGCGCTCAAGCAGTTTATCGACGCCAACCCAGACCACCCGCAGACGCCAGAGGTACGTGACAGCTTCCTCGGGGCTGCCAATGGCCGCAAGGCCTACACGGGGCGCGTAGAGGGTCTCCAGGACTCCTACATCATAGCTCGCCGTCAGGCTGCGCAGGACGACTTCCGCGCCGCCATCATGGCCGACCCGGCGATGGCGGAGGAATATGGTGGCCTTTTCGACGCCATCGCAGCCAACCGCGATGCTGCCCGGTCCGACGCTCCGCTCTTTGGCGCGCTCCTAGCGATCACGAGCCCCGCCTATGCCTCGCAGACGATGCGCCGGGCACTGCTGAGCTACTTCTACGCCGCACAGAAGTCGAGCGGCGTGCCGGAGGAAAACCTGGCCGGGCTGAAAGGCAACATCCTGTCCGAGGACATCCCCAGCGAGCTCGACGCGCTGATGGTAGAAGCACGCCTCCGCGACTTCCAGTTCTACCTGGGCGAGGACGATCCGCTCACGCAGGCGGCCCTCGGGGGTATGGATCCGGCAGAGCGCGCCCGGATGCTCGTCGCCAACACGGTCTTCGCCGACTCCGCAGCCACCGCAGCCTTCCTGGCATCGGACGACATCCTGCAATCGGACGACCCGGCCTTTGCCATCGCGCAGGCTCTTGCGCCGCGCTTCGGCATGATGCAGCAGGCCCAAGGCCAGTCGGGCGCCGAGCTCGAAGAGCTGTCGAGCCGCCTCGCCCGCGCCCGCTTTGAGGTCTACGGCGAGTCGATCCCGCCGGACGCGACGTTCTCGCTCCGCATCTCGGACGGCGTCGTGAAGGGCTACGAATACAACGGCACCGTCGCCCCGGCCTTCACCACCATGTTTGGGCTCTACGACCACTACCACTCGTACTGCGACGCTGACGGCACAGCCAAAGACGACCTCTTCACGAGCATCGACGGCGCGGCCAACTGCGACTGGGACCTCCCCGACAACTGGCTCAACCCCGGCGCAGGCTTCGACTACACCACCCCGATGAACTTCGTCTCGACAAACGATATCATCGGTGGCAACTCGGGTTCGCCGGTGCTCAACCGCGACCTCGAGATCGTCGGCGTTGCCTTCGACGGCAACATCAACAGCCTGCCGGGCAACTACATCTTCGACGACACCTTCAACCGCACTGTCTCCGTCGACTCGCGCGGCATGCTCGAATCGATCCGCGACATCTACCAGGCGACGCGCCTCGTGGAAGAGCTCACGGAGGGCACGCTGCCGGAGTAAGGCGCGGCTGAACCAGGCTCCATACAGAAAGGGGAGCGGTCTTCGGGCCGTTCCCCTTTCTCTGTTCAGGGCCGTCCCTATGCCAGGATTGCTCCCCCCACTTGCACACCTGCAACGGTGCGCAAGCTGTCCCTCTCGTGTCTAAGGGGGCAGTCCGAGGAGCGGCGTAGTGCGAAGACGACGCAGGACAGTGAGGGTACATCCCGTGAGTCTGTCGCGAACCAGCACGAGGCTCAAGCCCGAGCGGCTTCCAGTTCGGTCTGCAACGTTTCGAGCTCGTCCCAACGCTCGTAGGCGGCCTCTAGCTCGCCTGAGAGCTCGGTGAGCCGTTTCTGTGTCGTCTCGTAGACGTCCGGTCCCTGCGTGTAGAAGTCAGGCAGAGCCATCGCCGCGTGGATCTCGCCCTGCTCCACTTCGAGCGTCTCGATCTGGCTCGGAAGCGCGTCGAGTTCGCGCTGCTCTTTGTATGACAGCTTCGTCTTGCCGCCACGCGGCTTGCCGTTCGAGGTCGAAGTGGGCTGTTTTGGCTTGGAGGCTTCAGCCTTGCGCTGCTGCTGTCGCTGCTTCTGTCGCAACCAATCCGCGTAGCCGCCTACGTACTCGTTCACGATGCCGTCGCCCTCGAAGGCAAACGTGGAGGAGACGACGTTGTCGAGGAACGCGCGGTCGTGGCTGACAAGGAGGACGGTGCCGGGATACTCTCCGAGGAGGTCTTCGAGGAGGTCGAGCGTCTCCAAGTCGAGGTCGTTCGTGGGCTCGTCGAGGACGAGGACATTCGAGGGCCGCGCGAAGAGGCGGGCGAGGAGCAGCCGGGCTCGCTCGCCACCCGACAGCACACCAACGGCCTCGCGGGCGCGCTTCGGTTCGAACAGAAATCGCTTGAGGTAGCTCATCACGTGGACGGGCTGCCCGTTGACCTGCACCGTGTCGGTCATACCGTCGGTGACGGCTTGCTCGACCGTCATCGTGTCGTCTAGCACATCGCGGTGCTGGTCGAAGTAGGCCACTTCGAGATTGGTACCGTGTTCGACGGTGCCAGCATCGGGATTGAGTGTACCGAGGAGCAGCCGCAGGAGCGTGGTCTTGCCTGCGCCGTTGGGGCCGATAAGCCCGACCTTGTCGCCGCGCTGGATCGTCGTCGAGAAAACGCGGACGACGGGCAGCGCTTCGCCTTCGGCAGCGGGCCAGGCGTAGGCGATGTCATTCGCCACGATGACGCGCTTGCCGGAGCGGCTCGCGGTGCTGATTTCGGCCTGCACCTCGCCGACGGTCTCGCGGCGGGCGGCGCGCTCGTCACGCATGGCCTTGAGCGCGCGCACGCGGCCCTCGTTGCGCGTCCGACGTGCCTTGATACCGCGCCGGATCCACGCCTCTTCCTCGGCGAGCTTTTTGTCGAACTGCGCCTGCTCGCGCGCCTCGATCTCAAGCAGCTCGTCGCGACGCTGGAGGAACGTGTCGTAGTTGCCCGGATAGCTCTTGAGCACACCTCGGTCCAGCTCGACGATGCGCGTGGCGAGTGCTCGAAGAAAGGCGCGGTCGTGCGTGACGAAGAGCAGCGTGCCGCTCCAGCGCTTCAGGAAGCCCTCCAGCCACGTGATCGCGTCGAGATCGAGGTGGTTCGTCGGCTCGTCGAGGAGGAGGAGGTCGGGCTCGGCGACGAGGGCGCGAGCGAGGCGGGTGCGGCGCCGCATGCCGCCCGAGCCATCGTCGTAGCGCGCCTGCGGGTCGAGGTCCATCTGCGAGCACAGCGCCTCCACGCGGTGCGCGTTCGCGTGCCGGTCGAAGCCCTCGGGCAGGCCCTCGGCAATTACGTCGAACACCGTCAGTCCAGGCGCTTCAGGTGCGGCCTGCGTCAGGTAGGCGACCCGCGCGCCGGAGCGCAGCCGCACCTCGCCCTCGTCCGGCGCGACCTGCCCAGCGATGATCCGCAGCAGCGTCGATTTGCCCGTCCCGTTGCGCCCGACAAGGCACACGCGCTCGCCGTCGTCGAGGACCAGCCCCGTGCTGTCGAGGAGGCGCGGACCGCCTAGGCTCAGCGAAACGTCGTGGAGCGTGAGGACGGGCATCGGTTTCGAGAAAGGAGAGGAGTAAAGAATGAAGAGCAGTCCGGGCAGGGGACTTCGAGCCGGGTCAAAACGTTGAGCGGCCCGACAGGATCGGCGTTCACCAAAACCTAGCCCCATGCCCTCGACCTCGCTCTCCCCCGACCGCGTGCGCGGCGCGCTGCTCGGCACCGCCATCGGCGATGCGCTCGGCATGCCCATCGAGCACCTGAGTCACCAAAACGTGCGGCTCTACTACAAGGGCATCAAAGAATACCGCGCCGACGAGAAGCGCGGTGAACTCGACGCCGGACAGTGGACGGGCGATACGCAGCGCATGCTTGCCCTCGCCCGCGTATTGGCAGACTCCGCCACGCGAGGAGGGCATCGAGAGCGTCTTCGAGGAGCACTGAACGAACTGCTCCCCCACGCGCGGCGCTGGGAGCCGGGTCTGCTGGAGGCGTTGCAGCAGGCAACGACGTTCGCGGCCCCGTCGAATGGGGCAGCAGTCACGATGGCTCCGCTCGGTGCATGGCTGTCGAAAGCAGAATCCGTGGACGAGGACAAAAAATCCGATCTCGTCCCATTGATGAGCGCGACGCACAGTCATCCCGCATCCGTGGCTGCCGCCTACGGGCACGCCTTCGCCGTCCGAGCAGCGCTGCTGGCAGAGGCAGACTCCTTCAACGTGGATGCGTTCTGGGAGGCCGTTCATGCCGAGACGCTCGCTGTCGAGCGAAGCTCCGGCGACACCGACACCTCGGTCTCAGACCGACTCGCCGCGCTTCGGGATAATCTCGACGACTTCCCGCTCGATCTCCAGGACGCGTGCGGTGGGACGGGGGTGCACGCCAGCGAGTCGTGGCCGTTCGCCCTCGCCATGTTTGCGCGCAACCCACACCTGCCCGAGACCACGCTCCTGTCCGCGATCAACGTCGGCGGCGACGCAAACTCGGTGGGCGCGCTGTGCGGGGCGCTACTCGGCGCGCTCAACGGCGCCGACGCGTTCCCGCAAGCCTGGCACGACGGCCTCGAAGCCCGCGACCAGATCCTCGCGGTGGCCGATGCGCTGATGCGTTAACGCCCTGATTCGATGACGCCCTGATGCGTTGTCGCTATCGCCCGACGCCCTCGGTGTGGGCGTCGGTGTGACCGCCAGGGGGGAGGCCTCCCGTAAAGCCGTCGGAGTCGGCCCAGTTCTTCGGGTACATGCCGGGGAGGTCGCCGAAGTCGCCGACGAATTTGATCTCGGGCTGAATGCGGTAGCCCTGCTCGCGCTCGACGACCGTCTGCACATGCGTGATGAGGTGCCGCACGTCGCGGGCGGTGGCGCCTCCGCGATCGATGGTGCGGCCCTCGGTGATGCCTTGGTTGATGAAGATGTTCGCGTGCCGGTGCGTCACCATCGCGCCCCCGATCCGGCAGCCCTTGAGCCCGCACCAGTCGATGAGCCGCCCCGCGCCAACGCCCTCAATTTTCTGGAAAATGCTGCCCGCGCTCGGCTCGGTATCGAGCGGTGGGTGCCGCTTCTGCCTCCAGTCGAGGTTGGCCGCCATGATCTCGCGCATTGTGGCCTCGTCGTGTGGCGCGAGTTGAAACGTAGCGGAGAGCACGAGGTCGTCGCGGTGGTGGAGGATCGAGTCGTCGTAGCCGTACTCGAAGTAGTCCACACCGACGGTCTTGCGCTCGCCCTCCTCCGTGAGCAGGTCGGCTTCGAGCAGCACCTCCTCGATGAACATCGTCCGCGAGCGGTCGGGGGAGAGGAAGTGCAGATTTTGCCACAGCGCGCCGCCCACCGTCGATGGGATGCCCACATAGTGTTCCAGGCCCGACAGCCCAGCGCCCACGGCCGTCTTGATGAGATTCGGGTAGACGATGGCGCCGCTTTCTGCTGTGAGACGGTGCTGCGCTTCGTCCAGGGTGACGTGCGTGGCCGCGTTGCGGATGACAAGGCCACGAAAGCCGAGGTCGCCCACGAGAATGTTGGCGCCGAGTCCGAGGAGGAAATACTGGACCGCCGATGTGCGGGCCAACGTGATCGCGTCGGCGAGTTCGTCGGCGGTGCGTGCTTCGAGGAAGAGGTCGGCCGGACCGCCGATCTTGAACGTGGTAAGCGGTGCGAGCCGGACGTTCTGCTGAACGCGGTCCGGACCGAAGCGATCTACGAGGGCAGTGCGAAGGGCGGCTTTGGGGGCGGGCATAGAGAGCACGGAGAGCGGTGGGTCGGCGACAAGTCTACGTGCAGAGGCCGCTGCGTGGCCGGGTCGGGCCGTGAGATCGTCGTGAGAACGTTGCGCCTGTCTTTCCGGGTAGGATGCGGAGCCGCGCGGCGACTCGCGGGTACCGAATCCCGAACACAGATTCGACAGGATCAGCGCGGCATCGTAGCTTGCGCGTCCTCTCAGGTCTTGCCTTTCCACCCGACTGCTTCCGTCATGGCCAACCCGTATCCCAACCTCACGCGCACCGCCGGCCGCTACGGCGTCGTAGCGCTCTTCGTCTTCATCCTTCTCGTCATCGCAGCGGGCTGCATGACCGCCTCCGTGGGCTCGGGCGAGCAGGGCGTCAAGGTGAGCCTGCTCTCCGGTACCAATCTCGAACGCAGCTTCGGTGAGGGCTTTCACATCTTCTGGCCGTGGGAGAGCATGACGATCTACGACGTGACGCTTAAAAACCGTGACGAGAAGGTGGAGGTGCTCTCCTCCAACGGCCTCGAAATCGCCATGGACGTGTCCGTTCGCTACCGCCCAGACCTCGCGAATCTCCCGCAACTCCACGTCACCTTCGGGCGCGATTACTACGAGGACCTCATCCAGCCGGAGATCCGCTCGGAGTCGCGCGCAGCCGTCGGTCGCTTTACGCCGGAGGAACTCTACTCGACGCGCCGCGACGAACTCCAGCAGCAGATCACGAGCCGCCTCTCCGAAACCGCTGACTCGGTGTTCATCGACATCGACGCGGTACTGATCCGTGACGTGGAATTACCCCAGCAGATCCGCTCGGCCATCGAGAACAAGCTCGAAGAGGAGCAGCGCGTGGAGCAGACCCGGCTCTCGATCCAGGTCGCCGAGCAGGAGGCCAACCGGAAGCGCGTTGAGGCACAAGGCCAGGCCGATTACCAGCGCATCATCACGGAGTCGCTCTCGGATCGCTTCCTCCAGTTCGAGGGCATCCAGGCCACCCGCCAACTCGCCGAGTCACCCAATGCGAAAGTTGTGGTCGTTGGTGGTGGGGATAGTGGCCTCCCGCTCATCTTGGGCGACAACTAGCGTCGTGGCTGAACGCGCCCCTTCTGACTTTTTCCGCAGGGTCTGGGCTGTCGTGGCCCAGATTCCACGTGGGCGCGTGACGACCTACGGGCACATCGCACGGCACATCGGCACGGGGCAGTCCGGCATGGCCGTCGGCTGGGCGCTCAAGGCGGTCGCCTGCTCCGACGACCCGCTCGCAGTGCCGTGCCACCGCGTCGTGAACCGCAACGGCGTCCTCGTCGGGCGGCGGCACTTCCCCACGCCCGACTTTATGGCCGAACGGCTGCTCGCAGAGGACGTCGCCTTCGTGGACGACGATCAGGTTGACCTCGCCGCGCACCTCTGGGACCCCGCCGAGGAGACGACACTGAACGACTCCTAGCTGAGCGCGTTGCTCACGATCTGGCCACCGGCCATGGCGTCGAGTTCGTCCCAGAACGTGGGGAACGAGATGCGGGCGGTGTCAGCGTCCCGGATCGTCGTCGGCGCGTCGGCAGCAAGTGCAGCGACACCCGCGGCCATCGCGATGCGGTGGTCGTGGAAGCTCTCGATGGTCCGCCCGCCTCGCAGGAGCGTGCGTCCGCGTCCGTGGATCGTCAGGCCGTCCTCGCGTTCGATGACCTCGACCCCGAAGGCGCGCAACATCGCGGCGGTCGCCATGATGCGATCAGTCTCCTTGACGCGCAACTCGCCCGCGTCGCTGATGGTGGTGGGGCCGTCGGCGAGCGCAGCGGCTACGGCGAGGATCGGGATTTCGTCGATAAGGTTGGCGATGATCGCGCCGCCGAGCTCGATCCCGACGAGACCGCTGGATGGCGCGTAGACACGGAGGTCGGCGAGTGGCTCGCGGTTGTGCTCCCGCTCGTTCGTAATGCGGATGTCTGCACCCATCGCACGGAGTACGTCGATGACCGCCGATCGGGTCGGATTGAGGCCTACGCTCGCCATCTCCAGCGTCGCGTTCTCCAGGATCGATGCCGCGACGAGGAAGAACGCCGACGCCGAGACGTCGCGCGGGACGACCCAAAGACCGGGCTGCACCGTCTGGCCGCCTTCGACGGAGACATGCCGCACGCCGCCGATGTCCATCGTGTCGAGCCCCAGTAGGCGCTCCGTGTGGTCCCGCGTGGGCACAGGCTCGATCACGGTCGTCGTGCCATCGGCGAGGTGGCCAGCAAGAAGCACGCACGATTTTACCTGCGCCGAGGCCATGGGCAGTGCGTAGGTCGTACCGATGAGCCGCCGGGGGCGGATGGTCAGCGGCGCATGACCGTCGGTCATGATGATCTCCGCGCCCATCTCCCGGAGCGGAGTGGCGATGCGCGCCATGGGTCGCACGGAGAGGGAGGCATCGCCGATGAGGGTGCTCCCGAAGCGCTGCCCGGCGAGCAACCCCGCAATGAGCCGCATGGTCGTGCCCGAGTTGCTGCAGTCGAGCGGACCCGCCGCCGCGCGCCAGCCGCGCAGGCCTCGGCTGTTGACCCTCAGGCTACCGTCCACCTCCGTGATCTCGACGCCCAGCGCGCGCAGGCAGTCGAGCGTGCTGTGCGGGTCGGCAGCATCGGAGAACCCAACGATCTCGCTTTCGCCCTCGGCCATCGCCGCGAACAGCGCCGCCCGGTGCGATATCGACTTGTCGGCAGGCAGCGTGACCGACCCTGCGATGGCGGGGACCGGCTCAACGGAGATGGTCATGTTGGATTGACGATTTTCGATTTGAGATGTCCAATTACAATCAAAAATCTCGCATCAGAAATCCCCAATCGCCAGGCCCAAGAGCTCGGCTTCGGCCTCTTCGACGAGCGCTTGCTTTTCCTCATAGTGGAGGAAGGCGTGGCGGAAGCCGTTGAGCGTGACCTCGCGCAACTCCTCGACGGTCAGGCCGCAGCGCGTGTGGAGGAGCCACAACTCGTCCGTCATGGTCGTGCGGCTGAAGAGGCGGTTGTCGGTGTTCGCCGTGACCGGGACGCCTGCCCGAACGTACTCCGAGACGGGGTGCTCCTCGTAGCTCGGGACCACTTTCGTTTGCACGTTCGACGTCGGGCAGACTTCGAGCGGGATCTGCCGGTCCACGAAGAAGCGCATCAGGTCCGGGTCCTCGCGCAACGTGACGCCATGCCCGATTCGGTGCGCGCCGCATTTGAAGAGTGCCTGTCGGATCGAGACAGGGCCGAACGACTCGCCTGCGTGCACGGTGATGTTCAGGAGCTGTTTGCGGGCGAGGTGGAACGCCGCGCCGTGCATGTCGGCCGGGTTGCCGCGCTCGCCGCCAGCGAGGTCGAAGCCGAGTACGCCGCGGCCTTTGTAGCGCACGGCAAGCTCGGCCTGCTGGAGAGAGGCGCTCTCGAAGCGGTCGCGCAGGCCGCATACGATCACGCCGGTCTTGATGCCGAAGTCGGCCTCGGCATCGCTCAGCCCCGTGAGGACGGCGTCGTTGACGGCATCGAGCGTGAGGCCTTCCTCCGTATGCAGGATCGGGCCGTAGCGCACTTCGAGGTAGCGCACGTTCTCGGCCGCGGCGTCCTCAGCCAACTCGTAGGCGATGCGCCGGAGCGCGTCGCGCGTCTGCATGAGCGGGATCGAGTAGCCGAACCAGGCGAGGTACTCTTCCAGCGTCGCCGAGGCATCCACCTTCAGGAGTTCGCGTTCCAGGTCGGCTTCGGTGGAAGCGGGGAGAAGGTCCATCTTGCCAAACTCCTCAGCCAATTCCAGCATCGTGGAGAGGCGGAGCGAGCCGTCGAGGTGGCAGTGGAGTTCGGCCTTAGGCCAGGCGCGGAGGTCGTCTTTGGTCAGCGTCACGGATGCAGTAGGTTGATTTCCGCAAGCTACGGAGATCGCGGAGCGCGCGCCACGGCACCCGTGCTATGCCTGTGTGACGAGTCAGCCGTCCGACTCCCGTAGCTCGCGGAAGAGCCACGCCTTCGCTACCCGCCAGTCGCGTTTGACTGTCGCCTCGGAAATGCTGAGCGCCGCCGCGGTCTCCTCAACCGAGAGCCCGCCGAAGAAGCGGCATTCCACCACACGGCTCTGTCGGGGGCTCAGCTGTTCCAACCGCGAGAGCGCCTCGTCGAGGGCGAGCAATTGGTCGTCCTGCATCGCGCCTTCCACGAGGTGCTCGTTGAGCGTAACGCGCGCCACGTCGCCGCCGCGCTTCTGGGCGTTGCGCTTGCGGGCGTGCGAGATCAGCAGCCGCCGCATGGCTTGCGACGCGACCGCGTAGAAGTGCGCGCGGTTCTGCCACTGCGCGTTCTCCTGCCGGACGAGCTTGATGTATGCCTCGTGGACGAGCGCCGTCGTCGAGAGCGTATGGTTGCTCCGCTCCTGCCGGAGGTGGTAGCGCGCGAGGCGCCGGAGTTCGTCGTAGACCTGCGCGAAGAGGTCGTCGAACGCATCACGGTTGCCGCCGGAGTAGGCGTGCAACAGCTGTGTGACGTCGAGGGCATCCGCCATCGCTTTTGGGGATCGATGGGGTGGGTAGTGGTGCCGCAAGAATACGACGGTACCCTGGGTTAACCAACCGCTGATGCGACGCTTACCGGGTGGGCTCGCCGTCTGCTATCGCAAGGCGTCCCAGAATGCATCCGGATCAAGGAGATCGGGCAGCAGCGCGTCCGGCTCGTGTTCAGCGAGGGTGTCGGCGTCGAAGCGGCCCGTAGACACGGCGATGGCGCGCGCGCCGAAGTGCCGAGCGCAGGCGATGTCGCGCGGCGTGTCGCCGATGATGACGACCTCGTCGGGGGCATACGCTCGGCTGGCGTGGGCCTGTCCGCGCTCGGCGGCGATGGCCGGAAGGTCGTTGCGCGCCTCGCTGTCGCTGCCGAACGCGCCGAAGGGGAACGTCGCGCGATCATAGCCAAGAAAGCCGACTTTGAGGTAGGCCATCGCCTCGACGTTCCCGGTCAGCAGCGCGAGCTGCACGCGCTCGTCGACGCGCAACTGCTCGACGAGCGCCGGGACGCCCGGCAGCACCGTGATCGTGTCCACCGTCGCCGTCGCGTGCATGGTGGCGACGTAGCGCTCCAGCCCGTCCGCGATCAGCGCATCCGTAGCACCGATATCGTTGGCGGTGTAGACATCGCGGAGGCACTGCGGGTCAGTCTTGCCCGAGAACGGCACGCCCTCCGCAGATACAGGCCGCCCAACAACCTCGCTGAGTGCCGCTTCCACGCACCGCCGCCCGATGCCGTTGCCGTTCAGAAGGGTGCCGTCGATGTCGAAGAGGAGGAGCATGAGGAAGGTGCCGTGGTGGGATGTTCTTGGGAGCCTGCATGATAGGTGTAAGGCGCTACCTCATCGCGAGTACATCTGATCCTTCCTAACGGCAAAAATCGATGGGTAGGTTCACAGGTAAGTCAAAAAGATCGGTTTCGAGGGGGTGGATAGGTAACGCGGGTATTCCAATTGGGTCAGTGGAATCATCGAAGAACGAGTAGGTATGGTTGTGGACCCATCTAGCGCTGAGTCAGCATACATCTCGCCGATCGACCATGATCAAGCGCACAGACAAACAACCCCGATTTTTCCTTCACCTGATGGGGTGGCCTTCGATTGCAGGGGAGCCGCTTACCACAGCAAACGCACCCGCGGCCCGAAAAGCCTACGGTAGAGCACTACGTGTACTTGAACGAGTGCGGTTGGCGCACGATCTCAACTCTGCGCCAGAAAGATCGTAAGCAACAAGCCTGCTAACGTGATCAGCAAGGACGCAAGCACCGTCCACCGATTGAATCGTTGCTCTGGGTTCGGAAGAACTTTCACGGCACGGCGAGCTTGCTTGGAAGCCGCATCCAACGTGTCGAGCAATTTCTCGTATTCGTCTACGTTCAGGACCTCGTCGGAAATCTCGCCGAAGCTAGGTTGACTGGGCTGATTGTCAACCGAAACCCTTGCATTTATTGTCTTACTGAGTAATCCTTCGGCGCTGTGCAAAGCCGCCTTTGCGGTGTCTTTGTTAACCCAAAACCGAGCGTTCGCAATAGCTTCTTGTGCGGCAACGATCTGATGGGCGACTACAAATTGAGTGTAGTGGACGAAGTATTCGCGCTGCTCGGTGAGCGCACAGATCATCGACCCCGTCGCTAAAGAAGGGTCCGATTCGCAGAACTTGACGAACGAGTTGCGTGCGTTCACAAAGCTGTTGCAGCGATACTCGTGGGCATGAACCGGAATGACGTCGGGATCCAGTCGACGGCGGATCTTGCCGAGCATCTCTTGCCCGTAGGCTTGCTCCTCTTCAAAGTGGATGGCAAACTCGACGAAGTCTCGATCGCCTCGGTTGTCGATCAAGCGAAGCAAGTCGACGAGGCTTGATGTGGGCTGTTGTAAGGCACTGCCACGAGAGGGGATAGCCATGCGAGGGAGTCATCGCGTGCATGAGACGGAGGAGCACATGTTGAGGTGCAAACCTTGTTCCGTTACACGGGTCTCTTTCAGGGTGGCTAAGAGTAGGGCGCAGGAGATGCAAACAAACGTAGCCAAGGCACGCGATGACACCTCGGCTACACATGGACGGTCTGTACAGTCGACCGAGTCGTCGTCGTTGTCGATCTGGGCGCGCTAGAGGGTGCCTGAGTACGACCGGTAGGGACCAACCGAGACGCGGCATCGGTGAGTATCGTCTCCCCACACCGCCGTCCGATGCTGCTGCTATTTGGGAGCGTCCCGACGGTTAACGAAAAGGTGGGACACAGAAGCGGGAGGCGAAGCGGGATGCCAGCCGGGGAGAGCCCGCCAAACGCACCACAGGCCTCGCCGGTGTGGTCCGGCGAGGCCTGGTAGGCATAGCACTAAAGCTGGCTATAACTGGAAGGCTCCAGCTAGCGGACCAGCGTGAAGCGCTCTACGAGCTGCGTGCGGCCAGCCGCGAGGCGGTAGACGTAGGTCCCGCTTGAAAGATGAGCGGCATCGAACGTGACCGCCGTGTAGCCCGCCGCCTGTGGCCCGTCAACGAGCGTGGCTACGCGCCGGCCGAGTAGGTCATAGACGTCTAGGCGGACATCGGTGGCCTCCGGGAGGGTGAACCCCAGCGTTGTGCTCGCGCTAAACGGGTTCGGGAAAGCGCTGTGAAGCGCAAACGTACCGGCCAGCGTCGTCTCCTCCACGTCTACGAGGATGCTCTGAGCCGCCGCTGCGTTCGCCGCAATCGCCTCACGGTCTTCGCCGGCCACCACGAAAAAGGTGACCGTCGCGCTTGCGCCGTCGGCAAGCGAATAGGCCCCGGATGAGATCATCATGCGCCGATCCGCCCCTCCGAAGGGAAGCTCGTCGAACGTAGTGAGCGAGCCAAAGACTTCGTCCTCCTGACCGCCTCCGGTGACGTCAAAGGCGATACCAGAGAGCGGCTGTTCGTTCGACAGGCCCGCCGCCACGCCGAAGAAGGGAAGCGGAGCATCCAGGTCGGATGCGAAGAGCACCTGAGACTCGTCAATGTAGTTGCCGATATCGTCCCCGGCGTCGTCGATGTCCCAGTCGGCGAACAGGCCTGCGTAGACCTCGTCAAGCGGGCCGCCGGAGGTGTTTGTGAGGGTGTAGTCGAAGAAAACGTAGGGGTCTCCGGTGTTGGCATAGGCGAGCTGGGTGACGCTAAGCGCGCCGTCGTCGCTGGCGAACGTGACCGTGAAGGCGCTCTCGAACCCGTCTGGCGGGGTTGCCTGGGTCGGCTCACTTGTGGCGACCCACCCATTGTTATCGCCGGCGTAGGGAATGCCGAAGGTTTCATTCGCGGTGACGCTCGCAATGAACTGGCCTTCGAACAGCCCATTCGTGCCGTCGAACACAAAGCCGGTGCCATCGCCACGGTTGGCCCCCCAGAAGCCGCCGGGAAGGATCTCGGTCTGGACGAGGCCGGTGTCAAAGCCGGTCGGTGCCGGGAAGGCAGCCTGGGCGGATTCTGCTGCGTCCGTGATGGCCGCCAGGCTTTCGCCGGCAACGAGGGCGAAGCGTGCAAGCACCGTGTCGCTGTCGTTAATCGCCCACGGGCCCGTACCGAGGACTGTACGGCGGTCGCCGGGCACCATGCTAAACGCGCTGAGACTGGTCAGCGCCGCGTAGAGCTCGCCGTCGTCCGTGCCCATGGTCAGGTCGAGGCTGCCGCTCGTGCCCGAGACAGGAGCAGCGTTAGAGAAGAGTGCCGCAATCCCGAAATAGCTGCTCTCGGGGTCGCTGTTGTCCAAGACGTAGAGCAGGTTCGTGCCCGCGTCGAAGCCGGCGAGGTTGGAGCTAAAGGTCCCCACGTCCCAGTCGGCGAACGGACCGACGTAGACCTCGCTAACGTCCGCGCCGCTCTGGTTGAGCACTTCGTATTCCAGGAAGACCGGCGCGTTGGCGGCTGTGAAGGCGCGCAACGTGACCTGTAGTGCGCCGTCAGACGACTCGAAGACCGTCTCGACGGCCTCGTCGAAACCCTCTGGCGCGTCGATGTTGGCGATGGCCCGCGTGGTGACCCATTCGCCTGGGGTGTAAGGCTCACCGTAGACCGTCTCGGGGCCTAGACCAGCGAGCAACTGCCCCTCGAATAAGCCGTTCTCGCCGTCAAAGAGAATGCCGAGGCCATTGCCGCTGTTGGCACCATAGTAGCCGTCGTCGAGGATTTCGGTGGCGACGATGCCTGCGTTGAGGATCGGGTCCGTCACAGGCGGCGGCCCCAACGTGATGTCGTCGAGGGTGACCTGGAAGACATCGTCCCCAGGTGCGCTCGCACTGAGCACATCTAGCTCGAACCGCACGGTCGCTGCGCCTGCAGCCTCGAACGATATCGGTACGTCGATGCGCGTGTAGGCCTGGCTGAAGGGCAGCGCCTCCTCCGGGGACAGCGTGTAAACGGGCGTGCCGTCAATGGTGACGCTGAACGCTCCGTCGACCTCGGCCATGCCGTTGTTGTTATTGTCAGCGAGGCCGCCACGCAGGTAAAATTGCAGGTTGTAGTCGCCCGCCTCGGGCACAGTCACGGTCTGCTCGATGAAGTCGGTGCCGACGTTGCCGAAGCCGAAGATGACGAAGAAGTCGCCCGTGCGGGCGAGCTGGGGGTTGCCGGTGAGGCACTGCGGGTTGCAGAAGGGCGTGGCGTTGTTGACGGTGAGCACGCCGTCCCACGACGGGTTGGTGCCAAACGACCCGGACGTCCCCTCGAAGCTCGGGTCACCGATGAGTTGCCCGACGGGCGGCGGCGGTGGGATCTCCAGCGAGATGTCGTCGAGGGTGACCTGAAAGACATCGTCGGTCCCGCCCGTCACGTCGAGCTCGAAGCGCACTGACGCCGTGCCCGGAGCCGAGAACGACACCGGCACCTCGATGCGCGAGTAGGCTGGGTTGAAAGGGATTGCCTCCTCGGGCGTGAGGGTGTAGACCGGCGTGCCGTCTACGGTGACGCTGAAGAGACCCTGGGCCTCGGCGGTGCCGTTTTCATTGTTGTCGGAGAGGCCGCCACGCAGGAAGAACTGCAGGATATAGTCGCCCGCCGCAGGCACGGAAACGGTCTGCTCGATGAAGTCCGTGCCGACGTTGCCGAAGCCGAAGATGACGAAGAAGTCGCCCGTGCGGGCGAGCTGGGGGTTGCCGGTGAGGCACTGCGGGTTGCAGAAGGGCGTGGCGTTGTTGACGGTGAGCACGCCGTCCCACGACGGGTTGTCGCCGAACGGGCCCGTCGTCGCTTCGAAGCCCCCGTCCTGAATCAGCCCCCCCTGCCGTTTCGAGAAGGAGGCGTCCGGAGGACGGACCGCAGAGGGGGTGTAGGTGCCACCGTCCGCGACCGTGTGTGCGCGCGTCGACAGGGTCGGGGCGTCTCCGGGCTGGGCGATACGGGCAGGGGTGTCCGTAGAGACTTGCGCTAAAGCGGGGGCGCTGGCGAGAGCCAGCATGGCGACAAGCGTCGCCAAGGTGCGTAGGCTACGGTAACGAGAGGGCATAGGTCTGACGAAGGGAGGAAAGAAAAGTGCGGAATCGCGGAGCGTTGAGATTCCGTGAGCGGCCTAAAGTAAAACGGCCCCTCCATTCAAGCAATGGAGGGGCCGCGTTCAGGACGATGCCTGGGGAATTAGTCGTCGTAGTTATCGATCTGGGCGCGCTGGAGGGTGCCCGAGAAGTCGATGTAGCACGTCTTCGTCTCCGTGTAGAACTCGAAGACCTCCCAGCCGCCTTCGCGGTGGCCGTTGCCGGTGGCCTTCACGCCGCCGAACGGCATGTGCGCTTCGGCGCCGATGGTCGGGCCGTTGATGTAGGTGATGCCGGCGTCGATGTCGCGGAGTGCGCGGAAGGCGCGGGCTACGTCCTTCGTGTAGACCGCCGACGAGAGGCCGTAGGGCGTGTTGTTCGCCGCCGCGATGGCCTCGTCGAACGAGTCGATGGTGATCACGGCGAGGACAGGGCCGAATACCTCCTCCTGCGCGAGCCGCGAGTCGGGGTCGACGTTGGTGAAGATGGTCGGCTGGAAGAAGTAGCCATCGTCCAGGCCTTCGCCGGTCGCGGCGGTACCGCCCGTCACGAGCGTCGCGCCGCCGTCCTTGGCGATGTCCATGTAGCGCGTCACCTTGTCGAGCGCGTCCTGGTTGATGAGCGGGCCCATCTCCGTGTCGTCGTCGTTGCCGTAGCCGAGCACGAGCGCCTCGGCGCGGTCCTTCAGCATGCCGACGAGCTTGTCCTGCACGTCGCGGTGGACGATCAGGCGGCTTGTGGCGGTGCAGCGCTGGCCGGTCGTGCCGAACGCGCCCCAGAGGATGCCTTCGAGCGCGAGGTCGAGGTCGGCGTCCTCCATCACGACGGCGGGGTTCTTGCCGCCCATCTCGAACGAGAAGCGCTTGTGCATGCGCCCGCACACCTCGCCGATCTTGCGGCCGGTCTCGGTCGAGCCCGTGAACGTGATGACGGGCACGTCGGGGTGCTCCACGAGCGCACGCCCGGCGGTGCCGTCGCCCTGGACGAGCTGCACGACGCCCTCGGGGAAGCCCGCGTCGATCATCGCCTCGACGAGCAGCATGCCCGAGTGCGGGGCGTCCTCGCTCGGCTTGAAAATCACGCAGTTGCCCGCGAGCAGCGCCGGAAACATCTTCCACGTCGGGACAGCCACGGGGAAGTTCCACGCCGTGATCACGCCCACGACGCCGATGGGGCGGCGTACGGACATGTTGAACTTGTTGTCCATCTCGCTCGGGACGGTGTGCCCGAAGAGGCGGCGGCCCTCGGTGGCGGCGTAGTAGGCCGTGTCGATGGCTTCCTGCACGTCGCCCTTCGTCTCGAAGTGGGGCTTGCCCATCTCGCGCGTCATGGCGCGGGCGAGGTCGTCCTTGCGCTCCGTGAGGATGTCGCCGAGGGTGCGGAGGATGTCGCCGCGCTTCGGCGGAGGCATGAGTCGCCACGCGTCAAACGCCGCGTTGGCGACCTCGACAGCCTTGGCGACATCCCGCTCCGAAGAACGAGGAAAGCGCCCGATGAGGTCGGAGCGCTTCGCGGGGTTGCGGCTCTCGAAGGTGGCGTTGTCTTCAGCGGGCACCCACGCGCCGCCGATGTAGTTGTGATACGTGTCAGCCATCTTTAGGGGATAGGGAATAAGAAATGGGGGATAGGGGGAAGATATCGGGGCGGTGAAGGAGGAAGGCAGAAGGATGGGCGAAAGAAGAGGGGAGGGGGCGACTAGCGACTGGTGAATAGCGACTAGGGTGAAGCCAAGCGCAGCGAATTCGCTTGACGCGGCTTCCGAGCCGGGTTTGCTTCTGCGACCTGCGACCTGCGACCTGCGACCTGCGACCTGCGACCTGCGACCTGCGACCTGCGACCCTGCGACCCTGCACCGTCGTACCTTTTTCGACTGCGTTCCCTCCCGGCTAGCTGGACCCGACCATGTGGCACGATTCCATCCTCGGCACCATCGGCAACACGCCGCTCGTGCGGCTCAACCGTGTTGCGGCGGACCTGCCGTGCACGGTCCTCGCGAAGGTCGAGTTCTTCAACCCCGGCGGCTCGGTCAAGGACCGCATCGGCATCGCGATGCTGGAGGACGCGGAGGCGAAGGGTCAGATCGCGCCAGGCGGGACGATCATCGAGGGCACTTCGGGCAACACGGGCGCGGGGCTCGCGCTCGCGGCCATCGCGAAGGGCTACCGCTGCATCTTCACGACGACGGACAAGCAGTCGCCGGAGAAGATCGACGTGCTGCGCGCGCTCGGGGCCGAGGTCATCGTCTGCCCGACGAACGTCGCGCCGGACGACCCGCGCTCGTACTACTCCGTCGCGGCGCGGCTTTCTCGCGAGATCCCGAATTCGTTCTACCCGAACCAGTACGACCACCCCGCCAACGCCGAGGCGCACTACAACACGACTGGTCCCGAACTCTGGACGCAGACCGAGGGCCGCATCACGCACTACATCGCCGGGGCCGGCACGGGTGGCTCCATATCGGGCACGGCGCGCTACCTGAAGGAGCAGAACCCCAATGTCAACATCGTCGGCGTCGATCCGTTCGGGTCGGTCTACTACAAGTACTTCCACGAGCGCGTCTTCGATCACGACGAGATCTACCCGTACCTCACCGAGGGCGTCGGCGAGGACATCCTGGCGAAGAACATGGACTTCGACATCGTGGACGACTACATCCAGGTGACGGACCGGGACACGATGCTCATGACACGGCGGCTCGCCCGCGAGGAGGGCCTCTTCATCGGGCAGTCGTGCGGCATGGCCGTGGCGGGCGCGCTCGACTGGCTGCACGCCCACCGCGATAGCCTGAGCGCGGACGATGTCGTCGTCGTCATGCTACCTGACTCGGGCTTCCGCTACCTCTCGAAGACGTACAGCGACGAGTGGATGCGGCGCAACGGGTTCGTCCAGGATCGTCCCGAACTCACCGCGGCCAACGTGCTGCGCCGGCGTGCCGAGATGGGTGCCGTCGTGGCCGTCTCGCCCAGCGACACACTCGCGGATGCCATCGCACGCATGACGGAGTATGGCATCAGCCAGCTTCCGGTCATCGACGAGGGCGAGCCGGTGGGGAGCCTCACCGAGCGTTCGGTCTTGCAGCGGCTGATCGAAGACCCCGCGTCCCGCGATGCCGCCGTGGCTGAGACGATGGGCGATCCGCTGCCCGTCGTGCCCGCGAACCTGCACCTCGATCACCTCTCAGCCTACCTCGACGGTCCGGCCGGTGCTGTGCTGGTCCACGCCAGCGAAACCGCTGCCGGTGGTGACGGCGCGCCGGTCGACGGCTACTACATCCTCACGCGCTCGGACCTCATCGCCGCGCTTGCCGAGGCGAGCCGGAGCAAATAGCGCACGCCGAGAAGGCTCAGTTCATCTGCCGTGCTCAGTTCATCTGGGTGCGATCACGAGCAAGCGCGTGCGCTGCTGTGCGCCCCACTGGATGCGAAGGGCAACAACTCCCGGCTCCCAGTCGCCGACGTGCATCCGAAGCGGTCGCCCGCTGCAAATCGGCTCAGCGTCCCGATGGGTGCGCCCGAGCAGGTCTACGACGTCGACGGTGCCGCATCCGGGCGGCCCGTCGAGGACTATGGCGATGGTCTCCGTCGCTGGGTTCGGATAGGCGGCGACACGGAGCGCCGGGGCGGGCGGGCGTGTCGCCGCCGCATCGACGCTGGTCCCGCCCAACACAGACGCCGCTGAGAGGAGTTGGCCCTCGGCATCAAAGAGTGCGACGTTTTCCCAGGCCGAGCCGAAGTCAGGCGCAGCGATCCAGTCGGGCGCCCAGTAGCAAACCCCCAGCCCCCCGCCATCGGCCAAAGCAGCGATGTGCCCGTTCACAGTGGCTAGAAAGTCGGCCTGGCCTTCTGTTGTGGCGGGATAGCCTGGCAGCACCTGCTCGGGCAGGCCCACGAGGTTGTTCGTGTCGTCGACGAAGCCGAGCGTCCACGGATAGGCGGTCTCCGCGACGAAGAGCGGGAGGCCGTAGCGCGCCGCGAGGCCGTCGAGGGTCGCGCTGAACGCGTCGAGGTCGCCGTGCCACCAGGGGTAGTACGACAGCCCGATCACGTCGAAGTCGTCAAAGAGCGGACGAAGGCGGTCGAAAAACCAGGTAGCGCCCGCCAGGTCGGCCCCGCGATCGATGTGGACCACCACCGTCACATCGTCGCCGAGCACGCCACGGACGGCCGCGCGGCTGGAAGCGAGCAGCGCGGCGAGCTGTGTCCACTGGGTCGGCGTATCGAACGTGCCTCCGACGCGGCCCGTGTCCCACAGCATCCCGCCCGTGATCTCGTTGCCTAGTTGAACGTAGCGCGGCGGTGTGCCCTGGTCGCGCAGAGCGGCTAGAACGGCGCTCGTGTAGGCGTAGACACTGTCCGCTAGGAGGTTGGGCGAGAGCGACGCCCAGGCCGCTGGTTGCGTCTGCTGCCCCGGATCGGCCCACGTGTCGGAGTAGTGTAGCGCGAGGAGCACATCGAGACCGAGCGCCTCGGCCCGCGTCGCGGCGTCGAGGACATCGGCAAGGTCGTCGCGGCCCGGTTCCGGTGTATGCCAGAGGCGGAGGCGTACCGTGTTCAGACCCGCTTCCGCGAGTTGTGCCATCGCGGTCCCGCCATCGTACTGTCCGCCCCCCGCCAGCACCTCGTCTTCGAACGAAAGGTCGGCGCACCGGATGGGCAACGCGGATTGCGCCTGGCACCACGCGGCTCCTGCGAGGCACGCGCAGAGCAGCAGAAGAGAGGAGACAACGCGCATCGCGCCTAGCAGGTAGGAGGGAGGAAGACTAGGCGGCAAGCAAAGGGCAGGCCGTACCTTCGGTTCCCGTCCTCACCCGCTTCCCATCTCGCCCATGTCCGACGCCAAGCGCCCCGACGACGCGCCCCAGAACCCGCAGCTCAACATCGAACTCCGCGAAGAGCAAGCCGAGGGGATCTACTCGAACCTCGTCATGATCGCGCATTCTCCCGAGGAGTTCATCCTCGACTTCATCCGTGTGATGCCGGGGCTGCCGAAGGCACGCGTGAAGAGTCGCATCGTCATCACGCCACAGCACGCCATGCGCCTGCTGGCGGCCTTGGAAGACAACATCGGGAAGTACGAGGCGCAGTTTGGCGCCATCGGCGAGAACGGCTCGTCAGGCCCCATTCAGTTCTTCGGAGGCCCCGGCGGCGAAGCATAGCGGCCGTTTTTGTGAATCCGTCACAGCACGGGTGAGTCAAGGTGCGAGGGGTACACGAGCGGTGGCGCGGAGCGGCATAAGTCGGACTGGCTGCATACCATCCCCTACAGCGGGATGCGCTCTCGCCTGAAGCGGAGGGTAGGAATCGGCTGTCACCATCGGGTTTTGCGTTGCGGTACGCTGTTGGGACATCGGTTCCGGCGCGCGTTTGCCTCGGAAACGATGCCGCAGCCTTCTCCTCCAGCCGCCTCTCCCATGCGTATTGCTAGCCTCCTGCTGGTGCTTGGCGTGGTCCTCACGCCTGCAGCGTTCTCCCAGGTTTCCATCGTCTACGACGGCACGACCGCCGACAGCCCGCCAACGTGGGCCCGTCCGACCTTCGACGGAGGTCCGTGCGAAGTCTCCGACACCGTCGTGCCCTACGACTCCCAGGGCTTCCTCACCGACGCCTACGACGTCGAGTTCGGGACCGCGCCGATCCGCCACTGGATCGAAGGGAGCTGGGATTTCGCTGGCCTTCTGCTCTTGTACGAGGGCACGTTCGACCCAATGGCCCCGTGCGACAACCTCATCGCCAACAGCGCAAGCTCGTCCTTGACGACGACGCTCTTCGCGGGCACGTACGTCATCGTGACGACCAGCCTCACACCCAATCAGGTCGGAGCGTTCACGAACAAGCTCTACACCACCGACTCCAACGCCGACCTCCGGTTCGACGACGCACCGCCGCTGTCAACCACTGAACTGCCCTACGGCGGCGAGTCGGCGCTGTGGTTCCGGCCGGGCAGCCAGGCAACCCCCGACGCCTGTGCGGCGAGCTTCACGCAGTTTCCCGCCTTCGTCCTGCAGGCGTTCGAAACCGACACGGAAGGGTGGTACGACATCCACTCCGAGCAGTTTGAGTTTCCCTACCTCTGGGACGGCGTGATCTACCTCTACGAAGACGAAGCCTTCCGCTTCGACCCCTGCCGCAACCTCGTCGCCTCGGACGATGACTACCCGACCAGCTACTACTGGTATGCCTCGCTCATCGACGACGTATGGCTCGACGCCAACACGCGCTATGTGCTCGTGACGACCGTCTACGACGATGAGGACTTCCGCTACGACTATTTCGGCGACCACGATACCACCATCTGGGGCCCGCCCGACGCGACGGTGACGGCTCTCGATGCGCCGATCCCTAACCTCGCGCTCGACCTCGTTGGCATGCCAGACGAGATCGCACCGGGCTCGGAGACCTTTGTGGACGTGCGGGTCACCAACAACAGCGGCACCGCGCAGCACGTTGACGCCTGGGTCGAACTCCGCCGCTACGACTTTGACGACGAACGCTACGCCAGCGAGGGCATGACGCAGGCAGACCCCGTACGCATCCCGCAGGCCTTCGACGGCGTCGTCCGGTACGCGCTCGACGTGCCCGGTCGCCTGGATCCTGACGAACACTACTACGCCTTCTTCAAGCTCGGCACCTATGCCAGTGCTGCGGACGCGGGTGACTTCGCCGCGTTTCGGGTAGCCGACCAAGCCGCAACTCGGGCGCCTGGCTCCGACGGGTGGTCACTCCGTCGCCTCGACGCGCTCGCCCAGGCCTCGGACGACGCGGACGATGGGTACCGCGAGGGTGCCTACCCGAACCCGCTCCGCTCGGCCACGACCATCCGGTTCACCTTGGAACAAGCTGAGCAGGTCACGCTCACCGTGTACGACGTGACAGGCCGCGCCGTAGCCCAGCTTCTCAGCGGCGCTGACCTCGGCGTGGGAGCGCACACCGCGCAGTTCGACGCGACCGGACTGGCGAGCGGAGTCTACGTGTACCGCCTCGAACGGGGTGCCGCCATCGCGACCAAGCGACTGACGGTACTTCGTTGAGAGGGCTGGGAAACCCGCACGCCTAGGTTCACAGCGGCGGGACGGAGCAGCGCTTAGCTTCGTCCCGCCGCCTTTTTGTGCTCACGCCCTATTGCCATGACCATCGATATCGCCCGGGACTACTGCCTCGCCAAACCTGATGCCTCGGAGGGAACCCCCTTCGGCGATACCGTGCTGGTCTTTAAGGCAGGCGGCAAGATGTTCGCCCTGCTCGGACTCGACGGGCCGCCGTGGACGGTCAACCTGAAGTGCGACCCCGAGCGTGCGGTCGCCCTGCGTGAGCGCTACGACGCCGTGCAGCCAGGCTACCACATGAACAAGAAACACTGGAACACGGTCGAGTATGGGCGCCTCGACGGTGACCTCGTGCGAGCGTTGATCGACCACTCGTACGACCTCATTGCTGGCTCGCTCAAGAAATCGGAGCAGGCTCGCCTCGAAGCGCTCGGCTGGGAGCGTGCCGCGTCGCGCTGACGAGCCGGTCTGGAACTGCCTGGCAGGCACCCCGTCACACCGGGACGCTCACATCTTGCCCCGCCGTGTTATGCGCGCTCTGTTTCTCGCTTGTGCCCTCACCCTCGCTGGCTGCGCGTCGTCGTCCGACGAGCCCACTACGCCTGACGAACCAACTGAGGCAGACGCTGCCGCTCCGGCTCAGATGGCATCCGTCGCCATCGAGGCGCTCGCGGACTCCGGCGTCTCAGGTACCATCACCTTCACCGAGGGGGGCGGTGGCGTGTCGGTAGCCTACGAGATTGTTGGCCTGACCCCAGGACTGCACGGTTTCCACGTCCACACGAATGGCGGCTGCGGGCCTGGCGAGGACGGCACGCCCGGCGGCGCCGCAGGGGGGCACTTCAACCCCGACGGCCACGACCATGGCGCTCCGTCCAACGACGCAGCAGAGCGGCACAAAGGCGACCTCGGCAACATCGAGGCCAACGCGGACGGCGTCGCAGCGGGCAGTTTCGACGACACCGTGCTCCGCCTCGATGGCGAGAGGAGCATCGTTGGCAAGGCGTTCATCATCCACGCCGGCGCGGATGACCTGACCAGCCAGCCTTCTGGTGCCGCAGGAGCCCGCGTTGGTTGCGGCATCATCGCTCAGGATGGCGCTGCGATGTAGCGCGCCCAGCCCGACAGGTTGCTAGCACCGTGCGCGTCTTGTCATCGCTCCTCCTGCTCGCGGCGCTCGCGGGCTGCCAGTCCGCGCTGTACGGATCGGAACCTCGCCCGGGTGCTCAGCCGGTGGTCGTTGACTACCACGAGGCGTGTGCGCACGACTACGACGTGCGCCGCGTGACGGTGGAAGACGTGTTGCACCTGCGGCCGCGCTTGCTCATGTGCTCCGCGGGCGGTACCGCGCCGAGTGGACGCGCGTGTCAGCTTAAGCTGCTCCCGGACGTAGACGCGCCCACGGGCGACGTGGAGACCGAGCGCCGTTACTTCACGACGTTCATCGGGGACGGGCGCGGGCCGAGCCAACTCAACGCCCGCTGCTCTGGCGCAGGGTTCCAGCCGGTGGTCGTCCGCGACGAGGACAGCGTGGCCGTCGGCCCATCGGAGCGGGTGCGAATCACGGGCACACTGCGGGTCCGCGATCTTTTTGCGCGGGACCTCGACGAAGACGGCGATCCCATCGGGTGCACCATCCACGAAGTCGACCGCATCGAGCGCGTGCGCACGACTGCTGGCGCGCAGGGATTTGGTGGCGATGGCTGATCGTTGCGGCCAGGCACACGAGGAGCGCGGACCTAGCCGTTGTCGCATCGCCCCTCGTTGCTGCCAGACTCTGCATCGCTCTGTGACTGTTCGTTACGTCCTCGTTTTACTCCTGTGGTGCGCTGCAAGCGATGCGTCCGGTCAGGTACTGCGGGGCACGGTCGTAGGCGAAGACGACCAGCCGCTTGCGGGGGCGTCGATAACACTCACCGGCGGGATTGAAGGGGGGACGACCACTGAGGCAACGGGGCGGTTTCGGCTGAGGCTGCCAAGCCTTCCTGCAACCGTCGAGGTGCGGTTTCTCGGCTATGAACCACAACGCGTCGTAATTCTTCCGGGCGAGCCGCTGGAAGTGACGATCCGGCTACGTCCGCGCGTCTTCGAACTGGAAGGATTGGATGTGGCGGGGGAGAATCGTGCTGTGACGCTCATGCGGGAGGTCATCCGGCGCAAGCAACAGCGTCGAGCCGCCCTCCAACCGTACACCGCTGAACACTACACCCGCTTCACGCTAAGGCGGCGTGGTGAAGTGATCCGCGTCACCGAAACACTCAGCGATGTCTACGTGCGGCCCACGCAGACGGCAAGGGGCGATTCTCGCCGCGAGATCGTGCTCGCCCGGCACCGTCGCCCTGCAGGTCGCGCCTTCCGCTACGCCCGCGTGGTGCCCGTCCCCGACTTCTACCTCGACGACGAGGTCGTCCTCGACGGTTTCCGCTTCATCGGTCCGACGCACCCGAACGCGCTCGATGTCTACACCTTCCGCGTCGGCGACCGCATTGAGGAGGACGGGCAGGTGCTGTGGGAGGTGTCGGTACGCTCTCGTTCGGCGCTCGCCTCCGCCTTCGAGGGCCGGCTGCGCGTCGTCGATAGCCTGTTCGTGCTCGCCGAGGCCGAACTGCGGCCGTCCGTCACGCTGGAGAAAGAACCGCCGGTGCAGGCATGGGCCGCGACGTATCGACAGACGTTCACGCCTTCGGCGGAGGCCGACTCTGTCTGGATCTCGGATCGCTTCGAGGTGACCGGACGGGTGGACGTAGGCGTGCCCGGTGCCTTTCTCCCGGTCGTCCGTACGCAGCAGACGACCATCGTCACGAGTCGACGCCCTGGGATCTTCGGGGGCGACAGCCTCTTCGCACGCCGCGAGCGCATCGCCGAGCCGCCTGGCGTCTACGCGGGGCGCGACGTCTACGCCGCCGGTCGCTCCATCGCGCCGCCGGACGACGACGAGGCGCGGGTGCTGCTGGCGAGCACGCGTCCGTTGCGCGCCTCGCTCATCCCCGAGGGCTTGCTGCGCTACTACGTTCCGCTCCCAGTCGAGGAGGCTCCCGAAGTAGTCGTGACCGACGCCCTCGCGCCTCCGCTGCCGCGCTTCGCAGAGAGCGTGGAGGCGTGGTATAACCGCGTCCAAGGGGCCTATTTCGGCGTTCGGCCGCGTTTCGGCGTTGGCGAAAACGTCGCTGTGCGTCCGCGCCTCGGCATCGCTACGTCGAATGTGCGTCTCGATGCAGGACTGCGCATGGAGGCGCGACTGCCGGTGCGGCTTGGCTCCGAACGTCTGGTTGGCTTCGCTGAGGGCGGCGTGGCCACGGTCCCGTTCGAGCGGTCGTCGGTCTATCCGCAGCCGTTCCTCGCGGTGCCGACCTACATCGGCTGGGCGGATTACCACGACTACCTCCGTCGCACACGCGTGAAGGCCGGGCTGTCGTGGACAACGGAGAAGGCGCACATTGAGGTAGCGGGGCAACTCGCGACGCACGATTCTTTGTCCAATGGCACCGACTACGAAGGCATGTTCGTCGGCGAAGGGCAGCGTCCGAACGCGGAGGCTACGCCCGGCACGTGGCGATCGGTCGAGGCGAGCATTGGGTTGGGGACGGAGCCGCGGTGGGCGGCCCGGCCCCAAGGCATCTACGCTGAGTTGACTAGCCAACTGGGGCGGTTCGACGCGGATGGCGCGGACGCGACAAGCATGGTGCGGTTCACCGGTGAGGTCGGCGGACGTGTAGCTACGCTGTTTCGGCGGCGGCCCGAGCCTGCGGCGCTCTACGCGAGCCTCTCGGCAGGGTGGGTGAGCGGCGACGCACCGCTACAGCTGCGTCCGCGCACCGAGACGCGAGCCGGTGCGGTCAGCGGCTTCGGCTCGTTCCGCACGATCGCCAGTCCACCTGTCTCGACGCCTCAGTTCGTTCAACTCGCCTGGGAGCACGACTTCGGACGTAGCCTCTTCGAAACCGTCGGGCTCCCCGTAGGCGTGGCCCTCACAGGCGGGCATCTGTGGACGGAGGACGCCGACAGCGCGCACGAGGTCGGCCTGTCGCTGCTGCGCCCGTTTCGTTTTCCCATGCGTATCGACACCGCGTATCGGCTGGACCAGGTTGGGTGGTTCATAGGCATTGGACTGGCCCGGTGAGGTCTCGGTGACAGCAGGACTGACACCCGCGCGGCGGTATCTTCGCCGGGCACGAACGACCCGCCGTCTACCATGTCCGATACCCCCGCCGACGCGTCCCAGACGCAGGAGCAAGCCAGCCTCTTCCCGCTGCCCGCCGACAAGAAAAAGCGCGCGGGCGCGACGCCGCTCATGCGGCAGTATTGGAAGATCAAGGACCGCCACCCCGGTGCGCTCCTGCTGTTCCGCATGGGCGACTTCTACGAGACGTTCGAGCGCGACGCCGAGGTCGTGGCCGACGTACTCGGGATCACGCTCACGAAACGCGGCAACGGGGCGGCGGAGGACATCCCGCTCGCCGGCTTCCCGCACCACGCGCTCGAAACGCACCTGCCGAAGCTCGTCAGTGCGGGCTACCGCGTCGCGGTGTGCGAGCAACTCGAAGACGCCAAGTTCGCCCGAAAAATCGTCAAGCGCGACGTGGTGGAGGTTGTCACGCCGGGCGTGGCGATGCGCGACCAACTGCTCTCGGCGAAGCACGCGCACTACCTCGCTGCGGCGGTCTGGGGTACGACTAAGCACATGCAGGGCCGTGTCGGCTTCGCGTTCGTGGACGCCTCGACGGGCGCGTTCTTCGTCGCCGAGGCTGCGGCCGAAGACTTCGAGGGGCTGCTGCAGACCGTAGGCCCGGCGGAGTTGCTCATCGATAAGCGGCAGAAGAAGCAGCTTCAGTCGATCCGTGACACGTCGTTCGCGCTCACGCCGCAGGAGGACTGGGTCTTCAGCTACGACTTCGCCTACGAGACTCTGCTGCGGCACTTCGAGACGCACTCGCTCAAAGGCTACGGCTTCCATGACAATCACGGCGACGACGGGCCGAACAGCGCCGACGCCCTCGCAATCGCAGCGGCGGGGGCGGCACTCTACTACCTCGGCGAGACGCAGAAGGGCCGCGTCCCGCACGTGCGCCGCCTCCAGCGCTACGACGCCAGCGACTACATCGCGCTCGACGCCGCCACCAAGCGCAACCTCGAACTCGTCGCCGCGATGCAGTCGGGCCGCCGGGACGGCTCGCTCATCGGCGTCCTCGACCACACGCTCACGCCGATGGGCGGGCGGCTCCTGCGCGCCTGGCTCGTCCGACCGCTACAGTCCGTCGAGAAGATCGAACAGCGCCTCGACTCCGTGGACGCGCTCTTCCAGTCAGAGCGATTGCGACGCAGCCTGCGCGAGGAACTGAAGCAAGTCGGCGACCTCGAACGCCTCGCCGCCAAGGTCTGCACGGGCCGCGCCACGCCGCGCGACCTCGTCACGCTCAAGCTCACGCTCCGGCAGATCCCGCCCGTCAAGCAACTGCTGGAGGACGTGGCGTCCGAGACGCTCGCGAAGGTCACCGACGCGCTCACGCTCTGCCAGGACACCGTCGACCGTATCCACGCCGCGCTCGCCGACGAGCCGCCGGCCAAGATGGACGCGGGCGGCACGATCCGTTCCGGGTTCTCCGACGAACTCGACGACCTCCGCACGGTGTCCAAGGGCGGCAAGACCTACCTCGCCGAGTTGCAGGCGCGTGCCGCGGCCGAGACGGGCATCACGAGCCTCAAAATCGGCTACAACAAGGTCTTCGGGTACTACCTCGAAGTCACCAACACGCACAAGGACAAGGTCCCGGCTGCGTGGACGCGCAAACAGACGCTTGTCAACGCGGAGCGCTACATCACCGAGGACCTGAAGGTCTACGAGGAGAAGATCCTTACCGCCGAGGAGCGCGCGCTGGCGCTGGAGCAACAGCTGTTCTCGGAGCTTCGGATGGCTGTCGCCGAGGCCGTCGAGCCGATCCAGCGCAACGCCCGCTACCTCGCCATGCTCGACGTGTTCGCTGGGCTCGCCGAGGCCGCGCGGAAGTATGACTACGTGCGCCCGACCGTCGACGAGTCGCGCGTGCTCGACCTCGAAGCGGCGCGGCACCCCGTCGTGGAGCGGACGCTGCCCGCTGGCGAGGCGTTCATCCCCAACAGCGTGTTGCTGGACCCCGACGGCGAGGTCGACATCGAGCCGACGAGGGGTGGCCAAGTGCACGTCATCACCGGGCCCAACATGGCGGGGAAGAGCGTCGTGCTGCGGCAGGTCGGGCTCGCGGTGCTGCTCGCGCAAGTCGGCAGCTTCGTCCCGGCCAAGCGCGCACGGATCGGCGTGGTGGACAAGATTTTTACGCGCGTCGGTGCCTCGGACAACCTCGCGGCGGGGGAAAGCACCTTCCTCGTGGAGATGAACGAGACGGCCAACATTCTCAATAACGCCACGCAACGCTCGCTCATCCTGCTCGACGAGGTCGGGCGCGGGACGAGCACCTTCGACGGGCTGAGCATCGCCTGGGCAATCGTGGAGCACTTGCACGATCATACACCCGTCGCAGCTCGGACGCTCTTTGCGACGCACTACCACGAACTCAACGCGCTCGCCGACCGCCTGGACGGCGTGCTGCCCTTCCGCATCCAGGTGCAGGAGCACGACGGCCGCGTGATCTTCCTCCGCACCCTCATCCCCGGCGGGGCCGACCATAGCTACGGCATCGAGGTGGCGCGCATGGCGGGGTTGCCTGAAGCGGTGATTGCTCGCGCGAAACACGTGCTACGCCACCTGGAAGCGCACGATGTCGCGGCTGAGATGCAGGGCCCACGCTCCGAAGCAGCGTCTGGCGACGGCGCGCTGCCGTCCGTGCGCGCCACGCCCGAGATCCCGGCGCCTGACCTCACGGCACCCGTCGCCTACGCCGCCCCTGATCCCATCGCGGCGCAACTCCTGGACACGCTGGAAGCGCTCGACCCGAACCGCCTCACACCCATCGAGGCCCTGATGAAGCTCGCCGAGTTGAAGCAGATCGCGGACGGATGATCGAGGGCTGCGAGGACGTGTGACACACGGATGGCACTCGGCTGCAGGAGCTTGATTTCGAGTCCTCCGCGCACACATCCCAACTCTGCCATGTCGCTGTCTTTCAACCCGCTCAGCCGCCGCCCTCGGCGCCGTCGTCTTGTGATGGCGGTCCGTGGCGCGGCTGGGGCTGGCAAATCGGTCTTCGCCGCCAGCCTGGCCGACGCTGGGCTCGGGCGCCTGTGCTTCTTCGACACGGAGCGGAAGGCGCGCCTACTTCCTGGCGCCGACGGTACCACGTTCGACGCGCTTGAGATTGAGCAGCCCCAGGAGTTGCCCGCCTTCATTGACTGGGCGCTGGGCCCCGAAGGACAGGCGCAGGGCTATGGCTGCTACGCCCTCGACTCCTGGGCGATGTACTTCGGACGCCAACACCGAGCCCTGCTCGAAGCCGTGCGGGCCCGAACAAGCGATCCGACGGAGCAGCCCACGGCCGAGGAGTTGCAGGCCGACCAACTCGTTCTCCAGGAAGTCCTCCGTCGCCTCTGCGTCGATTCCGGCGCGTGCGTGGTCATCACCGACCAGATCGCGGCCAAGGGTAAAGAGGATCGGGAAGAAAACGAACTGGGGCGCGTGCTCCCGATGACGGCGTCGGGCCTGGAATACTTCGTCGATGTGATGGTGGAGTTGTTCGTCCGGGTCGAGGGCTTCGAGACCGTGCGCGTGGCGCGCGTCGTGAAGTCCAACGTGCCCGAGTTGCCCGTAGGCGCCGAGATCGAGCAGCCGACGTTTGCCGACTTCCTCAACCGTTTAGGCGCGGGACCTCAGCCGGCCGCCCTACCTGCTGACGAGGCATCGCAGCCTGCTGCGGAGCCCGACGCGCTCGGGCCTACGCTCGCCGACCTGCGCGAGACGGCTACCGTCTACGGCCTCGACGCGGCGCAACTACGCGTAGCGGCCCGGCACTACTGCGGTACGTCCGACCTCGACCGTCTCGCTCCGGACCAGATCGAGAACCTGCTCGACCGCATGCACGCCCGCTATGCGCCCTCCACCGGCGACGGTGCAAGCGCGCAGCCCGAGGACGTCGCCGCCGAGGTGTCCACCACGGTAGAGAAGCCCAAGAAGCGCCGCCGCGCCGCGTAATCGGCTTCAACACTCGGCTGCGACCAGGCATCGTCCGCTCACGCGTCTCGTACAGACTCATGGATCACATCAACGGCCTCGGCGGCGCCTTCGTCTTCTCAAACGACCCGAAGCGTCTCGCCGACTGGTACACCGAGCACCTCGGGCTCGCCTTCGAGGGCAGCGTCGAGTTTGGCGCGTTTTACCATCAGTTCTGGAGCCTCCACCGCGACGATCCGGCTCGTCGCCTCGACACCACATTCGCTATCATGCAGGCGAAGGCGGACTTCCCGCCGCCTCTCGTCCACGGCGACGTGGAGACGTACGGCGACCAGCCGTTCATGGTCAACCTCCGCGTCAATGACCTCGACGCGCTCCTCGACCGCCTCCAGCAGAACGGCATCGAAGCACTGGGGCGGCAAGACGAGGCCTACGGCAAGTTCGCCTGGGTCCGCGACGCCGACGGGCACCGCGTCGAACTGTACCAGCCGACAATGCAGCCGCCTGACGAGGGCTAGCCGCCTATTTCAGCGACACCGATACGCCTACAAGGACGTGCCGCTCAGGTGCCGGCTCAAGGAAGCGCCCTCCAAACGCGTTCACAACCACGGAGCCCGCATAGCGCGCGTCGGTGACGTTGCGGACCGTCGCGAACGGCGTGGCGCGCACGCCCCCGCCGAGCCGCACGTCGCTCAGTGCGATGCGTAGGTGCAACACAGCATGGCCGTCTGTCCGGTCGCTTCCCCCGATGGTTGCATCGTAGGCGGAGACCGCTTCTCCGCTCAGCCCCACGACCAACCGGCTGTTCAGCAGCGGGGTCCGATGGGAGCTCCAGGTTAGCGTCCAGGTTGCCAGGGCAGGAGGGATGCCGGGAAGGCGAGTGCCTGCTGGCACGTCGGGATCATCGTTGTCAAGGAAAGAGGCCCGCACCATTGTGAGAGCACAGGCGCCGGAGAAGCGGCCCGGTCCTAAGGGCAGGCGCTCGGCCTGGACACCCAGTTCAAGCCCTAGCGTCGCCGCTTGTCCGCCGTTGTCGAACACGGTGACGTCGTCGATTTCGCGGGGGACGAGCAAGCCCGACACACGTGCGGCGAACGCCGCCGCGTCGAGGCGGACGAACCCGTTGCCGCTCGCCCAGGTGCGTCGAGCGCCTACCTCGGCCCCCCACGTTCGCTCAGGCGATAAGGACGGGTTGAGGCCGGGTCGGCCATCGGGGCGATTGCCCAATTCCGTGGTGGTGGGTGCGTCGAAGGCACCAGCTCCGTTCACGAAAACGGTCAGCCCACGCGCCCCTGTCCATGTCAGGCCGACGGATGGACTCAGCGCGCCATCTGCGCGGCGTCGTTCCTCAGGCTCCCCCACATCGACGCCATTGGGCCGTGCTTCATAGGTGATGAGGTCGGCGCGCAGGGCCGCCGTGGCCGTCCAAGACCCTGTGCCATGATCCCAAAACGGTAGCGCAATGCGGCTGAAGACCGCGCTAGACTGGACGGTTTCGAGTTGACTCGTAAGCACGTCGGCGCCCGGTCGGCCGCTGTCGTTGGTCGTCTCCAGGCGGTCGTCGCGCTGCGCTTCTACCTCGAGACCGAGGCCCCAGGAGACGGGTCGGTCGGCGACCTGGGTGCCTTCAATGGTTGCGCGTGCGCCACCGGTAGCACGGTCAAGTTCGATGTACCGGGGGACAATCGGGTTGTCGAGTGTGCGGAGCCCGCCCCACACCGTGGTGGCGAGCCGGGCGTTTGCTGTAAGTGGCTGGGCATAGGAGAGCGCTAGGTAGCCTTGCGTCAGTTCTTTCCCGGCGTCTTGCTCGATGGAGGCAGCGCGCGATTGCCTGGGGTCTTCCGCAGCCTGTTCGGGGGTGAGCCCACCCGGCGATTGTGCTCGCGGGACATACGCTCCAAGGGCGACAACTTGCAGTGACCGCCCGGCGCCTAGCGGCAGACGACCCGAAGCGCCAAGGCGAAACGTCTCCGAAGCGGCATGGGTGCGGTAGCCACGCTGGCTGACCGCCGAGCCCCACACCGACAGGCGACCACGTCGTAGCGATGGCTGCACGGCTGCTTCGGCCTTGTAGAGCCCAAACCCGCCTCCAAGGGCGCGCAGTGCTACGTTCGGGGCGCCAGGCCCTGCTTCCGTCGAAAGCGCGATGACGCCCCCCGAGCCGCTGCCCCAGAACGTCGAGGCCGGGCCCCGCAACACCTCTACCCGTCGGACGAGGGCCGGATCGACCACATTGAGTTGCGCCTGGCCGTCCGGGAGCGTGAGCGGGATGTCGTCCAGCAACACGTGGGAGCCACGTACACCGAAGGCCGAGCGCCAGCCAACACCGCGCACGAGCAGGCGTTCGCCCGTAGAGGGATTGCCGCGGTCCGAGATCCACACGCCAGGAAGGCCGGCCCCAAGATCTGCGAGCGATGCCCCTGGCTCGGTGACACGCTCGACACCTGGTCGAATGCGGGTGACTACGGAGAGAGGGGCCCGCGCGGACTCGAGGGTGAACGGCGCCGCAGTCACGACGACGTCGCGTAGCTGACGCAGCGTGTCCGGTACGGTCCGCACGGATGCATCGGGGTCCGGAAGGGTACCCTCGGCGCTCTGCGCGAGCACGGCCGCTGGGACGAACAGGGGCAGGACCCACAGCCAACGAAGAAGACGCGCGTATGCTGTACCGATCATGACGAGCGCTGGGGTGACATGGCGAGACCACGGGAATCGCGGGCGGGCCACACGCGAGAATTCCGTCCGATTCCTCGGTTAGCGGCGGGGAAACTCGTTCCATAAAAAAACGCCCCACGCGGTGAGCGTGGGGCGCTGCTGTGCGGTCCGGACGGGACTCGAACCCGCGACCTCCGGCGTGACAGGCCGGCGTTCTAACCAACTGAACTACCGGACCGAACAGAGACTGGCGCACCGATTTCGGCACGACAGGATCAAAACATACGGTGGCGAGACGAACTGGGACAACACGCGAGACGCGATCAACGCGCGCTTCACATCGAGCGGCACCGCCCAAAGAACAGTGGCCAGGGACGGACTCGAACCGCCGACACATGGATTTTCAGTCCATTGCTCTACCAACTGAGCTACCTGGCCGGTAGCGCCGCTGCGGAGGGCACTCGCACCCCGCGCGATGGCAAGGCCTCAAAGATACGGAGCCCCGTTGCGAAGAACATTCGCAGAGTGCGAACAGTTGGCGAAGGGTGTCACGCAGCGCCGTCCGCTGCCCGGCGCGCCGCCTCAAAGGTGTTGCGCAGTAGCATCGCAATGGTCATCGGACCCACGCCGCCGGGAACGGGCGTGATCGCCCCCGCTACCTCCTTGACCGCGTCAAAGTCGACATCGCCTACGAGCCGATAGCCGCGCTTGCGGGAGGCATCATCCACGCGGTTGATGCCCACGTCGATCACCGTGGCACCCGGCTTGACCATTCCGGCCGAGATCATGTGAGGACGGCCCACCGCAGCAATGAGGATGTCCGCCTGCAGGGTATGGTGACGTAGGTCAGCAGTGCGGCTGTGGCACACGGTCACGGTGGCGTCCAGGCCACGTTGGAGGAGAAGGTTGGCCATCGGCGTGCCGACGATGTGGCTGCGCCCGACCACCACCGCGTGCGCCCCGCGTGTCTCTATGCCGGTGCGCTTCAGCATCTCCACGATGCCAGCCGGAGTGCACGGGGCAAAACCTCCGGCTCCCAGGACCACGCGTCCGACGTTCTCGGGGTGGAAGCCATCGACGTCCTTCTCTGGAGCGAGCGCATGGATCACCTTCGCCGCGTCGATGTGGTCGGGGAGGGGCAGCTGGACGAGGATGCCGTCTACGCTGTCGTCGGCGTTGAGGCTGGCGATAAGGGTGAGGAGGTCAGCTTCAGACAAGTCGGCCGGTCGGCGTAGCGTCTCAGCGGTGATACCTGCCTCCGCGGCGGCCTTGGTCTTACCGCGGACGTACGACGCCGACGCCGGGTTATCGCCGACGAGCACGACGGCGAGGGACGGCGCGCGGTGCCCAGTCGCCACCCATGCATCGACCTCGGCGCGGAGATCGGCGCGGACGGCCGCAGCAACAGCGCGCCCGTCGATGAGCAGGGCAGGCGAAGTATCGGTGTCAGACATGGTGAAGCCTAGAAGAAGCCGAGGGTGGAAGCGGTTCGCGACACGCAAAAGTACCAGGCCCGTGCGGATCGCAATGCGAAGGCCCCGGTAGATTCGCCTGACACCTTCCGTCACCTTCCACTCCCACCTCGACCCATGATTCGAGTCGGCATTTTGGGCGCGACCGGCGCCGTCGGTCAGCGCTTTGTCCAACTCCTCGACGGCCACCCGTATTTCCGCGTCACCGCGCTGGCCGCAAGTGCGCGCTCGGCGGGCAAGCCCTACGCCGAAGCGGCGCACTGGACGCTCGACACACCAATGCCCAAGCTTGTCCGCAACCTCGTCGTGCAGCCGTGCACACCGGAGCTCGACTGCGATTTCGTCTTCAGCGGGCTGGACTCGTCCGTGGCGGGCGATGTGGAGGCAGCCTTTGCGCGAGCGGGCTATCCGGTCATCTCGAACGCGAAGAACTACCGCATGCACGCCGACGTGCCGCTGCTCATCCCGGAGGTCAACCCCGACCACACGGCGCTGATCGACCGGCAACAGTGGGGGGGTGAGAAAACCACGGGCGCGCTACGCGACGACGGCTACATCGTCACGAACCCCAACTGCTCAGTTGTCGGGCTCGTCTGCGCGCTCAAGCCCCTGCACGACGCCTTCGGCATCGAGGCGCTGCACGTGGTGACAATGCAGGCGCTCAGCGGCGCAGGCTACCCAGGCGTGGCGTCCCTCGACGCCGTCGCCAACGTGGTGCCCTTCATCGGCGGGGAAGAGCTGAAGCTCGGCGAAGAGCCAGGCAAACTGCTCGGGCAGCTCACCACTGAGGGTGTCGAGCACGTCGAAATTCGCACCTCGGCGACGTGCACGCGGGTGCCGGTCGTGGACGGCCACATGGAGGCGGTGTCGGTGAAGTTCCGGTCGAAGGCGAGCGCAGGTGAGGCCATCGAGGCGATGCGCGCCTTCGTCTCGCCCATTGACCACCTGGCACTGCCGTCCTCTCCGGATCGGCTCCTCCACGTCTTCGACGAGGACGCCTACCCGCAGCCGCGCCGCCACGTGCACCGCGAGGGCGGGATGCAGGTCTCCGTCGGTCGCGTTCGCGACTGTGAGCTGTTCGACGTCAAGTTTGTCGTGCTCTCGCACAACACGATTCGCGGTGCAGCAGGCGGGGCAATTCTCAACGCCGAACTCCTCCGCACCGAGCAACGCTTGGGCGCTCTGGGAAAACGCGTCGCAGTACTGTGAGCGGCCCGGAGAAGGCTCCACCGGTCGCCATCCGGCCTGTCGAGCGCGGCGACCTCGTGCCGGTGCTTCGGCTGTGGGCGTATCTCGACGCCCTCCAGTCAGACCTCGACCCAGTCCTAGCCACTGTCGAAGACGCCGAGGCCTTGTGGACCGCCGAGTTCAACAGCATGCTCGATGACCCTGGCGTTCTCGCGCTTGTGGCGACCATCGAGCGCGAAGTCGTCGGTCTTGTGACTGCGCACGTCGCTGAGCCTCGGCCGCTTTATCAGCCAGATCTGTTCGTCTTCGTTGATGAAATCGTAGTAGACCCGGCGTGGCGACAGCGGGGAGTGGCGAAGCGGTTGGTCGAGCAGGTGCAGGCCTGGGCACACGGCCTCGGCATCGCACGGGTCGAGGCGCGTGTGGTGGCAGCCGGCGAAGCCGCACGGGCGTTTTGGCGGAGCGTTGGCGGTGAGGCCGTGGCAGTGACGATGCGGCTCAGCGCGAAACCTGGAGCAGCTGCTAACGCCTGAGTGCAGGCCACGGAGCAATCCGGCGTGTGCGGCCACCGCGCTTCAGGCTGAGACGACGGCTGAGACGAAACAGTGTCAGCCTGGGACGAGACCGCCTCGTACGATGGACCCAATCGGCGCGTACGGGCCAGAAACGGCGTTGCGACTGGAGCCTGGGAAAGTCGGCACGGCCTTCGCACATGCTTTCGGCGCTCTCCTATCGATCTCACGCTCTCCCATGTCTGATCCCCAGGTTCGCGCTCAACGCGAACACTACAAGGCCAGCCAGGCCTATGAAGAGGCCGTGCGCCTTCTCGAACTCGGTCACGGCGACGCTAGCACCGCCCAACTCGACCGCGCGATCCAGCACCTCGACCGCGCCATCGAGCTGATGCCGTTCGATTCAAGCTGTCGCTACGACCGAGGCCTCGCCCAGCAGCGCCGCGGACGCCACCGCGCGGCCATCGCCGACTACTCGCAGGCGCTCCACCTCGACGGCCCGGACGCGGACACGTTCAACAACCGCGGCCTCGCCTTTGCCGCCGTGCAGGACTACGAGCAGGCCATCCACGACTTCACGGCTGCGATGAGGGTCGCGCCGAATGATGCCAAGCTCTACTTCAACCGGGGCAACGCCTTTGGCGACAACGGACGCCCGTTCGAGGCTGTCGCCGACTACGGCATCGCCATCGGGCTTGCGCCCACCTACGCCGAGGCACACTTCAACCGGGCACTGGCGCTCCTCGCCATCGGCAACTATGCCGACGCGCTCCCCGATGTCAACCGCAGCATTGACCTCGACCCGTCGGATGCGGACGCGTACACGCTGCGCGGTGAAATCTTCGCCTACCTCGGTGTGAGCGAGCGGGCCGAGACAGACCGCGCCACAGCCCGGGACTTAGCGCGCATCGCGTCCTAGGCAGGACGGGAGCGGGGCCCTCCGTGTTAGAAGGCGGCCCCGGCGCCTAGCGCGGTTGCTCAGCCAGCGTAGGGGCCCGCTTGACAGCGCGCGAGGGCATGCTACCTTCCGCAAATCATGGGCTTCGCTCTGGCTGTGCGGTATCCGGGTTCTGTGCAGCTGGCGTCGCTTCTGCCGTGCGTCGGTCGAACCCTTGCGTCCCGAATATGGATGGAGTTGGGCACCTACCTCAAGCGGGCCTCCATAGCTCCAATAGGGACGTGCGGTGTTGCGTTCATGCACCCAACCGCACCCTGAATCGAGGGTGCCGGACGTTGGTCGGATCCTTGTGGAGGGCACACGCTCTTGCCATCCTGCTCGCTTTCCGCCACGGCGTGACCTCGTCTGGCGCAACCGTTTTCACCGACTATGTCGAACCCGAACGATCCTGCTGGCTACCCCACCCGCGATGGCTCGCGCGAGCGACTTGCGCGCGAACTCCGTGCGCTTCAGGACGATCGTCCCGTCGTTCCAGAGGTCCGCAACGTCGAGCCTGCGGACCCCGTCCACCAGGCCGATGGCTATGGCGGCGGTTACGACCCCTACGTTCCGCATGATCCTAGCGAAATCCGCCTGGATGCCCCTGGAGACGGCGGCGAGCCTCGGGCGGCGTCGCAAGCGCTTGCCCCGAGTACGCGCCAGCAGGACGCGCGGGGGGCACGCCGCACCGCCGTGGCAACGCGACCCGCCGAGGGCTTGGTGCCGGTGCCGCTGAGCGATCCGGGTGCGAGCCCGCTCTTCCCGAACATCGCACCCCCTCGGAAGCTTGAGGCGCGCCGGTCCGCCCAGGAAAAGAACGATATCCTCAGGCGCGGCTGGAAGTTGATTCTCGGGATCACGGTATTTGTCGTGGCGCTGACGGCAGGTGCGCTCCTGTACATGGGGCCGCAGTACGACTCGTACGCCATCCTATTGGTCAACACGCCCGACCCGAATGAGGTGCAGACCGAGATCATGGGGCGGTTCGTGGACACGCCGGGTGGCGTTGAGAGCACCCGACGCGTGCTCAACCAGGCCATCATCCTACAGCAGTCTCCCGTGATTGCCGAGCGGACGGCCGAGCGCTTACTGGCGCTCGCCAACGAGCGCACCACCACGTTCCCCATCCTCGGTACCCTCGGCGACCAGCCGCTCGACGAGCGAGCTTTGGGCGCGCTCATCCAACGTAGCTACGTGAGCGTCGAGCCCGCGGGCCTCGACGTCGACGCTGTGCGCGTCTCGGCAAAGGGCGGGACGGCGGAGGAAGCGCACCTCCTGGCCCAGTTCTACATGGAGGAATACCAGCGTCGTTCGCGTGAGACGAGCCGCGAATACATCGAGCGCACGCGGTCCTTTCTCGCCGACCAGCGCGACCAGCGGGAGGCCGAACTGGCCACGCTTGAAGACGAACTCAGCAGCTACCGCCGCCAGCGTGGCGCTGTAGACCTTGGCGCCCAGGCTCAGCAGTTGATCCAGCAGGTGGCCTCGCTCGAAGCGCAACTCGACCGGGCGCGCGTCAACGTGTCGATGCGGGAACAGTCGCTCCGCGCGTTGGAGCAGGAACTTGCCGAGTTGCAGCCGCGCCTGACGCAGCGCATCGCCTCGGGCGTGCAGGGCGAACTGCGCGAGACAGAGGCGCAAATCACGGAGTTGGAGCGCGTCCTCAACAACATCTACGTGCAGCAGCCGATGCTGCGCTCGAATCCGTCGCTCAACCCGGACGTCGCGCGCTACGAGGCGCAGCTCACGGGCCTGCGGGCACGCCGTGCGCAGCTCTCGGAGCAGTTCGTCGACGAAGTCGTCCAGGCGGGCGGTGTCGATCCGACGTCCCAAACCGGCGAGGTCTATGTCACGAGCCTCAACCAGCGCATTAGCCAGGAGCGCGTCGCTCTCGAAGGGGCGCGTGCCGAGGTGTCCTCGCTGCGTCAGCGCCTCAGCGAAGAGCAGGGGCAGCTTCTCAGCATCCCAGGCCGTGCCCGGGACGTGGCCGGGTTGGAGCGCGCTCGCGCCGCTGCCGAGCAGAGCTACCAGTACCTCGAAGGGCGTCTCAACGAGGCCGAAGTTGCCGCGGAGTCGGAGTTTGGCGTGACGCAGGTGGTGCGTGAGCCGCAAGTGCCGCTCAAGCCATCGCGCCCGAACTGGCCGGTGACGCTGCCGATGGCGCTCGTGCTCGGTCTCGTGCTAGGCCTCGGCGCGGCGTTTGCCCGCTATCGCACCGACACGACGGTCTATGCGCCCAGCGACCTCGCTGAGTATGGCTTCTCGGTCCTCGGGGTAGTGCCTCAAGTGAAGGGCGTCAAGGGACAGCAGAGCGGCGTCAACCCAGCGCTCGTCACACTGACTGACCCCTTCGCGCCGTCGGCGGAGTCCTACCGCCACCTCCAAGCCTCACTCTATGCCCGCCTCGGCACCGAGGCTGGCGGTACGAGCTCGATCGTCGTGACGAGCCCCGAGGTGGGCTCCGGTAAGTCGGTGACGGCGATCAACCTCGCCATCTCAGCCGCGCAGGCGGGCCTCCGGACGCTCATCGTCGACGCGGACCTGCGCCGTCCGTCCGTGCACGACTACCTCGGGCTCGGGCCGAACCCGCCCGCTGGCTCGCAGGGTGCGGGTATGAACATGGTCTACTGGAACACGAGCGTGCGCAACCTCTTCGCGCTCACGGTCCGGGAGCCCGTGGATAGCCCCGAGCAGCTCTGGAGTGGGGAGGAGGTCTATCGCCTCATCGACCGCTTGAGCGGCACCTTCGACCTCATCATCTTCGACGCCCCGCCAGCCCTCGTTGCTGCCGATGCATCGTTCTTCGCTGTCCACACCGACGCCGCGGTGCTTGTGGCTTCGGCAGGAGACACGTCGGGTGAAGCACTCACGCAGACGGCGGCCGAGCTCAGTGGTGCGGGCGGGTACATCGCAGGTGTGGTGCTCAACCGCTTCGATCCGAAGCTCGCCGCTGGGTACAAGAAGACCTTTGGCTACCGCTACACGACGTCGTACAAGTAGGCAACCGCTCGCAAGCGGGGATGCCGCTGCGGTGTCCGCTTCGTCGATTCCACGCGGCGTTCAGGAACGTCTTTTGAGAGACTCCGCAGGGGCTTGCCGCCGCACGCCACGCTGACCGTTTTCTCCATCCGCCCACAATCATGACCTACTCCATCCGCCTCTTTGCCGTAGTGGCAGCGTTCGCCTTGTTCAGCAGCGGGGCGATGGCGCAGCAGACGCCGCCGGGCAGCCTCCCGCCGCAGACGACGCCCGAGCAGCGCTATCCGCAGGGGGCACCGGTGCCGGTACCGGCGCAGACGAGTCCGGCGCAGGGCGGTACGGCCGATACGGGCCAGTATGGTCGCGTGGAACGTACCAACTCGAACGTGCGCAACTACTTCTTCTTCACGCAGCCTGGCGAGCCCACCATCCAGGTCTACGTGGTTGGCGCCGTGGTGAATCCTGGGCTCTACGAAGTGGGACCCGGCATGGACCTGGGGCGCCTGCTTGCGCTGTCGGGCGGCCCACAGTTGGCCACGCAGCAGGCCGAGCGCCGGCGGAAGACCACCGTGAAGCTCTTCCGGCCAACTTCGGGCAATCGTCCCATCTTCGAGGAGGACTTGAACGACTCCTTCACCGACACACGCTCCTACCCGCTGCTCCGGGAGGGCGACACGCTCTTGGTCGAAACGATCGAGAAGCAGCGGTATGGCTGGCGCGACCTCCTGGCTGTAGGCGGGGCCTTGGGCGGGATCGCCTTCTTCATCGATGCGATCCGAGGCAACTAAGCGTTGTCTCCGTCTTGAGTCGGACGTACATCCTCGCTCCCACTACCACGCGACGACCCGGACCACGTGGCACGTCCAGCAGACCCGGATCTCGCACCAGCCACGAGCAACCTTCGTGCAGATGGCCCAGGTCTAGAGGGCATAGGTCCGGAGGGCTCAGGCCCAGCGGGCGAGGCCACGACCGCGCGTCAGTGGATGGGGCGCGGGGCATGGACCATCCTGGACCAAGCGCTCTTCGCCGGGTCCAACTTCCTGCTCAACATCTGGCTAGCGCGGACGCTCGCACCGGCCGAGTACGGCATCTACACGATGGTTGGCTACGCGGGCTTCTTGCTCGCAGCGGTTGTCCACACCGGGTTCATCACCGAGCCGCAGCTGGTGTTCGGAGCCGGTCGCTTCAAGGCGGCGCCGCGCACGTATCTCAGGGCGCTCCTCGTCGGGCACAGTGTGTTCTCGGTCGGCATCGCCGTGGCCTACCTCATCGCGGGAGGCGTGGCGCTCGCGTTGGGACAACAGGTCATGGGGAGAGCCTGCTTGATCATGGCTGGGACGCAGGGCGCGATCCTTACGATGTGGATCATGCGGCGCGCGTGCTACACGCAGTTCCGGCCATTCGTAGCTGTGACGGGTGGCCTGATCTACCTGGGTGTGGTGCTGGGCGGGCTGTTTGTCGAAGAGTGGCTATGGGGACACCTGACGGTCGAGGTTGCGCTTGGCCTGATCGGGCTGGCGAGCGTAGCCGCGGCCATCTGGATCTACGTGCGCCTCGACCTGCCCGAGCGGGAGCCACCGCCAGCCAGCTTCCGCGCCGAAGTGCGCAAACAGCACACGGACTACGGCCGCTGGGCTGCCCCAACGGGCCTCATGGAGATGGGTCATGGGTTGCTACCCTTTCTGCTCGTCCCGATCTGGGGAGGCCTTGAGGCGGCAGGAGCGCTCCGAGCGCTATTCAACTTGATCTTGCCGATGATCCACATCTACGGGGCGCTGGGCGACCTGCTCATGCCCACGTTCGTGCAGGCCAACGAACGGGGCACGCTACGCCGTACCCTCGCCATCGCGATGGGCGGACTCGTCGCGGCCGCGTGTGTAAACTGGGTCCTGCTCGGCGTCTTCGGCGCCGACCTCATCGTGCTGTTGTACGACGGGCAGTACCTCCAGTACGCCTCGCTGTGCTGGCTGTTGGGCGCGCTGCCTGTGATCGGCACGGTCGTGGCCGTGCTGCTGGCGCTGCTCCGCGCGATGGAGCGGCCGCGCATCGTCTTCCAGGCCCGTGCCGTCGCGGCGGCGATGGCGGCGACGGTGGGCGTCGCGCTGATCTACAAGTTCGCAGTCACGGGCGCCATCGCCTCCAGCCAGCTTGCCCTCGGCACTGAGACCATATTCATGATGGTGGCGGCGTGGAGCATCTGGCAGCATGCGCGTCCTGGAGGACCTCCGCAGATCGCACACGCTGGCGACGGTGGGCCTCGACACCTACGGGAGCCTAGCACGGATTCGGGGATGTCGGCAGATTCGGCGCTCCACCCGACCCTCGCTGTTCCGCCCGACGACCGCTCCTGACCAATCCAGACCTCGACGCTTCGATGTCGCATCAACCACCCGCTTCGTCGTCCTCGCTCCGCGTCACTCGTGCGGCCGCGCAGCACGCCCATTTCGCGCGCGTGGCGGCGCACCGCAAGCCCGGCCAAAGCCTTGCCGATCGGTACCTCGTGCTGCTGTGCTTCACCCTCATCGGGCTCGCGCTCTTCGCACGGGGGTTCGCCTACTGGGGGGTGCCGCCCCTCTTCATCTCGGAGCTTACCCTGGTGTTGGGCGTGGCCGCGATGATGGCGGGGGGCGCGCTGCGGCCTCTGTTCACGCTGCCGGTCGTGTGGGTGCTTGTCGCCTACATCGCGCTGGCGGGGGTGCGCACGCTGCCGAATCTCGGGCTCTATGGCATCGACGCGCCTCGCGACTTTATGCAGGTCGGCTATGCGGCCTTCGCCTTCGTCGCAGGCTCGCTGGTGCTGGCGCAGCCGGAGCGGCTCAAGGTGTTGCTCCGGCGGTACCAAGGCTTCGTCGTGGTCATGCTCACCACGGTGTGGATCGTCTACATCGCGTTTAAGTTTGGCTTCGACTCGCTGCCCAACCTCCCGTGGACCGACAACGCCAAGATCTTCGAAGCCAAAGGCGGCGACCTGATGGTGCACCTGGCGGGCATCACGGCCTTCTTGTTGCTTGGCATGCGCAAGGTGCCGATCTGGTTGGCTGTAGCGCTCGTCATCAACTTTCTGCTCATCGTGGTGAGCAACCGGGGCGGCATGGTGGCCTACTTCCTCGCGGTCGGCTTCGTCCTGATCCTCCGGCCCGGTACCTTCCAGCGGGGGCAGATCTCTCGCTTTGCCTACGTCGGCATCCTGTGCATCATCCTCGGTCTGTTCCTCGGGCCGGTGGGGAGCAAGATCCACGGCGGGACGCGCGCAGTGTCGGTGGAGCAGCTCTTCGAGAACATCAAGAGCATCGTTGGCAAGAGCGACTCCGCCACGCTCCAGGGCACCGTCTCGTGGCGGCTAGAATGGTGGGAAGAGATCTACAACTACACCGTCCTCGGTCCCTACTTCATGACCGGGAAGGGCTTCGGGCCCAACCTCGCCAAAGAGGACGGTTTCCTCGTCGAGCGCACGCTGAGGAGTCCGCACAACGGACACATGACCATCCTCGCACGCATGGGCGTGCCGGGCGCCGCGCTGTGGGTCGTGCTCAACCTGATGTGGTTCTTCAGCATGCTCGCCGTTTGGTGGAAGGCCCGTGCGTTCGGGAAGCCGCGATGGATGGCCGTCTCTGCATTCTTGATCACCTATTTCATCGCAACCAACATCAACGCCTCCTTCGATGTCTACTTCGAAGGGCCCATGGGCGGTGTTTGGTACTGGACCGTGTTTGGTCTAGGTCTTGCGGTCATGTGGCTCTTCCGGCACCAGCCCTCCTTGCTCGATGACGACGCCCGCCTCACCGTCCGTGGCTCAGCCGTCGGTACGACCGTCCCGCCCGCCGATGTCACCCACGCCCATGCCCCCGCCGCGCCGGTCGTCCGAGCTGGGGCGCCCGGCACGGGTGCTGGTGGTGCACAACTTCTACCAACAGCCCGGCGGGGAGGACCAGGTCTTCCGCGCCGAGGTCCGGCTGCTGGAGGGGATGGGGCATACGGTCGAGACGTACACGGTCCACAATGACGACGTCCGCGATCTGAGCCGTGCCGGACTGGTTGCGCGAACGGTTTGGAGCCGCGAGGCACACGATGCCATCGTGCGAAAAGTCCGCAAGGCCGAGATCGACGTCGTCCACTTTCACAACACGCTCCCGCTCGTCTCGCCCGCGGCCTACCACGCGGCGCGCAAGTCTGGCGCGGCCGTCGTGCAATCGCTCCACAACTACCGGCTCCACTGCCCCGGGGCGCTCTACTTCCGCGACGGTCAGGTCTGCGAACTGTGCCTGGGCAAAACCTTTGCCTGGCCTGGTGTCCGCCACGGCTGCTACCGGGGGTCGAAAGCGGCGACCGCGGCCGTGGCTACCATGACGGCCTCGCACCGCGTGCTGGGAACCTGGACGCGCAGCATCGACCGCTACATCGCCATGACAGACTTCGCTCACGCGAAGTTTGTCGAGGGCGGGTTGCCGGCGGAGAAGCTCGCAATGAAGCCCAACTTTCTCGCCGACGATCCAGGCGCGGGTGCTGGCGAGGGCGGCTATGCGCTGTTTGTGGGACGCCTGTCGCCCGAGAAAGGCATTGACCTGATCCTCGACGCTTGGACGCAACATGCCCCACCGATGCCGCTGCGCATCGCTGGCGACGGCCCGCGCGCCGAGGCGGTGCGGGCTGCGGCGGACGCCCACCCGTCGATCACCTGGGTAGGCCACCAGACGCGCGAAGGGGTGATGCAACTGATGAGCGACGCGGCGTTGCTCGTCTTCTCCTCGGAGTGCTACGAAGGCGGCACGCCGATGACGCTCATCGAGTCGATGGCCAACGGAACGCCCGTGGTGGCGTCCGATCTCGGCGGTACGAAGTCGATGGTGGTGGAAGACGTAGTTGGGACCCGCTTTGCGCCCGGCGACCCGGCGGCGCTGGCGGCAGCTGTGAAACGCCTAGCCGAGGACCCGGCGCACCTCGGCGCGCTCCGGAAAACCGCCCGGGCTCAGTATGACGCGCTCTACACATCCGAGGCGAACTACCTCCGCCTGGTGGAGATCTACGACGCGGCCCTCGCCACCCGTCGCGCAGCGTGATGCACCAGCTTCGACTGCTGCTCACCGCTGGCGTTGTGCTCGTCTGGAGCACGACGTCTGCGTGCGCCGAGGCGCCGCAAGCCACTGCCACGAGCGCGATGCCTGTGGCGGCAGTCGAGGCTGCGAATGCTTCCACGACAAACGCATGCCCTGCTGGGCAGGTGTACGACGCAACGGAGCGCTGTCAGCCAGCCGAGCGCGTCTACGCCCCCAACGGTCGGGTTTTCTGGGTCGATCAGCGCCACCCGACGGCCAGCGATGCCAACCCGGGGACCCGCGAGGCGCCGTGGCGCAGCATCGGGCGTGCCACCGGGCGCGGCGTCATGCGTCCCGGCGATGCCGTGCTGATCCGTGCGGGCGTCTACCGCGAGTTTGTCCGCCCCCAAACGGGCGGAACCAGCGAGGACGAGCGTATAACCTATGCCGCCTACCCTGGCGACGAGGTCGTGATATCAGGCGCGGTACTCGCCAGCGACCGATGGTCGCGGATCGGCGACGTGTGGGTGCGGCCGTGGACCTACGGGTCGATGGAGCACTACAGCGACGAGCCTGTTTTCCGCCGCGAAATGGTCGTTGTCGATGATGCGGTGATGCGCGCGGTGCCAGATCGGGCGGCATTGCGACCGGGCTCGTTCTGGGTCGACGGAGCCTCGGAGGACCCGCGATCGATCTGGGCGCGGTTTCCTAGTGACCGTGCGCCAGCGTCGTTCCGCAGCATCGAGGTGGCCGTCGAGCCGCACCTGTTTGCACCGCTCGGCAGTAACTACTACGCGGAGTGTGGGGACGCCGACATGCCCGGCTGGATTCGCCTTGCGGGCGTCACATTCCGTCACGCTACCAACCGAGCGCAGTGGGGCGTGCTCTGCGCTGGGAGCGTCGGCGGGCTGGTCGAGGACGTGACCGTTGAGTGGACAAACGGCAGCGGTATCGATCCGGGCGGGCGGCAGCATGTGTTTCGGCGGGTGCGCGCACTCGACAACGGGCAGATCGGCTGGTCGGGGAGCTGCCTCGATTGTCTGTTCGAGGACTGTGAGGCGTCGCGCAACAACTGGAAAGGCTACGACCCGTTCTGGGAGGCGGGCGGCGGCAAGTGGAGTCACACCCAGCGCAGCATCTTTCGCCGCTTCCGCGCGCTCGACAACGACGGTCCCGGACTTTGGCTCGACATCGAGAACTATGACAACGTGATCGAGGGGACGTACGCCGAGGGCAATAGCATAGCCGGCATCATGCTCGAATACGAGACGCAGCGCACGCTCGTTCAGCATAACGTGGTCGTCGAGACGCGCTGGAACGCCTGGAGCGGGGCCGGGCTGCTCTCGCAAGCGGCAAGCGAAAACGTGATCGTCCACAACACCTTTGCGGGCAACGAAGGTCACGGCCTCTGGCTCCGGCTCGACCCCGACCGCCGCGCGCGGGACGGTCGCAATGTGGTCGTGAGCAATGTGATGGTGGGAAACGGCACCCGTGCGCCTGAGGCCTACGAGGTGCAGGTGCGTGGAGGGACGCAGGCCGAGGCTCGCTCGACGCGCTTCTTTGCCAACGTATACAGCCCGCACCGGGCAGGGGAGGTGCAATCGTTCTTCTTCATGCCAACCGGCACTGAAGACTGGGGCGGCGACTACCGCGGCAGCGACCTTGCCACCTGGCAGCGCTACACCGGCTCCGACGCAGAGGCGAAGCTGGTGCCGGTGCCCGACGACCTCCAGCCCGTCGCGCGACGCTGGGCCGACCTCCCCGTGCGTCTGGGCACCAACCTCGCCCGTCCGCTTCCGCCTGGCACGCCCACGACGGCCACGGTCCGCCCCTACCCGCACGCAGGCGCAAACCCCGCCATCGTCCACTCCGAGCGACAGTCGACTAGCGATTAGCGGGGCGACCGACGCGGCGAATTTGTTAGGCACAGCCCTCAAAACCGCGTTGCTTCTTCGACCCACGACCCACGACCCACGACCCACGACCCACGACCCACGACCCACGGTGAAATCCTTCGTTCAAGCTGCGATCCGTAGCGCCCACGCCGTCTTCGCTGACCGTGGTCTGCCGAATCGCCTCGCCCTCTACTTTCACAGCCTTGAACCGCACGAGCACGAGGCGTTCGAGCGCGCTATAGTGTGGACGAGAAGTGAGGGTTATCGTTTCGTGGCCGGGCCAAGGGCGTTTCTCGGTGCACCTGAGGGCGAGCGCGTCGCATGGGTGTCGTTCGACGACAACTACCGCGCCTGGCATCAAGCGTTGCCTCTTTTAGACCGGCTGGGCGTCACGGCCACGTTCTACACCAACACGGGCGTCTTCCGCGACCGCGCGACGCCCGCCGCCCTCGACGCCTACTTTGACCGCATCGACCACTACGGTGACCGCACAAGTCTGACCACCGACGAGCTACGAGAAATTGCCGCGGCCGGGCACGTCATCGGCGCGCACACGCACACGCACCGGTGTCTGGCAGACTTGCCCTTTGATGAGGCCGTCGCCGAGATCGACCGCAGCCAGCGCGAGCTTGAAGTGGTGCTTGAAGCCCCCGTCGAGCACTTCTCGTACCCCTACGGCATGCGGCGGCACTTTACGCAGGAGCTACGGCGGTACTGCACCACGCACTTTGAGACAGTGGCAAACGCGATCCCCGCGATGCTCCATGCCCCGCAGCGCGCCGACGCCCTGCAGCGCGCGGGGTGGCACCTCGACCGACCACACGTGCAGAACGTGCGCGCCCTCCGCATCGACGGGCGGCGCTTCGAGGCGCTCACCGGGCGCAGTGCGGTGGGCTGAGGGGGAACCGCCCCCGGCGCGGCGCTTAACCCGGCATCCGCTCCCACCGCACCTGTCGCTTCGCTATGCGCGTCCTCTGGGCGACCTTCGCCGTCGTTGTCCTCGACCAACTCACCAAGACGTGGGTCGTGGCGATGATGGAAGTGGGCGATACGATCCCCGTGCTCGGACAGTGGTTTAGGCTGTCCTACTTCCAGAATCCGGGGTTCGCGTTCGGGTGGACCCTCGGCTCGAAGCTGCTGCTCACCATCGTGTCGGTGCTCGCCACGGCGATGGTAGCGATCTACCTCGTCTGGCTGCGCGCAGCATCGCGGACCTATCGCCTGGCCCTCGCACTCATCCTCGGGGGCGCGATCGGCAACGTGCTCGACCGCCTCTTTGCAGGCGTTGTCTATGGCTACGCCCCGTTCGGCTATGGCAACGTGATCGACTTCCTGCACCTGGACGTCTACCACGGCTTCGTCGAGCTTCCTTGGCGCGCGTATCCGTCGTTTGTTGCTCTCTTTCCGGTGGCGAACTTCGCCGACCTGGCGATCATCGTGGGCCTGGTGCTGGTGTTTGCCGCGCACCTCTCGCTCCGGCGTCAGGAGCGTGCCCAGGCACAGCGGAGGCACTCACTCGGCACCGCAGGCGGGGATGCGCCGGACCTCGCCGGTGCGCCGGAGCACCCAGAAGCCTCGGCCTAGCGAGGGCGACTCGCTCAGGCCGCTGTCGGCGACGTAACGGATGCGGATATCGAGATAGGGCTCGGGCGGCGCACAGCCGTCGGTGGACCCGTCGCGAGGGGTGACCTCGGCGCCTAGGTCGCCGAGCAGTGCGGCCAGCAAGGCCGGGTCGCCGAGGCTGGGAGGGAGGTAGGAGTCGCCGCCCAGGCGCACGTAGGCATCGTCCAACCCGAGGCGCTCACGGGTTGCCTCTGCCGCATCGCGGGACACGAAGGGGCCGTGGACGACCGCAAAGAAGCCCGGCGTCAGTAGCGCGTAGAGGTCGGTCCGGAGTACCCAGCCGCCCGTCTGGAGCGCATATTCCTGCGCGGTACGCTTCGACTGGAAGCTCCCCGCCATCACGAAATACGGGCCCGGTGGCGGCGAGTTGGGGACAGCATCCACGGAATCAGGCAAGAGCGTGGGCTCTTGCGCAGACGCACACGGAACAAGCAGGGCGAGGCAGAGAAAGGCCAGGATGGTGCGCATGGTGTAGGCGGTGGGTTTGGCGCAAGCTACCACGGTGCACCGGCGCCGATCACGGCTGCGGCCATTCGCTGGGGTCCGGCTCGGCGCCCTTGGTCAGGTCTGCGACGCGCCCGTCAGGCACGGGGCGTTCCGCGTCGTTGTGGTCTGCCACGGTGGCGAGCATGTGTCGAATCGTGGGGAGCGCAGCCTCCGCGGCCTGTTCGCCCAGCGCGATCAGCTCGTCGGCGCGGGTGAAGCCAAAGAGCAGCGTTACGTCTTGCGGTAGTGCCGGGCGGAGCAGGACTTCAGGCTTCGCCTCCGCAAGCCGGTAGGCCGTCAGCGCCGAGATCGAGAGGAAGATGGTGTGCCAGATGTCGCGCGCGACGGGCGGAAACATCGGCGGCATCAATTGTGGCTCGACGACCGGCGCGTCGGGGCGGTTCTTGTCAAAGCTTGGCAGCACGTCCACGGCGATGAGCCGCTTTGCGCCCATCCGGCGGGCCACGTCAGCGGGGACGTTGTTGAGGACGCCGCCGTCTACGAGCCGCTTCTGGCCCACCTGGACGGCCTGGTAGATCCCTGGAATCGACATCGTGGCCCGCATCGCCTGGATAACGGATCCAGCGTCGAGGATGACCTCGCGGCCGCTGCGGAGGTCGGTGGCCGTGAGCGCGAGCGGGCACGCGAGTTCGCCAAACGTGCGGTCCACACCGAACCACTTCGCGAAGTAGTCTTGCAGACGATTGCCAGAGAACAGACCGGTGAGGCTCGGAAGCCAGTCCGCCAGCTGGATCAGCCGCGAGCGCCGCGATAGATCAATCAGCTCCGCCTCGATGGCGCGAGCAGGAACTCCCGAGGCGTAGGCGGTGCCAACCAGCCCACCCATGCTCGTCCCGGCGATGAAGGAGATTGGGATACCCTCGCGGTCGAGCACTTTGAGGACGCCCGCGTGGGCGAGACCGCGCGCACCGCCGCCCCCAAGCACCAGGCCAATTTGGGCAGGATGGGACGGATCGATCATGAGACGTGGGCGCAGTGGGGAAGAGGCATACAAGAAGGCCGTCGCGGCGTACCGTGTGGACGATTTCGGGTTCGGTGAACAGTGTTAATTCATAGCGATGGCGAGGCCGTTCCTATGGGCCTGCCGAACCCACCCGGGTCGCGATGGTAGGGTACAGCTCCCCAATCTGCTTGCCAACACCATACCGCCGTGTCACCGAAAACGCCCGCACAGTCTGCGTGTCGCATGAACGAACTCGTCCTGCCCAACGACACCAACCCGTTGGGCAACCTGATGGGCGGGCGCCTCCTGCACCTGATGGACATCTGCGGCGCGATCGCTGCGCAGCGGCACTCAAACCGAACCGTGGTCACGGCGAGCGTAGACCACGTCGACTTCGCCTCGGCGATCGCACTAGGCGAGGTCGTGGTTCTGGAAGCGCAGGTCAACCGCGCCTTTACCAGTTCGATGGAAACCGAGATTAGCGTGTGGGCGGAGAACACCGGCACAGGGGAGCGGCGGTTGAGCAACCGCGCCTTCTACACGTTTGTCGCCGTGGATCAGTCGGGGCGGCCCATTCCAGTGCCCCCCGTTCTGCCAGAAACCGACGATGATCACGAGCGCTACGTGGCCGCCGCCCGCCGTCGCGAACTCCGGCTCATCCTGAGCGGGCGCCTGCACCTGAGCGAGGCTGCCCACCTCCGCGACTACATCCACGCCGCGGCGCTCTGAGTTCACACCGCGCTGCTCCAACCACCCTCGACCCGCTCGCCATGCGCCTATTCCCGGTGCGTCTGATCCCAGTGCGTCTGATCCCGTTGCTGGTTCTCGCCCTCCTCGTCCACGAAGCCCAGGGCCAAGGCCAGACGGGAGTTGGCGTGCAAGTCGGTGATATCACTGGCCTCTCCTTGAAGATTGGCGCAACCGGGCGCGCGTACGATTTCGCCGCCGCGTGGGATTTCAACGCTGAGTCTGTTGTGGTGCAGGCCCACGTGCTGCTCGCGCAGCCCGTGCTCAGCCAGGCGGGCACGAGTCGAGTGCGGTGGTACTACGGCCCGGGTGGCTTTATCCGCTTGAACGACAGGGCAGACAGCGAGCTGGGAGTAGGCCTTAGCGTCAACGTAGGGGTTTCGTATCGTTTCGCGCCCCAATTCGAGGGGTTCGCGCAAGCAACGCCCCGCTTGTTGCTCGTTCCTGCTTCCGATGTAGACCTTGGCGTCGCGCTCGGGATACGGTTCTACCCCTAGCACGCGCAACCCATTGCGCTCCATGGTGATGGGGCACGCTGGCACGATGCCTGCGTAGCTTTGTGATCCCGCCGTGCCACCGCAGCCGTTTTCGCTCGATGCTCTACCACCGTGTACTTGTCACCGGAGCCAACGGGCTCGTGGGCCAAGCCGTGGTGCGTCGGTTCGCCGCGGTGCCCGAGATCGACGTGCTGGCGACGAGCCGCGAGGACCACCCGCGCTTTCAGACGGCCAACTGTGGCTACGTCCCCCTCGATCTGACGGACGCCCAGGCGATCCGCGACGTGTTCGTAGACTTCGCGCCGCGTTCCGTCATCAACTGCGCCGCCCTGGCCAAGGTCGAGGCGTGCGATGCGGACCGCGAGGCGTGCTGGGCAGTCAACGTGGAGGCCGTCGAGACCCTGGCGAGTGCCTGCCGTGCGCATGGGACGCGCCTCATCCAGGTGTCTACCGACTTTGTGTTCGATGGCGAAACGCCCCCCTATGCGGAGGACGTCTACCCGGCACCGATCAACTTCTACGGCCGCTCAAAGCTGGCCGCTGAAAACGCCGTGCGTGGTGCAGGCCTTCACCGTTGGGCGGTCGCACGGACGGCGCTCGTCTTCGGCCCAGGCACCGACCTGCGTCGCCGCAATCTCGCGCTGTGGCTATGCAGCGCGCTTGAGGCCGGCGAGACGGTGCGCGTGGTGACCGACCTGATTCGTACGCCGACCTATGTGGACGACCTTGCCGACGGGCTGCTGCGCATCGAGTGGCGGGGCAAGAGCGGGATCTATCACCTCGCTGGGCGAGAAACGATGACGGTGTTCGAGTTCGCGCGGCGCCTCGCCAAGCACTTTGGCTTCGACCCGGACTTGGTGCAGCCGATCACGGCTGCAGAGTTGCACCCGACGCACCCGCGTCCCGCCTCGACGCCGCTGCTCATCCTGCGCGCGGAGACGGAACTCGGGTACAAGCCACGCCCGCTCTCCGCCGCGTTTGACCACCTCGGCAAGAAACTCGGGCTTCCGGTCCCGTCCCGGTAGCAGTCCGCTGTCGCTCACGAGGCGTCTCGCGGACGCAGCCGACCCCTTCAGGGCGTAATTTGCACCTTCTAGCCACTTCACCCTGCCTGTCGCCTGTCATGTCTGCCGCTTCGTTCGAGACGCTCGACCTCCGTTCGCTGCCCGAAGTCCAACGCCTCGCCTTCTACGGGGCGCTCTTTGCCATCGCCGACGCGGATCACAACGTTGATGACGCGGAGTCGACGCTCATCTTCGAGACGCTCGACCTGGAGCCACTCTCGTCCGAGGCCCGCAAGCGTGTCTTTCAACTCGCCATCGAGCCGCCGAGCCTGGCAACGTGCTTGGAGCAGCTCCGCGATGCTAGCGCCGAAGTTCGGCACAGCCTCATGCTCAATCTGATTGACATCGCGCTGGTTGATGAGAGCATCGAGTTCGGCGAGCACGTGGGACTGCGGGATGCGCAGGAATTGCTAGGCATCGACCCGAACGACATCCAGGTCATGCACGACCTGGCGTACCATGCCCAGCACGACGGAGACGCGAAGAACGGCTCCGTGGCACGGCGCCCGCTGCGGTTCGCGCCCGGCTCGTGAGGCCCGTGCGGATCGCAAGTCACAGGCGCGCCGCGAGCCCGGGACGCACCGCGAAACCGCGGCGTCCGTGGGCTACTCGTTCTACAGGCTTGCCTCGGTGCTGACGAGCGGCAGCGCCAGCCGATGCCCGAAACGGTGGGCTATGCGCGCATCGTGTGTGGACACAACGAGTGCTACTCCCACGCGATCCGCGACATCGACAAGGAGATCGGCCATGGCCTCGGCGGTGCTGTAGTCCAAGGCACTCGTCGGCTCGTCCGCAATGAGAGGCGGGGGCTTGTTCATCAAGGCACGTGCGATCGCAACGCATCGACGCTGCCCTTGGTAGAGCTTGTCGGGGTAGGCGTTCTCCTTCTCAGCAATGCCGAGTGCGCCGCGCAGAGACCGCGCGCGGTATGCATCCGCTGGGAGCCCAGCCATTGACGGCGCGAGCATCAGGATCTGAACGATTGTGAGTGCGCCCACGGGGTGAAACTGCTGGAACACCATACCGATATGTCGCCCTCGGCAGGAATCCTTGAGGTCCAACGCCAGCCTTGGGGCGATATACGATCCAATAGGCAGTGCACCAGAACAAGTGGCGCCCCACGGGTGAATAACGTCGGCGCAGTAGGCGGGATGAAGGCAACGTCGGATATTTAGGGGTTACAACAGATTTTAGGCATATTGAAGCTATACGTGCATTCCTAGCAGTGTATACTTATAGTACAATATGTGTGATATATTGAAGTCATATGTCGGTCGTGCTCTATGACGTATCGAGTGTGCGGACATACTTTGTTAGTTAGGTATGCGTAGCTAGTGGACAATTTATTCTGAGCTTAGGGTACATCACGGTGTAGTTGTGTTGATACAGGGATAGGCGATCAAACTCGCGAGGCTCGTGTAGAAATGAAAATCAGCGCAGATCTAGGAAATCATCCTATTCGTTCACTTAGGGTTGTAGATTTATACTTCGTTTATCGAAGCAAGGACGCGTTCAGTGTCCACAGCTTTGGACATTGAGCCATCCCTTCCACCATCACGTACGAATCGCAGCCATGTCGCTGAACATCAAAACGATCTCTGCCAAGGATGCCAAGAACAAGCTTTCCGAGCTTCGTTCTGGACGAGGCGGGCGGACGTCGAAGTATCACCCTGTTCTCGAAGCTGTTCAAGGTCGTCGGGGCACGCAAGTCGTGACGCTCGACAACCTCAGCCCCAACGAAGTACAGGGTCTCCGCGCTTACCTCTACCGCTATCTCGATAGCGAAGAGTGGACCGTCAAGAGCGCCCGCACGGACGACTCCGGTAACAACTACCGTGTCTTCGTCGGCCGTGATGAGGACTTCGGCTAGGCTCGTATGCGGCCTCTCGCCGCGACGACGCATCTCACTGCAGCGCGTGGCATGAGTCTACTCATGCCACGCGCTTCATTTGGAGCCCGCCTCAAGACGGCCCGACATACGGTGGCGAATGGGGGGACCCCTTTGAGGTAAGCGCGTCCAAGGATGGAGCATCCCACTCAGCCTCGGGTATACGCCCCTGGCTAGTTTCTACCATCCACGATTTCATCCAATGACGACTCTCGACAAGGCCACGCTCGGCGGCGGTTGCTTCTGGTGCGTTGAGGCCGTAGTCAAGCCCCTGCGCGGTGTGAAGGCTGCTGTATCGGGCTATGCAGGCGGCAATATTCCCAATCCGACGTACCGCGAAATCTGCTCGGGGCTCACCGGCCACGCCGAAGTGGTGGAGGTGGTGTTCGATCCTCGCGAGATCGACTACGCCGACCTCCTGCGCGTCTTCTTCGCCACACATGACCCTACGACGCTCAACCGACAAGGCGCAGACGTAGGCACGCAGTATCGCTCCGTGGTCTTTACGCATTCAGACGGGCAGGCGGAGACGGCCCGCGCCGTCATCGCCGAAATCGAGTCGGCAGGCATCTTCGACGACCCGATCGTGACGCACGTGGAGCCGGCGCCCACGTTCTACGCGGCGGAGGACTATCACCAGGACTACTTCGAGCGCAACCCGAACCAGCCCTACTGTGCTGCGGTCATTGCGCCGAAGGTCGCCAAGTTCCGAAAGCGGTTCATGGACAAGCTGTCCCAGCCAGCCTGACAGGCGTCTCGATACGCTGCCGAGCCCCGCGTTTCGCCCTGGAGCGCGGGGCTCGCTGTGTCAGAAAACCCTCCGGTACGGACCTTGCGCTGGTCTCCGTCCATCAAAGCTCGCGCTCACGATCGAATCAGTGTCTCCGCTTCACGACCTCGCAGCTCGCCTCTACCCGCTTCGCCGTAGTCTCACGGGCGATGGCGTGCGCGCAACGCTCCACGTGCTCGGAGAGCGTCTGCCCATGCTGGTCCAGCACGAAGTGCCGTCTGGCCGCCCCGTCCTCGATTGGACCGTGCCCGACGAGTGGAACTGGCGCGAGGCCTGGATCGAAGACGCCAACGGCCGTCGAATTGTCGACGCGGACCGTCATAGCCTGCACCTCGTCGGCTACAGCGTGCCCGTTCGGGAGCGGCTTACATGGAACGAGCTACGGCCACGCGTGCACTCGCTTCCTGACTGGCCCGACCTTATCCCGTATCGCACCGCGTACTACGCAAAAACCTGGGGCTTCTGCCTGCGCCACCGCACGGTCTTAGAACTAGACGGGCAAGGGGACGATGCCGTCTACGAGGTCTGCATCGATGCGACGCGTGAGCCGGGCGCGCTGACCTACGGCGAGGTGATCCTGCCGGGATCGACGGAAGACACGGTGCTGATCTCTGCGCATGTCTGCCACCCGATGCTCGCTAACGACAATCTCTCCGGACTCGTTGTGAGTGCGGCGCTAGCTGAGAGGCTTGCCGCGCGCCCAGAGCGCCGCTACACCTACCACTTCGTGTGGGCTCCAGGCACTGTTGGCGCGATCACGTGGCTCGCCCAGAATGCGGCGAGGGTTCCACTGGTGCGGCATGGGCTCATCCTAGCCAACCTGGGCAACGCGGGAGGCTTCACCTACAAACGGAGCCGCCCCGGCACGTTCGGTGTAGCATCTGCCGAGATCGATCGCGTGGTGGCCGTGGCCATGCGCGATGCTGGGGAGCAGCTCGACGAGCGGCCCTTCACGCCCTATGGCTACGACGAACGGCAGTATGGAAGCCCCGGCTTCAACCTGCCCGTTGGATGCTTCACCCGGACTCCGTACGGCGAGTACCCCGAATACCACACCTCGGCGGACAACCTCGACACGATCTCGGAAGCGCAACTCCAGGGAGCGCTCGCGCGGCTCACAGATACGGTCGACATCCTCGAAGCCAACCGGTTTCTTCGAAGTCTCTACCCCAACGGCGAACCGCAACTCGGTAGACGGGGGCTCTACCGCGCCTTAGGCGGTCAACCCGACGCTCCTACACAGCAGCTTGCCCTCCTCTGGGCGCTGAATATGGCATCCGCCGACACAACGCCGACGTTTGACCTCCTCGCCGTCGCGGAGCGGTCCGGGCTACCGTTCGTAGCGCTCCGCAAGGCCGCAGACCTCTTGGAAGAACAGGGGCTTGTGGAGCGCTTGAAAACCTAAAGGCTACCGAGGGCACGCCGATACCTCCGGCATTCCATCCTCGCCCGTACTCTATCCGATCCATGACAACATCGACCGACGTGCGCCCCGCGCTCGGCCTGGACCGGGCTGCGCTGGAAGCCCGATTCGCCAAGAGCATCGCACTGGCCGAGCGGTCACACGCGCTCATCCCCGGTGGTGCGCACACCTACGCGAAGGGTGACGACCAGCTTCCGGCTTGGGCTCCCGTGAGAGTCGTGCGTGGTGACGGCTGCACCGTATGGGATGCCGACGGACACGCGTACGTGGAGTACGGGATGGGCCTCCGCGCGGTCACACTGGGGCACGGCTACGCGCCCGTCGTCCAGGCCGCGACGCGAGCGATGCAGGGCACCAACTTCACGCGCCCCGCTGCCATCGAAGTCGAAGCCGCCGAAGCACTGCTCGACCTCGTGCCAGGTGCCGAGATGGTCAAATTTGCGAAGGACGGCTCGACCGTGACTACAGCTGCCATCAAGTTGGCGCGTGCAGTCACCGGGCGCACAAAGGTGGCTGTGTGCCAGCAGAACCCGTTTCTCAGCTACAACGACTGGTTCATCGGCCGCACACCGATGGACGCGGGTATCCCACAGCAGGCCGTAGCCGATACAGTCGCGTTCGAGTACAACGACTTCGAGAGCGTACTCAAACTCTTCGATGACCATGCGGGTGAGATCGCGTGTGTCATCATGGAAGCCTCGCGCGGAAGCGACCCGGAAGAGGGCTTTCTGCATCGCGTGCAATGGCTCTGCCACCAGCGTGGCGCGCTCTTCATCCTCGACGAGATGATCACGGGCTTCCGCTGGCATACGGGCGGGGCACAGGCGCTCTACGGCATCACGCCGGACCTGGCATGCTTCGGCAAGGCCCTCGCCAACGGCTTTTCGGTGAGCGCGCTCACGGGCCGCCGAGACATCATGGAGCTGGGCGGGCTACGCACCGACCAGGACCGCGTCTTCCTGCTGTCGGCCACACACGGCGCGGAAACGCATGGCCTCGCTGCCGCCATCGCCACGATGCAGGTCTACCGCAAGCACGACATATGTGGCTTCATGCACCGGCAGGGCGAAAAGCTCCGCGCTCGCCTCAGCGCAGCCATCACGGTCGCTGGAGTGGAAGGCTATGTCGAGGTCCTCGGCCGCTCCTCGAACCTGGTGTTCGCCACGCGCGACCGAGCGGGGAGGCCGTCTCAGGCGTTCCGTACGCTGTTATTGCAAGAACTCGTGCTGCGCGGCATCCTCGCGCCCTCACTCGTACTGTCCTTCGCCCACGACGACGGCGCGCTTGACCGAACGGTCGCGGCCTTTGCTGAGGCCCTGCATGTCTACGCCCGGGCTCTCGAAGAGGGCGGCCCAGATGGCGGCCCGGGACGCTGGCTCGTCGGCCGCCCTGTCCAGCCGGTTTTTCGGAAACGCGCGTAGCCGACGGCCGCCTCAGTTGCAGACGACGCCTCCCTGGTGCGATCCTTGCCCACTCGCTTTCAGATCCCCTCCCGAGTTCCTCCCCGATCATGAAAGTCGTTCTCTTTTGCGGCGGCCAAGGCATGCGCATCCGCGAATACAGCGGCGGCCTACCCAAGCCGATGGTGCGCGTCGGCTACCGCCCGATCCTCTGGCACATCATGAAGTTCTACGCCCACTACGGGCACACCGACTTCATCCTCTGCCTTGGCCATCAAGGTGACAAGATCAAGGAGTACTTCCTCAACTACGACGAGTGCGTCTCCAACGACTTCGTCCTCTCGAAGGGGGGACGTCAGGTCGACTTGATCCAGAGTGACATCCACGACTGGACCATCACGTTCGTCGACACCGGACTCGATGCCTGCGTGGGAGAGCGTCTCATGGCGGTAAAACCGTACCTCGAAGGGGAAGACTATTTCCTCGCCAACTATGCGGATGGCGTCTCCGACGTGCCGCTCCCGAAGATGATCGACTTCGCACGGGCACACGGCAAGGCGGCGTGCTTCCTCGGCGTGCAGCCGAACTACACCAGTCACGTCGTGGCCACCAAGCCCGACGGCACGGTCTCCGCCATCCAGCACGTCTCCGACGTCGGCCTGCGGATCAACGGCGGCTTCTTTGTGCTGCGCACCGACGTGTTCGACTATATGGAGCCGGGCGACGAACTCGTGGAAGCACCGTTCCGCCGCATGATTGAAGCCGGGCAGCTCGCCAGCTATGTGTACGACGGCTTCTGGGCGTGCATGGACACGTTCAAGGAAAAGCAAATGCTCGAAGAAATCCAGCGCCAGGGCGATGCGCCCTGGGAGGTGTGGAACCGCGAGCCCGTGCGCGCGCCGGACCTGACCCTCGGCCCCGCCTCCGGCGATGGCGCGATGAAGGCGGTCTCGGTGGTGAAGAGCGAGGAGTAGCCGCGAGGGTACCAGCACACCCTCTGCGCTTCTCTTGAGGCGTCTGTTCTGTACCCAAAACGCACCATCCTGGACTCGACCCCATGCGCCTCCCCGACGGCCCGCTCCGCCTGCTCTGTCTCGGTGCGCACTCCGACGACATCGAGATCGGATGCGGGGGGACCGTGCTACAGCTGCTTGCGGCGCATCCGGGAAGCACGGTGGACTACGTGTGCCTATCGGGCAACCCTGAGCGCGAGGCTGAGGCGCGGGCGGCAGCCGAAGACCTGCTCTCCAGCGCCGCCGCTGCCACGCTCCGGTTCGGCGGTTTCCGCGACGGCTGCTTCCCCTTCGAGGGAGCCCGGATCAAAGACTACTTCGAGTCGACGCTCAAAGCGCTACGGCCGGACATCGTCTTCACGCACGCTCGTGCGGACCGCCATCAGGACCACCGCGTCGTCTCGGACTTAACGTGGAATACGTTCCGCGACCACCTCGTGCTAGAATACGAGATCCCGAAGTGGGACGGCGACCTCGGCCAGCCCAACGTCTACGTCCCGCTCGACGCCGCGACGGCTGATCGCAAGGTCGATCTTCTGATGCGGCACTTCGGGACGCAGCGGAGCAAGCGATGGTTCACCCGTGCGACGTTCGCCGGGTTGATGCGGCTGCGCGGTATCGAGGCGGGTGTCGACCAAGCGGAGGCATTTACAGGTCGGAAAATCATCTGGCGCTAGGTATACTCCGAAGGCGTGTTGCCTGCGGGGCTCACGCCTCACAACCCCATGCCGGTGTGACCTCGGGCGAGGACGCAGCGGCCTCCCAGTGCTCCGACGCGACAACCACCGCGCGACGGGAAGCGCCACTCACCCGCTCAGCGTCTAAAAATGCCGACACTCCGGCGGTCCCACGACCGACGGCCGGCAATACTGGGACGCTGACGGAACGCCCTGCGGACAGACCCGATGGCTCAACGGACCAGCCGCTCGACTGGAACAAAGTTGTCAGCGGACAGGCTGCCTACTCCAGGGCCGACGCGCTCTCACGGAGCGCGCCGCCTTCGCCGTTCCGACCCACCCCGGTCCATGGAAACCCGCGTCCTCGCCCGCGACCACTCATTTGCCCGCCGCCTCGCGCTCGCCCGTGCTCGCACGTTTGACTATGTGCGCCGCCGCGTCTTCAGCGCCACCATGCTCGGCCTCGGCGACGCGCTTGGCCTGGTGATCGCCTTCGCGCTCGCGGGCACGGTGCGTCATTTCCTCTTCGGAGCGGCCTTCGTGCAGCCCTGGATGCTCGTCATGCCGACGATCTACTGGGCGGGCGCTGTCAGCCTAGGCCTGCTGCCGGGATGGGGCGTGGGCGCTGTCGAGGAGTACCGACGCCTAGCCTGGTTGACCGTGGGAACCTTCGTCGTCGCGGCGTTTGGCCTCTTTCTCTCGCAGCAAGGCCTCGACAACAGCCGCTTCTTGATGGGGCTCGCGGCGCTGTTCGCCGTGGTGACGGTGCCGCTGTTGCGCAACTGGACGAAGTCGGCCATGATTGACGCGGGGCTGTGGGGCGTTCCCGTCGTGATCTACGGGGCGGGCGAGATGGGTGCCGCCGTAGTGCGCCAACTCCGTGAGGAGCGCGGCCTGGGTTACGTACCCGCGGCGTTCTTCGACGACGACGAGAGCTTGCACGGATCGACCGTCGAGGGCGTCCCCGTCGTCGGGTCGATGGACCGTGTCTCGGTGGAGGCGCCGTTTGCCATCCTCGCGATCCAGAACCTCGACATGGACGCCCGGCGCGACTTGCTCGAAGGGCCGCTCGCGTGCTACCGCAAGGCCATCGTCATTCCTGACCTCAACGAGACGCCGACGCTCTGGATGCGCTCGCGAGACCTCAGCGGGATGCTCGGCCTGGAGATTACCTACCACCACATCAGCCTCACCCGTCGCATCGCCAAGCGGGCGTTTGACCTCGGGGCGGTGCTGCTCACGGCGCCGTTGTGGATGCCCCTCTGCGCGCTCCTCGCCGTGGCGATCTGGCTCGAAGACCGCGCGCACCCGCTCTACGCTCAGGAGCGGATCGGACAAGGCGGCCGCCACTTCCGCACGCTCAAATTCCGCACGATGGTGCCCAATGCGGATCTCGTCTTGAAGGACGCGCTGGCGAGCGATCCGGCGCTGCGCGCCGAGTGGAACGCCAACTTCAAGCTCAAGAATGACCCGCGCATCACTCGCGTCGGGCAGTTCCTCCGCAAGACCAGCCTCGACGAGATCCCGCAGCTGTTCAACGTCCTCCGAGGCGAGATGAGCCTGGTTGGTCCGCGCCCGCTCCCGCAGTATCACCACGGCGAGCTGCCAGCCAGCGTCCGCGAGGTGCGAGAGCGCGTTCGGCCTGGGCTGACGGGGCTATGGCAAGTCTCAGGCCGCTCCGACAGCGGCAACGCGGGCATGGAGCGCTGGGACCCGTACTACGTGCGCAACTGGTCACTCTGGCTCGACATCGTGATCCTCGTGCGCACCTTCCGCGCGGTCACCAAAGGATCCGGAGCTTACTAGAGGCACGCCTCTTCGCGGACAGGACGCAGTAGCTCATCCAACTCGATGTCCGGAAGGTCGCGGTACCAGGCGTGGTGAGGCGACCACGCTGTGCAGGCCAAGCATTGGGTCGAGCGCCAGACACGCGAGCAGGCGGGGCACCGTCCGCCGGTGTCAAAGGTGTGCCAGCTATGGCCGCACGAGCAGCGCCATCGCGCTTCGGGCGGAGGCTCCCACTCGCAGGAGGGGCATGCGATTTTCATAAGGGTGCGTGAATCTGAGCACACGTGATGGTGTTCGATGAGGTCCAGCCCTAGTTTATAAAGCTCTGCTACAATGATCTGTTCGGAACGATCTAACCAACGCGAGCTTTGATCGCCCCGACACCTCCGGCTCCGACCATGAAAAAAGACATCCATCCCGACTACAGCTTCACAACGGTTCGCCTCGCCGACGGCACCGAGTTCGTGACGCGTACGACGATGCCGACCGATAACTACGTCTCCGACGTGGATTCGACCAACCATCCGTTCTACACCGGCAAGCGCCAGTTTGTCGACACGGCGGGCCGTGTTGAGAAGTTCAACCGGCGCTACGGCAAAAAGAGCTAAGCGCTCACCGAACCTACATCGGCGCGGCCCGCTTCCAGATCGGAGGTGGGCCGCGTTTGCGTTTGGGCCCAACATGTTCGCGCTGCATGTGGGGAGAGTTCTCGGCCGTGTGTATCGTACCCTCGACAAAGACAACCCACACAATGCGGACCCTTCCGGAAGCCATGGAGGAGACACCTCGACGAAACGCAACGCTCCTGCTGGTGCTCTTGGGCGGCGCGGCCGTGCTCGCCGGATGCTTGTCGAGCCGCGCCGAGCCGGATCTCGCGGCGATCTACAACCGCGAGGCGCAGTATCAAGGTATCGAGCGGAATCCGGTGATCTTGATCCCCGGCGTGCTGGGGTCCCGATTGCGTGACGAGACCAGCGGACAGATCGTCTGGGGCGCCTTCACTGGGGCGTTCGCGGACCCTGACGAGCCCGCAGGCCAGCGTCTGGTCGCGCTGCCCATGGAAGAGGGGCGTTCGCTGCGTGAACTGATCGACGGAGTAGAGCCAGACGGCGCGCTGGAAAGCGTGCGGATCAAGGTGCTAGGTCTGCCGATCCAGCTCCGCGCCTATGCGCAAATCTTGAGCGTCTTAGGGATCGGCGGGTATCGCGACGCTGCGGGCGCCCTCGAATCGGTCGACTACGGCAGCGACCATTTTACCTGCTTCCAGTTTGACTACGACTGGCGCCGCGACAACGTCGAAAATGCCCAGCGGCTACACGCCTTCATCCAAGAGACGCGCGCAACGTTGCAGGCGCAGTACGCAGAGCGGTACGGTGTGGAGGACTACGACATCAAGTTCGACATCGTCGCGCACTCGATGGGAGGCATGATCACGCGCTACTTTCTCCGCTACGGGGCGCAGGACCTTCCGGCGAATGGGAGCCTGCCTGAACTGACCTGGGAAGGGGCCAAACACGTGGAGCGCGTCGTTCTCGTCGGTACCCCGAATGCAGGATCACCCCTCACGGTGATGCAACTCGTGGAGGGGCTCAAGACCCCGGCTGTCACGCCTGACTACCCTGCTGCAATCCTGGGCACCATGCCGGCGGTGTATCAACTGCTTCCGCGTGACCGCCACCGAACGCTCGTGGACGCCGCCCAACCGGAGGCCTCGATCGATTCGGTGTTGCACGCCGACTACTGGGAACGCATGCAGTGGGGCCTCGCCGACCCAGCCCAGGACGAGGTCTTGCAAAACCTGCTGCCCGTCGTCAGCCAGCGCGACGACCGGCGCCGCATTGCCCTGGACCATCAACGGAAGAGCCTGCGCCGCGCTGAACAGCTCTTCGCCGCGCTCGACCTCCGGGCAGAACGCCCACCTGGCCTCGAACTGAAGCTGATCGCCAGTGACGCGGCGCCCACGCTCGCACGGCTGGCTGTCGACCGAGACGAAGGTACCGTGACGGCCTACAGCTACGAACCAGGCGACGATACCGTCCTCCGCACGAGTGCGCTCATGGACGAGCGCGTTGGGGACGAGTGGGCACCGATGCTCGTCTCGCCGATCGATTGGTCGTCGGTGACCTTCATCTTTGCCGATCACCTGGAGATGACGCAGAGCATCGCATTCGCTGACAACTTGCTCTACTACCTGCTCGAAATGCCACGGTGAGGGTGCAGCAGGGGAGATCCTGTCCCCACAAGTCACCCCAGAGCACGTGTACCGGAGGCGGGACTCGAACCCGCAATCCCGAATGGGCGGCAGATTTTAAGTCTGCTGCGTATACCAATTCCGCCACTCCGGCAGGCGTGCTAAGCTACTCACACCACGCCACTCCTAGCCATCGAGTTGCCCGGCGAAAAGTTGCGAGAGGTCGCCGCCAGCGAAATAGACCCGACGATGGCCCCAGGCTAAGGCTTGCTCGGCAGCAAGCTGCGCGCGTGTCCCTAGCGTGTCGCCAACGAAGAGCACCGGCCGTAATAGGTCGGTAGGCAGATGTTCTGGTGCCAGCGTTGCAAGCGGCGCAGGCGTTGCAGGCGTCAAGGGATCGTTGGCAAGCCGCTCGGAGAGGTCACGGACATCGAAGACGGCCGCACCGTCACGTACGAGCGCATGCGCCCGGTCTGGCGTGAGGGCATGCGCCTGGGGCATTTCTGAAGACTCGGGCGGAAGGCTCGGGGCTTGCTCTGCCAAGTGGCGCAGACGGATGCGTAGGTGTTCAGCCGACGTGAACGCCCCCACACGTCGTTCGAACACGGCGCCATCGCGGTCGATCAGAAGCGTTGTAGGCAACATCGCGATCTCGCCAAACGCCGTGGCGAGTTGGTGCGTCTCGTCGATGAGGATCGGGTAGCGTATGCCCAGCGAATCGACGACGGACTGGGCAGCGTTTTGCTCACCGTCTGCCTCAAGGACGCCAACCACGCGAATGCCGTCGTCTACGAGTACCGTGCTCAACGAGTCGAGAAGAGAGAGGTCGCCCATGCTTGGACGGCTCCAGGGTGCCCAGAAGTGCAGAACTAGGGCAGCATCGGCCAAGTCCTGGTTGGTCAAGCGCGTCCCGCTCAGGGTCGGCAGGGAGAATCGTGGAAGCTGCTGCGCTCCTGGTTGGGCATACGTGTTAGCGCTGTCGGGTGGGGCGGCCCAGGAAGAGGTCACGGCTGTCTCCGATTGTGACGTGTCGGCCGCCTCTCGGCACCCTGTGGCCGCGAGGAGCAGCATCAGCGCGACGACATAGCGGGGTAGTCGTACGTTCACGAGACAGCGGGAGGGTGAGCAGGGCGACGACGTCAGGAGAGGGAGGACGCGCCGACGGCGCGGCGGGCAGCATCGCGCAGGCGCCCAGCCGTGATGTGCTGGTGGCTTGCGTGGAAGACCACCTCGCCGTCGTAGATGACGAGAGCCTGAGGCGTCTGATGCTCCACCCCAGTCGTCTCAGCAATGTGGTTTGAGAGCGGTCGAGCATACTGGACCACGAGGCCGTAGAGTGGCGGGTCGGCATCGTTCTCGAGCTGGACGAACTGTTCCTGCCCGCGTGCCGAAATCGGGCAGGCGATGCTCGTCTTGAGGACGGCCACGGGATGCTCCTTCGACGCGTCGAGGACGACCTGGAAATCGTCCGGGGTGTGGAGGGTCGTGACTTTGGCCATGGCGGGACGGGAAGCAGGAGAGGGGCGGAAACACGGGGCTGAGGGCGGGTTACAACGGGCCGACCTCCCCAGAAGAGCAGGCCGAAGATACCCGTCCTTCTGGGCGAAGTTGCAAGCTTGGGTGTCGCCAGCGGTTTGGAACCGCTACTGTGATGCCCGGGACGCGCCCATTCACGAACGACCCAGCCTTTGCCCTCCCGTATGTCCCTCTGCACCGCTCCACCGTCGCCGTATATGGCCCCCACCGTAGACACTCCCGACTCCCCGAATACTGGAGCCGAAAACGTGCGCTGGAACCTGGACGACCTCTACGCAGACACCGCGATCCTCAAAGCAGATCTCGTGGCGGCTGACGGGCAGGCGGCCTCGTTCGCCGAGCGCTACCGTGGCAAGCTCGGCGCATTGGATCCCGCCAGTCTGGCGCGGACGATGGCAGAGCTCGCGGAAATCCAGGACACGCTGGGTCGAGCCTATACGTTCGCGTACCTCAACTGGTCCACCGCGACTGAAGACGCGGCGCGCGGCGCGCTGCTCCAACATGTGAAGGAAGCCTATACGCAGACCGCGCAGCGCCTCATTTTCTTCGATGTCGAATGGGCGGCCGTGGACGCCGAGAAGGCAAACTACCTGCTACAGGACGAGGCGCTGGTCTCGTACCGGCACTACCTCGAACTGCAGCAACTCCAGAAAGACTACCTCCTCTCCGAGCCCGAGGAGAAGGTTCTTGCCGAGAAGAGCATCACGGGGCGGAGCGCATGGACGCGGTTTTTCGACGAGACGATCGGCCGCGCCCGGTTTGAGTTCAGAGGCCAGTCATTGCCGGAACAGGCAGTGCTCGCGAAGCTCCACGACGCCGACCGTGCGGTGCGAAAGGACGCCGCTCTCTCGCTCACCGAAGGGTTTGAGCGCCTTGAGTACCCACTCACCTACGCGTTCAACACCGTCCTGGCCGACAAGGCGTCCTCAGACCGGCTTCGTGGCTACACATCGTGGATTCAGAGCCGCAACCTCGCCAACGAAATCCAAGATGCGAGCGTGCAAGCGCTCATCGACGCCGTGACGGGACGATATGGCCTCGCCCATCGCTACTACCGCCTCAAGGCACGGCTGCTCGGACTTAGCCCAGATCAGGTTGGCCAGGACGAGGCGCCGATGATGGACTACGACCGCTATGCGCCGCTGCCCCTCGTCGCGGATACGGAAGCGTCGTCGTACTCCTGGGACGCGGCTCGCACCCTCGTCACCGAGGCCTACGGCGACTTCGATAGAGAACTGGGTGATATCGTCGCTCGGTTTTTCGACGAGCGCTGGATCGACGCGCCGCCGGTTGCAGGGAAGCGGGGCGGGGCGTTCAGCCACGGCGCGGTGCCAAGTGCGCACCCGTACATCCTCATGAACTACACGGGCCGCGTCCGCGACGTGCAGACGCTCGCACACGAACTCGGCCACGGCGTCCACCAGTATCTCAGCCGCGAGCAAGGCGTCTTCCACGCCGACACGCCGCTGACGACGGCGGAAACGGCGTCCGTGTTCGGGGAGATGCTCGTCTTCCAGCGCCTCATCGGGGCAGAGACGGCACCGCGCCGCCGCCTCTCGATGCTGGTTCAGAAAATTGACGACTCGATGGCGACGGTCTTCCGGCAAGTGACGATGAACCGCTTCGAAGAGGCCATTCATCTCCATCGCCGGGGCGAAGGGGAGCTCACGGCGGACCAGTTTGCCGAGCACTGGATGACCACACAGACGGCGATGTACGGCGACAGCGTTCTCCTGGGCGACCACTATCGGCGTTGGTGGAGCTACATCCCACACTTCGTCCATACGCCCGGCTACGTCTACGCGTATGCTTTTGGCGAGCTACTCGTGCTCGCGCTCTACGCACGCTATGTCGAGGAGGGGAAGGCGTTTCCTCCGAAGTACCGGGACCTTCTGGTGGCGGGGGGCTCGGACTGGCCGCACGTACTTGTCGGACGCCTCGGCATCGACCTCGATGACCCGGGATTCTGGCAGCAGGGGCTCGACGCCATTGAGGCACTCGTCACCGAAGCCGAGGCCGAAGCCGCCAAACTGGACGTGTGAGAGCCTCGGGGAAGGGCGAGCGTTCGGTGGTGCGTACTTTCAGCGCACCGCCCTTCTCCCACGTATCTGCCTCATGGCTGCCCATGCGTATCGATACATTCCCATCTCGCGCGCTGCTTGCCGGTGCGCTTGCCCTTCTCCTCGCATCGCCCCTTAGCGCTCAACAGTTCGGGGATTGTGTGCCCGGGACAGCGTCGGCGACGCTCGATGTCAACGAGGTTGACGCCGACCTCTTCATCAACGGCAACCTCTTCTTCAACGGCTCAACGGCCCAGTATGAGGTGCCACGTGGGCGCGGCGTGCAGGCGATCTTCGCCCAGGGTCTTTGGGTTGCAGGCGAGGTGAACAACGAACTGCGGGTAGCTGCGGCCACCTACGACGGGTACGAGTTTTGGCCAGGCCCCTTGGAAGACGGCGCCGTCCCGCCCAGCGACTGTGCGGACTTCGACCGCATCTGGGTCGTCTCCAACGAAGACGTTGAGACGTTTGAGTCTACGGGCGTGGCCACGCTCGACCTGATCGAGTGGCCTGCCGATTTCGGAGCGCCGGTGATCGACGGAGACGGCAACCCCGACAACTACAACTTGGCCAACGGCGACCGGCCGCGCATCAACGGGGACCAGAGCGCGTGGTGGGTCAACAACGACGTGGGCAACCAGCATGCCTCCACGCAATCGCAGCCGCTGGGCATCGAAGTCCAAACCCTCGCCTTCGCCTCCAACCTGTTCCTCCTGCGGCAGAGCACGTTCTACGAGTACACGATCATCAACAAGAACGACCAGCCGATCGAGAACACCTACGTCGGCATCTTCGTGGACCCTGACTTGGGAGACTTCGGCGACGACTTTATCGGCTCTGACCAGGAGCGCGGCCTAGCCTTCGTCTACAACGGCGACGAGGACGACTCGGAGATCAACGGCGGCTATGGCATGGCGCCTCCGGCTCTCGGCTATGACTTCTTCCAGGGGCCGATCATCAATGCCGATGTGCCAGACGTTGGCGACGATATGGCGCCGGACACGCTGGGCATCACCGCGTTTACATACTTCAACAACGGTGGCTGTGCAGATCGGTGCGACCCCACTGCAGGCGAGGCCACGTCAGCGCAGCAGTACTTCAACTACTTGACGGCCCGTTGGCGTGACGGAACGCCCTTCCGAGTCGGTGGAGACGGCTACGCGACCACGGGCGAGCTGACCAACTTCGCCTTCCCCGGCGAGCCTCCCGCCTTCTGGAGCGAAGGGGACATCGACGGCAATGGAACCGCGAACACACCAGGCGACCGCCGCTTCGTGCTTTCGACGGGACCGTTCACGCTCGCCCCAGGCGAGTCTCAGGTCCTCACCCTTGGCATCCTCTGGGCGCGAGGCTCGGACCGCTTCGACTCAGTTGCGCTCTTGAAAGAACTCGACGACGAGGTGCAGATACTTTACGAGAACGACGCGCTAGCGGCCGAGGATGGCCTCCCTGAGTCAGGCTTTGCAGTGGGCGCAGCCTACCCGAACCCCTTCGTACGCTCGGGCGATGTGGTTCGTGTTCCCTACCGGCTTGATGCCCCAGAGCGGGTGCAAGCGCATGTGTTCGACGTGCTGGGTCGCCGCGTGGCATCGCTCGCCGATGCGGCACGGGGAGCGGGCGTTCACGAGATCGAATGGGCCCCGGTGGAGTCGTTACCGGGCGGGATCTACTTCGTCCAGGTTCAATCGGGAACGGCTCGGGAGACGGTCTCCATCGTCCTTCGATAGCAGGGCCCTCCTGTGAGAATCCCAGGGTCGAGCCACGTCGGCGCGACTCTGTCACGTTCGAGGGCCTGGGGACATCGCGAACCTCCAGAGGTCACCATGAAGCGAACGCCCAGAGCTACCTCGCAGCCTGCATTCTGGGACGCCCGCTATCAGCTGGAGGGGTATGCCTTCGGCGAGCAGCCGGACCCCTTTGTCGCCGCCCGCTTGTCCTTCCTTGAAGGGGCGGGTGCGATCAGCGTACCGGCTCGCATCGCAGACCTGGGCGCAGGGGAGGGGCGCGTCGCCGTGCATGCTGCCGAACGCGGGCATCACGTCACCGCCGTCGATTTCGCAGGAGCTGGACTGGCCATGGCTAGATCGCTAGCCACGAAGCGCAGCGTCTGCATCGACGTAGCTGAGGAGAATCTGACTACGTGGTTGCCGCGCGAGCCGCTCGATGTGGCCATATTGTTACTGGTGCACCTACTTCCCGAGGCGCGGGGCAGAGTGCTTGCGAACATGCCTGCACTGCTCCGACCAGGCGGCTGGCTGATCGCGCGCTGGTTTCACGAGGCGCACGCTGCACGAGGTACGTTCGGGCCAAGCAAGCGCGATCGGCTGGTGACAGCGCAGACCATCCGGGATGCGTTGCCGGGCGGCACGCTTCACCAGTGCGCGCGAAGGAGCGTGTTGATGGCCAGCGGACGCTACTTACACGGCGAGGCAGACGTGCTCGATGTCGTCTGGCAGGCACCGGCTCCGTGAGAAAAGCACAGCCGAGTTGCGGCGCGCTTCGTATACTTGAAAATAGGTTTTCCCCCCGCACCCCGCGACCGCCACCGATGCTGCTCCGCTACCACGCGCACGATGTGGGCATCGTCGCAGAGCTGATGCGGGTGCAGCGGATCGCTGGATTTGAGGTGGCACCTGACGCCCCGCAGACGCTCGTCGACCTCTTTCTCGACACGGAGTCATTTCGCCTCGTGGAACACGGATTCGCGCTGCGACTCCGTCAGCATGATGGGGCCTTCTTCGGGCGTCTTCGTCCTCTCGATGCCCCCCTGGGACGGCGCGGAGCGTCCTACCGGCAAAGTCTTCCGGGTGCGCTACCGCTCCCGCTGGCGCTCCACGACCTGGCTGCCGGCGCGCTGAGGTCGGCGCTGGGAGCCCTCGTCGGGGACGCCCCCCTCGACTTGCATGCACGGGCGTGCATCGACCGTACGCCGCGCGGGCTCACTCTGGGGGGAAGGCCTGCTGCGACGATCGTGCTGGATGAGGTGCGCTACGAGTGGGCGCGTGATTTCGACATTGCCCGTGAGGTGAAAGTGCACGTCGGAGGCGCGCCCGCGGATGCATCGCGCACGGCGGGAGCACTAGACGCCATGCTACAGGCCTACGGGCTCGTTCCAATCGATCCCGACCGGTTCTCGTCGGTGGTTGAACGCCTCAGTCAAGCACAGACGGCCCCGCTCCTCTTCACGCCCCGCGAGCGTCGTGCGCTGCAGGCGATTGCGGATGGCCCGTCTCCGGTGGCATCGCGAAGGGCGAGAGCGCTGACGGCCTTCGCGTCTCGTCGCTCCGCGACGGCGGTTGCCCGCGAGGTGGGCATGGAAAGCGAGCGGGTACGCCATTGGGTCGAGCGCTTCCGCAGAAACCGGTTGGGCCTCTTCGAAGAAGGCTATGCTTCTCCAACGGATCAACGGCACTATACGCAGGCAGAGATCATCCTGGATGACGCTGCTCGTGCCGCTAGTTCGTCGCCTGCCACGCCACCCAGCGACAAAGCAGATGAGCGTGGCAGCGGAGCAGCGACGAAGGATCGAGAAGGAGTTGCGCCCGCTAGAGAGCACCGTGTGGGCGCCAATGCATACCCTGCAGGGTTGTTGGGGCCGCAGGCACCCGTCGGTCCCGAAACGGAGGGTCGCATGGTCGAAGGAGGGAGCGAAGTGCGCGGCGGGCGAGGCGGTGTGCTCCGACGCGTTGCACGTGTCGTGACACGACGACGAGCCCGGAGTACGGCCCACGTTGCCCCCACTCAACCCATGAGAACGGGTGCCCACGCCGAGTACGGCGCCGACGAGGTGTTCCAAGCTGCACTCACACCCGGCGCTGACTTCGCTAAAGGACGCAACGGTGTCAAAAAAACGGGCGAGTCGACGGAAGCGGTATCGTCTTTTGAGCGGCTCGCGGACTGCATCGCCTTCGACTTCCAAGACGCGCACCAAGCCTGGCGCGAAGCACACGATCGATGGGGCACCTCCCAAGACGATGCGAGCCTGACGGCAGAGCTCCTCAGCATAGTAGATCGGATCGGGGGGCTAGTTTCATGCTACGCCCCCTACCTGAATCATGCGGAAACGGCGTTGTCCGATGCTGTCGCGGCGAAGCGCATGAGGTACCTCCGCATGAGGTCGTACGATGTGATGCTGCTCCTCTTGCCAGAATTCGTGCCAGAGCATGACGACGACGTACATGTGCTGGGTGGAACGCGAGCGCTCATTGAGGTGAGAAAGGCTGCGGTCAAAGCAGTGCTCCGATCTCCTTCGCCCCCTGCGGACGAACACGACCGACAGGAAACGGTACCCTTCGATGAACTCCTCGGAGCTGTCGCTGAACCCGACGGGTCGGCCTCCCATTCGAACGAAACGCACCTGCGTCACGTGCTCGCCTCTATGGTGTGGCGGCAATACGAACGGGTGGTCGTGTCGAGCGAAGTGGAAGAACGGCGAGCGACAAGTGCGCGCAGGCATGCGCTTCAGGGTGTCGTCACAGCGTTGCAGCACACGTTCCGCGCCCACGACTTGCCGGAGAGTCCCGAGACCCGGCTGCTCTTTCGAGCATGCACGCGTTTCGATACCCTCGAAGCCATAGAGGCGGCGCTCGCGGAGCTGGACGCGTGGGAGAAATATCGGGGCGAGCCGATCGGGCCTGGAGCGGTGCGGCAGCGTCTCGAAATCGCCCGGGAGGAGGAAAGGCGCGCATCGGAGCACGCGCTTGCTCTTGTGCTTGCCCGTCCGTTCAGAACCTACCTCGGAGTCATCGTGGCGGCTTCCTGACGGCGTCACTCCTGGGTCGTTCGGCGCTGGACATGCTCTTCCAGTATCATTCATGGATGTTTTAAATCCCCAGGTACGGCTTCTCGTACCTAGTGTCCTTCATGTTGACCTTCACACCTTGTAGATGACGCTGTACGCCGTCGGGCTTAATCATGACCTGGCGACCACTGAGGTCCGCGAAGCCTTCGTCCTTGACGGGGACGCCATCGAGGATCTCTATGGGAGCTTGGCGCTCTCATCCGGCGCGGAGGTCGTGCTGCTGTCCACGTGCAATCGAACAGAAGCGATCATCCATGGGCAGGAAGGGGACAAGGCCGCAGTGCTGGCGGCACTGGAAGCCCAGAGCGGTCACCCGTGGCCGGAGCGTCACGCGTTCAGCTATGAGGACGAGGCAGCCATTCGGCACGTGTTCGGCGTTGCGTCCGGGCTGCGTTCGCTGGTGATCGGCGACGCTCAGATCCTCCATCAGTCCAAAGAAGCCTATCGCCACGCAGTTGGGGCCGAGACTGTAGGCCCCGTGCTGCATCGGCTGATGCACGAGGCGTTTCACGTCGCGAAGCGAGTGCGCACTGAGACGGGGCTGGCACAGGGCGCGGCGTCCGTGTCAAGCCTGGCTGTGGCCGTCGCGCGTGCTCGAGTGCCGGGAGGAAGCCTGGACGGCCATCGCGTGCTCCTGCTCGGTGCCGGACAGATGGGCAGGGCCGCACTGAGTGCCCTGTCGACCTTCGAGCTCGGTCACCTGGCGATCTCCAACCGCTCAGCAGCGCGTGCTCGGATTGCAGCTGAGCACCACGGCGGCGCAGTGGTCGAATGGGACGAACGCCACAGAGCCATCGGTGCGTCCGACATCGTGCTGGTTGCATCTGGAGCAAGCGCCCCCGTCGTTCATGCCGAGCAGCTTCCCGAGCGTGCTGCGGACGACCCCGCGCTCGTGATCGACATCGCCGTGCCTCGCAACGTGGACCGGTCGGTGGACGAGCTGCCTGGCTACACGGTGCTCGACCTCGACACGCTGAACCGCGAAGTCGAAGCCACCGCGGCTGCACGGCGCAGCGCGGTCCCAGAGGCCGAAGCCATCGTCGAGCAGAGTCTCGCCGAGTATGTGACCTGGTTCTTCCATCAGCAAGCCCTGCAGCCTACGATCCAGGCGATCCGGTCTACCTTCGATGCGATCCGGAAGCAAGAGATCGAACGCCACGCCCATCGCATTCCTAAGGTGGCCCGCGCCGATGTCGAACGGCTCACTAGGTCGATCATGCAGAAGCTGCTCGCGGTCCCCGTCGTCCGGCTCAAGGCAACGGATCCCGAGTCCCTCGACTTTGTGCGCGGCGTGAAGGCCCTCGCGACTATTTTCTCCCAGCCGGGCTATCCCTTGGAACCGGACTTCAGCGCGATGCCGCTGAGTGGTACTGAGCCCAGGGAAGAGTTGTCCGACCCTTCTGCCAGCGTCCCGATGTCATCGAGAAGCAGTCCAGAAGCGCCTGCGCGGTGTCCCTTCGGGCACGACGTCCGCCCATCTGTCCCCTCAGACCCTCTCCCCGTCGATGCGCATAGGAACGCGCGGCAGTAAGCTAGCCCGTTGGCAGGCCGACCATGTGGCGGCGCGGCTCCGCGCCGCAGGTCGTGAGGTTGAGATCGTTGTGATCCGCACCCAGGGCGATCGGGTGCTGGATGTGCCGCTCTCGGCGATTGGTGACCCCGGTCTCTTTACCAAGGAACTGGATGAGGCCCTGCTCGACGGTCGGATCGATGTGGCGGTCCATTCGCTGAAGGACCTCCCGACGGTGCTGCCCGAGGGTCTGCGCATCGCAGCGGTGTCCGCCCGGGCCGAGCCCTGGGATGCGTTCGTTGCTCACCCCGCCTACGACGGGACACTGGCGGATTTACCTCCAGGTGCCGTCATCGCTACGTCTTCGCTGCGGCGGCAGGCCCAGCTTCGCGCGTGGCGCCCAGATCTGCGCACGGTGTCGGTGCGGGGCAACGTCCCAACCCGTCTCGCGGCGCTGGCAGACAGCGGCGTTCCCGGTGATGGGGGGTGGCACGGGGTGATCCTGGCAGCGGCTGGCCTGCAGCGCCTCGGCTTCGACGACCAGATTCGGGAGCGGATCGCGCCTCAGATCATGGTCCCCGCCGTTGGGCAGGGCGCGCTGGGAGTCGTCTGCACAGAGGAAAACGCCAGCGCATCAGCCCTTCTCAGTCGGCTCCTCGACGATGACGCTACGCGCACCGTTGCGCTTGCCGAACGAGCATTCATGCGTCGACTCGACGGTGGGTGTCAAGTCCCCATCGGCGGATATGCTCGACTCGAGACAGGAAGCACGTTCACCATCGAAGGCGTCGTCGCTAGCATCGACGGTCGGCAGGTCTTTCGTGGCGAGCAGACCGGGACGCCTTCTCAAGCCGTGACCCTGGCGCAGGCCCTCGCCGACGAACTCCTCGCTAGAGGTGCCCGGGAGGTGCTCAACGCCATCCGCGCAGACGTAGCGTGAGTGCCGAGTCTCGCCCCCGCGTCCTCCTGCTTCGCTCGCGCGACGAGCCCCTACCGGACCGCTACGAAGCCGCATTCGAAGCCGTCGGGCTGGTGGCGACTACGCGCGCCATCTTGAAATTCCATTACCTCAACCAGAGCCTTATTGGTGCCGCGATGCAAGAGGGCGGCAAGGCGGCCTGGGTATTCACCAGTCCACGTGCGGTGAAGGCGTTCGCATCGGTCTCGGAGCGCAACGGCTGCCGCGTTGATCCCGAGACCCCGGCGTACGCCGTAGGCGACGCAACCCGCATGGCTGCCGAACGCTTGGGATTCCGGGTGGTCGGGGGTGAATCAGGCAATGCGGCAGCACTGGCCGACGTGATTGTCAAGCACTCTGCCGAGCAGCGTGAGCATCCTCTCATTTTCCTGAGCGGCGATCGGCGCCGGGAAGTGCTGCCAAAGCGGCTCCGCGCTGCGGGGCTGGCCGTGCATGAGATCACGGCCTATCGAACCGAGGTGCGCCCGCCCGATATCGCCCCGGGCGACTTCAACGCGGCAGCTTGGTTCAGTCCATCGGGCGTGTCGGCGGTGTTCGCGAAAGCCTCCCCAGCCAAACGCGCACGCTGGAACAGCCTCAAGCACGCCGCAATTGGACCCACCACGGCCGCCGCGCTTGCTGCAGTCGGTGCACCCCCGCATGTCACAGCCACGGCCCCCACGCCCGCGGCACTCGCGGCCGGAATGGCCTCGCTCTTCCCCTCGACCCAACTCCATGACTGACGCATCCGCCACCGTCGCCGCGTTTGCCGCACACGGCTTCCCGCCGCTGCGCAACGATCGATTGCTCATGGCTGCGCGCCAGGAGCCAGTTGACCAGGTCCCGGTGTGGCTGATGCGGCAGGCGGGTCGGTACCTCCCGGAATTCCGCGCGGTGCGCGCCAGGCACGACTTTTTCACGGTCTGCCGGACTCCAGAGCTGGCCTGCGAGGTCACGCTCCAGCCACTGCGCCGCTTTCACGCCGCCGACGCCCCACTCGACGCCTCGATCATCTTCTCGGACATCCTCGTGGTGCCGCAGGCCCTCGGCATGGAGGTGCAGATGGTGAAAGGCAAGGGGCCGCACTTCCCAGACCCGCTCGACCGACCAGCCGACCTCGACCAGCTAAGACGGCCAGACGTACGGGAGGCGCTTGGCTATGTCTTCGAGGCGCTCACGCTCACCCGTCACGAGATCGGCGGGGCCGTCCCACTCTTCGGCTTTACCGGGGCGCCGTGGACACTCATGGCCTACATGATCGAGGGGGGCGGGTCGAAGAACTACGCCAAGGCGAAGGCGTGGCTCTATGCCGATCCGGACGCAAGCCATAGGCTGCTGCAGTTGCTCACCGACGTGATCGTGGACTACCTAGTGGCCCAGGTTGGCGCGGGTGCGCAGGCGCTCCAGGTGTTCGACTCGCACGCCGGGGCGCTCACTCCGTCGGCCTTCGCGAGCTTCGGCTATCCGTACCTCGCCCAGATCGCTGAGCGCGTCAAAGCCCGCGTGCCCTCCGTGCCGCTGGTGGTGTTCGCACGAGGCGCGCACTATGCGCTCGATGCCCTCGCGGCCACGGACTACGACGTCGTCGGTCTCGACGAGACGGTGATGCCCGCTGCTGCGCGGGCCATCGTTGCGAAGCGCGCGGCCGTGCAGGGCAACCTCGATAATGCCGCCCTGTACGCGTCGCCCGACACGATTCGGGCGCTGACCGGCACCATGCTCGATGGATTCCGTGACGCTGAGGGCCAGCTCACGGGCCTGATCGGCAACCTGGGTCACGGCATGCTGCCAAACCACAATCCCGACCACGCCATCGCCTACGTCCGAGCCATCCACGAACTCTCGCGATCGACCCCTGGCTAAGCGTCATGCTGACTCTTCCGTCACATACCCCTCCGGATTCCTTCGCGGCACGTATGCTCGCGCTGTGCCAGCAGTTGCAGACGACCATCTGCGCAGGCCTTGAACAGCTCGATGGCACTGCAACGTTTGGCCACGATGCGTGGGAGCGACCCGGTGGCGGAGGGGGAGAGGCCCGCGTCATCGAAGGCGGCCCCGTGTTCGAGAAGGGCGGCGTCAACGTGTCAGCGGTGCATGGCACCTTGCCCGAACGCATGGCTCGTGCCTTCGGCGTGGAGACGAAGCCGTTCTTCGCCACTGGCATCTCGTCGGTGATGCACCCTCGCAACCCCCATGTCCCGACGGTGCACTTCAACTTCCGCTACTTCGCCCTGGGCGACGACCTGGCCAATCCCGATGACGAATGGTTCGGCGGGGGCGCTGACCTGACGCCGTACTTCCCAGTGCTGGACGACGTGGTGCACTTCCACACGGTCTGGAGGGACGTGTGCGACCGGCACCCTGGCGTGGCCGACTACGCAGCGTTCAAAGCGAAGTGTGACGACTACTTCCACCTGCCACACCGCAACGAGGCGCGCGGCGTCGGCGGCATCTTCTTCGACTACCTGCGTGACGATTCAACGGCGGCCTTCGCCTTCGTTGACGACGCCGGTCACGTGATGCTCGACGCTTACGCACCCATCGTGGAGCGGCGCAAAGACCAGCCCTTCACAGAGCGCGAGCAGACCTTCCAGGAGATTCGTCGCGGGCGCTATGCTGAGTTCAACCTCGCCTACGACAGGGGGACGCGCTTTGGTTTGGAGACGAATGGCCGGACGGAAAGCATCCTGATGAGCCTGCCTCCGCGTGCGCAGTGGCACTATGCGTGGGCGCCCGAGCCAAGCTCACCCGAAGCAGAAGCGTCCGCTTTTTTCCAGCCCCACGATTGGCTCGGCGGCGACGAGCCCTCGGCTGCGTAACGGAGGCGTTTGAACCGGGGCGGGGCGCCCTGGGAGGTATCCCCCGAACCTTAACGGACCTGAGGAAACGGTCGGCGGAGATTGGTGCTTCAAGCTGCCCGCTCAACCAAGCACATCCGCACGCCATGACGCCCCGCGCCTTCAACAAGGTCTACCGCTACGACAAGCGACTCGTGACGGGGGGGTACTATCCGCAGGAGCCCGTCGCCATCGAGGACGGCGACGTGGTCGGTGTGGTCCTGATGAACCTCGGGGGACCGATGAAGCTCGACGACGTCGAGCCGTTCCTCTACAACCTGTTCATGGATCCCGCCATCATCGACATCCCGCTCAAGGGGGCTGCGCGGCACTGGCTGAGCAAGTTCATCGCCTCGAAGCGGAGCAAGATCGTCGGGGAAGACTACGAATCCATCGGCGGGTCGTCGCCGATCAACAGGCTTACCGAGGAGCAGCGAATCGCGCTAGAGAAGCGCCTCAACGACCGTTTCGGCGATGCTACCGGCGCTACGTTCCGGTGCTACACGGCCATGCGCTACTGGAAGCCGACCTCCGAGGAAGCAGGTGCGCAGATGGTGCGCGACGGCGTCACGAAGGTGGTGTTGCTACCGCTCTATCCGCAGTACTCGAAGACGACCACAGGCTCCTCGCTCATCTTCTGGAAGGCCCTCGAAGACGCTGGCGAGATTCCCGCCTGGCCGACCTCGCTTGTCTTCGAGTACGCCGCCCACCCGAAATACGTTCAGGCGCTGAGCGAACGCATCGACGAAGGGCTGCAACGCTTCCCACGCGCCATCCGTGACCAGGTGCACCTCGTCTTCTCGGCGCACGGCACGCCCGTCAAGGAGATGAAGCAGCGCCGGGACCCGTACTGCTGCCTCGTCCACTCGACGGTGCAGCAGGTGATGAACTACCGCGAGGCTGAGCGCGAGCAAGGCCGCTCCTTCCACGTCGCCTTCCAGAGCAAGGTCGGTCCTGCCGAATGGCTCACGCCCAGCACGCCGGACCAACTCGAAGAGCTGGCCGAGCAAGGTCACACAGCCGTCCTCGTGGTCCCAGTTGCCTTTGTGACAGACCACATCGAGACGGCGTTCGAGCTAGACATCGAGGTGCGCGAGGAGGCGGAGGAGTTCGGCATCGAACACTATGAGGTGACGCGCGGCCTGAACGCCCACCCGCTCTTCATCGAAGCGCTCGCCGAATCCGTGGCTGCGCAGGTTACGGCCCCGAACCCCTCTGGCGACGGCGCACCTGTGGCACTGCCGAAGCCGATCCCGCAGCTGCCGCGCTTCAAGCAGGCGTGCAGGACCGTTCGGTGCCACCAGTGCCGCTGTATCACCGAAGCGCACGACTGGTCGGCGCAGGCGGATACGGACGAGGTGACGGTGCGCAGCACCGAGAACGCGTAGGGCGAGGACGGTCCATGTCTGGCCTGACCGACCACCTGCTTCGGACGCTCGCTGCGGTACCACCAGGAAGTCGCATCCTCGACCTGGAATGTGGGGACGGCGCCGTATCGCAGGCACTCGCCGCGCTCGGATTCGACGTACACGCCACGATGAGCGACACGGAAACGGCCGTGCGAGCTCAGCAAGCCGTCGCGAGAACCCACCCAGCGCTCGGCAACCGTGTAATCACGGCTAGCCCCCGCGCTCTTGGCTACCCCGACAGCTTCTTCGACTGGGTGGTTGCGCTCGGCAGCTACGATGGCATCAAAGCGAATCGGCTGAGCGATGCGCTTGCTGAGACGCGGCGCGTGCTCAAGCCAGGCGGCTGGGTCATCATCGCCGTGCGCGACGGCGCGGACATCTCGCCAGCGTGGCTCTCCTATCGCATGCAGGACGCAGACTTCGCAGTCGCTGAGCCGCCAAAGCGGGACCTGGACGACGAAGGACCTGTCGTCCGAGGCATCTTCCGCAAAGTCGAGCGCGACGTGATCGGCTGATCCGGGACTGGCAGACGAAGAATTGAGAAGGCGAGGGCGGAGGGCCGTATTGCCGAAACGCCGTCCGGGTTCGGGCGTGAGCCAGGGGCTTCATTCACTTCAGCAGGACCACCACCCCCTTTGACCGTGATCACCACCCAAGGCCCTACGAACTCGGTTGTTCGCCCGCTCCCCGCTAGCGCCCAGCACTACGCCCAGGCACAGACGGTCATCCCTGGCGGCGTGAACTCGCCCGTGCGCGCGTTCAAGAGCGTCGGCGGTACGCCGGTGTTCTTCGAGCGTGCCAGCGGTGCCACGATCTGGGACGCTGACGGCAACACCTACGTCGACTATGTCGGCTCATGGGGACCGATGCTCTACGGACACGCCTTTCCGCCTGTGATCCGCGCCGTGCAGGATGCAGCGACGCGTTCGACCAGCTTCGGCGCACCGACGGCCATCGAGGTACGGCTTGCCGAACTCGTCGTGGAACTCGTCCCCAGCATCGAGAAGGTGCGCTTCGTCAACTCCGGGACAGAGGCTACGATGAGCGCTGTGCGCCTAGCCCGTGGCTTCACCGAGCGGCCGAAGTTTATCAAGTTCGCGGGCCACTACCACGGCCACGGCGACTTCTTCCTCATCGAAGCCGGGTCCGGCGCGATGACCTTTGGGCAACCCAACTCGCCCGGTGTGACACCCGGCAATGCCCAAGACACGCTGCTTGCCCGGTACAACGACCTAAGCTCCGTCCAGGCGCTCATCGACGCCAACCCAGGCGAAATCGCTGCGGTCATCGTAGAGCCCATCTCCGGAAATATGGGGTGCGTGCCGCCCGAGCCCGGCTTCCTGCAGGGGCTCCGAGCGCTCTGCGACCGGCACGATATCGTCCTGATCTTTGACGAGGTCATGACCGGCTTCCGCGTCGCCCCTGGCGGCGCGCAGTGGCTATACGACGTACGGCCCGACCTCACAACGCTTGGCAAAATCATCGGCGGCGGCCTGCCGGTGGGCGCCTATGGCGGTCGAAAGGACCTGATGGACTATGTCTCGCCAGCCGGCCCTGTCTACCAAGCGGGGACGCTGTCGGGCAACCCACTGGCCATGCATGCCGGCTACGCGATGCTACGCCAGATCCTCGACGACCTCGACGTCTATCACCGGATCGCGCAGACCAGTGCGGCCATCCACGATGGACTCACAAACATCTTGCGCGAGCTCGGACGCAATCTCTACACGACACGCGTCGGCTCGATGAACGGCCTCTTCTTTACGGACGAGAAGGTCATCGACTACGACGGCGCGAAGCGCTGCGACACGGCTGCGTTTGCCCGCTACTTCCATGCGATGCTCGCGCAGGGCATCTATCTCGCCCCAAGCCAGTTTGAGGCGTACTTCGTCTCGGACGCGCACACCGAAGCGGATGTCGACGCCACGATCCAGGCGATGCGCCGTGCCCTACCTGTCGCGTTTGACGAGTCGATCGCGGTGCCTACGTCCGTTGAGCATGCCCCGGTGGACGCGCAGGACGCCCCCAACCTCAGCGACTGACGGCGCATGCTGATCGACACCCACGTCCACCTCTACCATCGGAAGTACGAAATCGATCGGACCGCCGTCGTCGAGCGTGCCGCCGAGGTGGGCGTAGCGCGGCTGCTCCTGCCCGCCATCGACGTGCCTTCGATTCACGACGCGCTCGCGCTCTGTGACGCGTACCCAGGCGCAGTCTTCGCGATGACGGGAGTCCACCCGAGCGAGGTCAAGGAGGCTGCGGACGAGGACTTTGAGGCGGCTGCGGCGCTTGCAGACGACCCGCGCGTTGTCGCGATTGGAGAGAGCGGCCTCGATTACTACTGGGACCGCTCGTTCAACGACAAGCAGCACGATTTTCTGCGCCGTCACGCGTGTCTCGCCATTGAGGCTGACTTGCCTCTGGTGCTCCACAACCGCGACCAACGTGGGAGCGATGCGTGCTCCCGTGACCTCGTTGAGATCCTTCGCGACGTACGGCGGAGCCACCCCGAAGGCGAACGGCTACGTGGCGTCTTCCACTGCTTCGGCGGTCCGCTGTGGTTGACCCAGGCCGTGCTCGACCTTGGTTTTCACATGGGCATCGGGGGCACGCTCACCTTCAAGAACGGTAGCGTGGCCGAGGCCATCGCGGACGTGCCGCTGGACCGAATCGTGCTGGAAACGGACGGTCCATACCTCGCGCCGACGCCGCATCGTGGAATGCGCAACGAGCCAGCGTACGTCCGTCTTGTCGCCGAGCATCTTGCGAACGCACGTGGCCTCACGATGGAGGACATAGCGCGGCAGACGACGCACAACGCCGAGCAGCTATTCGGTTTACCTGTAACGACCTAAAGCAACGACCTAAAACTCGTAGCGCGCGCCATCGACGCCAAGTTCGAGGTCGGGAACGAGCGCCCGGCTGGCCTCCAGTGTCGCTTCCTCGACCTGGGGCGGCAGATGGACGAGGACGAGGCGTTCGGCGTCGGCCTTCTTCGCGCAGGCGGCCGCGTCCTCCGCGGACGAGTGGACCCCGGGGACGGTGCCGTTAGCCTCGTGGACGAGCAGGTTGGTACCCGCCGCTAGAGCGCAAATGTGGTCTGACGGTGCCGTGTCGCACGAGTAGGTCATGGAGGTGCCTGTCCGGCGTGCCTCGAAGCGAAGGGCGGTTGTCGGAAGGGGGTGCACCGTTGGCGTTGCCGTGACTTGGAAGCGGCCCGTAGTCAGCACTGGGGTGTGGGGCTCCATTGTGATCGGATACCAGACACATTCCGGTAGGCCGTCCCAGCTTGCCGTATCAAACACCGAAAAGAGGCGCCGCGCTGCATCGAGGGCATCGGCCGGTCCGTAGATCGGAATGGGAGCACGTCGGCCCATGAGCCAGACTTTCTCCAGGAAGAGCGGAAAGCCAGCGATGTGATCCGGGTGGGCGTGCGTGAGATAGAGTGCGCGAAGGTCGTCGGCAAAGAGTCCAGCCTGGAGCATCCGCTGGACGACATCGCCGCCACAGTCGACGACGTGCACCTCTGGCCCGTCCTCTACGGCTAGCATGGTGACCGTGCGATCCGGCGACGAGACCGCTGCGCCGGTGCCGAGGAGGTGCAACGTGGGCATGGAATGGAAAAGCAAAGGGGGGAGAACGCGGGCCGAGAAGATAGCAGGGCGCAGGCTCTGAGGCGCAGGTGCGGGCACCCAACGTACACGAAGATGCATGCGGCTTCGTTTTTTCTTCGCGAGACGAGCAACTTCAGCTCGAACGCCGTGTCTCCCCGTCGCGCCTTGCATGGCACCCATGCGCCTCGTCACCTGCCCCTGCCGCCGTGTCAGCTTCCTCGGATCCCCCCGAATACACCGCCCACTCTGGTCACCGCGCCACCGCCGTCATCGACGATCGCGCGCTCATCGAGGCCTTCCAGAAGGGCGATGAGTTCGCCTTTGTGAGCCTGTACAACCGCTACAAGGCTCCCGTCTACGGCTTCTGCGCCAAACTGCTCCTCGACCGAGAGGCCGCCGAGGACGTGATGCAGGAGACGTTTCTCCGGGTCTACGAGAACCGCGATCGCCTCCTCAACGCTGGAGCGTTCCGGTCCTGGCTCTTCACGATCGCGCGCAACCAATGCCTCAACCATTTACGTACACGCGGCCGGACTCGGCCTTTCCCAGAACATGCGCCCGAGCCTCCAGCGCCCAGCCGCGAGACGCCCTTTCGCCACCTACTCAAGGCCGAACAGGTCGACCTCGTGAACCGCTTCCTGGGCGAACTCTCGCCGGAGTACCGCGAGGTGATCGTGCTGCGCGAGTACCAGAATCTGTCGTACGACGAGATCGCAGCCGTGACTCGTAACACGGTGTCATCGGTCAAGAGCCGCCTCTTCAAGGCTCGACGCAAGCTCGGGCAGTTTCTCCAGCCGTGGATCGAGCCCGAGCCCGCACCGGTGCCCTCCACGTCGACTCCTTCTTCCTGAACGCCGCCTCCGCATGACGACCCCGCACTTGCCTGCTGGCCGAGACCATCAGAGCCACGCCCAGTACGAGGTGCTCCTCGACCTCTATGTGGACGGCGAACTCCCCTTCGCCGACCAGCCAGCGCTCTTCGCGCATCTCGCTGACTGTACGGCCTGCCGCGCCCAATTCAACGCCCTGATGGCGTTTCGGATTGCTGCTCGCCAGGAACACCTGCCCGTGACGCCGTCTATGGACGCCGCGTTTTTCGCGCGCCTCGACCAGGCGAAGCGGCCGCGGCCGCACCCTGCCGCCACCCGGGCAGAGGACCGCCAGCCCTTTCGGGGCCTGAAGCGCCGCGTCTCAATCCGTACCGCGCTCGTGTTCTCGCTCGTGCTCTTCGCCGTTGGGCTGCTCACGGCACAGCCGGCCGAGCCCGAGCCAAGCGCCGTGCCTGTCCGCATCGTCGATGACGCCGACCCGGCCGAGGCACTCTACGTGATCTATCCCGGCATCACCGTCGAAGAGGAGCGGGAAGAAGCCGGAGCGGAGTAGACGAACGCGTGAGACTCCAGTATGCCCGTTGAGGCGCCGCTGACACGGATTTTATCGCCATGTTCGGACCGATGTGCAAGAGGGACACGTAGCTTCACGCTGCTTTCCCTAGCTTCATTCTTGCACTCGCATGTCCGTCCGCGTTCGTTTCGCACCCAGCCCCACTGGAAAACTCCACATCGGGGGGCTCCGCACGGCCCTCTACAACTGGCTCTTCGCTCGTCAGCAAGGCGGTACGTTCGTGCTGCGGATCGAGGACACCGATCGCTCGCGCTACGACGCCGATTCGGAAGAGGATATCATCGACAGCCTTCAATGGGCCGGGTTGCAGTACGATGAGGGGCCCCGTGTCGACGGTCCGCACGGTCCCTACTACCAGTCGCAGCGCTCAGCGCTCTACCGGACCCACGTCGACCAGCTGCTCGATGCGGGGCATGCGTATGTCGCGTTCGATCCCCCCGAGGCGCTCGATGCGCTCCGTGCTGACAACCAGAGCTACAACGCTGCGACGCGGGGCCGCATGGACAACGCCCTCACGCTCGGCGCGGACGAAGTGGCGCGTCGCATCGAGAGCGGGGAGCCCTACGTCGTGCGCCTCAAGGTGCAGCCCGGAGGGCGGGTACAGTTCACCGACCTCATCCGTGGCGTCGTCGCCTTTGACACGAGCGAGATCGACGATCAGGTGCTCCTCAAGTCGGACGGCATGCCGACCTACCACCTCGCGAACGTCGTGGACGATCACCACATGCAGATCACGCATGTGATCCGCGGCGAGGAATGGCTGCCGAGCGTCCCGAAGCACCTGTTGCTCTACCGGGCTTTTGGCTGGACGCCCCCGCAGATGGCCCACCTTCCACTTATTCTCGCGCCTTCCGGCGGCAAGCTCTCGAAGCGCAACGCCGAAACGCTCGGCATCCCAGTGTCCGTTGAGCAGTACCGCGCCGCGGGCTACGACGCCGACGCACTCGTCAACTTCCTGGCGCTGCTCGGCTGGAACCCGGGCACCGAGCAGGAACGCTTCACCCGCGGCGGGCTCGCCGAGGCTTTCGACTTCGATGGCGTGAGCAAGTCTGGCGCGAAGTTCGACCTCGACAAGCTCCGCTGGTTCAACGGCCAGGCCGTCCGGGACATGGCCGTTGAGGACCTGGCGGATGAAGCATGTCCTGCTCTGGCCCGAGCAGGTATTGACTACGACGACGCGACGCTGGACGAGGCCGCGCGGCTTATGCAGGACCGCGTGACGTTTCCTCACGAGATCGCCGAGGCGCGCTACTTCTTCGAAGACCCTACTGACTACGACGAGAAGGGGGTCAAAAAGCGCTGGAAAGCTGATGCCGCCGACTTGGTCACGGCCTACGCCGACCGTCTAGAGACGCTCGACACGTTCGACGCAGAGACCGCCGAGCGTGAGCTGCGCTCGATTACCGAGGCCCGCGAGATCGGTGCCGGGCGGCTTATCCACCCGACACGCCTCGCGATCAGCGGCGTGACATTCGGGCCGGGTCTGTTCGACTTGATGGTCGCCATCGGGCGCGAGGGCTGCGTACGCCGCATGAAGCGCGCCGTTGAGGTCCTTGGCTAAAGCAAGCTTGGGTTCGTTCAATCGTGGCCCCTCGTTCAGTCTATGCACAGCATGGCCCGCCTCGATGCTCGAAGCGGGCCGTGACTCGCGAGAGCATCCGTAGGACTGTGTTAGCCGGAGCTATTCAAACAAGCCTGAACATAGCGCGCTACGTCTGCTAGACGGAAGTCACCGTCACCAGCCACCTCGGGGAGCGGGCGGAAAGTGCGACCAGGGCCTGTCAAAATCGAGTCGTGGCAGGCAAGGAGCGCCCCGCCGAAGACTTCCAGAAGGATCGCGGAGCCGACAGGGCCGAGGCGGTCGCCGCCGCCCAGCACACCCGCCTCGCGGAGCACGTAGAAGAAGAGCGGTGTAGCCGACTCCAGATCGCTGCGCATCGTGGCATCGAGGTTGTTCCATCCTGGAATCTTGCCGAACTCCACGTCGGCGGCCGGGTCGATCCGCTGCGTGTCATCTTGGTTGTAGGCAAACGCAAGCTGTTGCGCGACGGTCTGGCCGCTCGGTAGTCCAAAGACGTGCCCACGGCGGAGATTGCGGAACGCGAGCGATTGCTCATGGGCAGGCGCGCTCCCAACCACCTCGATAGGTAGGCGAATCAACTCCCTCGCGAGTAGGTGATCGAAAGCCATGCAGCGTGCGAAGGGGATGGCTGAGTCCACATCAAGCAAATAGCTCCAATCCACAGTCAACTCGGGGGGCACCGGCGCGAACCCCGTCGTTCCAAAACGCTCGTCGAAGAGCTGGATGCGTTGATTTTCCCTGTTGACCGGATAGGTATCGCGGACCAGCGTATGCCCAAACCGAAAGGCGGCCACGCTGAATTCGGCCGGCATGGGGAGGTGCCGATCACCCGAGGGGGTGTAGAAGAAGGGGTAGGCATCTCCACGGCGGATGCGGTCGCGGACGTACGCGAAGATTGCGGGGTCGCAGATGCGTTCGAGAAAGTCGAAGACGACGAGATGCTGGAAGTGGTAGCGCGCTTGCCGCTGCGCTTCTTCGAAGGCCTCCTGAGCAGACCGACTCGTAGCGCGATACTTGGTAAGGAGGCAATTGTGAAAGCGAAGGAAGAGCAGATGCAGCTGAGCGATGAAGATGTTCTCGTCGTTGCGGGGGTCGCCGATGAGCGCTCGGCCCGTGAACGAGCCATCTTGCTCTTGCTTCAGGACACGCGGCAGGTCATTCTTGTTGACGAGGTTGCCCGTTCGAAGGCGACCAAAAATGGCGTCCTTGCCGTCGTCATAAAGGAACGGGCTCACCTCCGGACCGAATCCGTAGACGGAGTCGAGGTCGAGCGTCGGGGAGCGGAAGTTGGGGATGGTCTCGATCCTTGAGCGGGAGAGCGGGGAGTCGCTGAGCGCTGTGCCTCCGGCATCGAGCGTGATGTCGTGGTCGATGAACTGGGCAAAGAAGATGTAGGCAGCGGGAAGCGTGATCTCGTTGCTTGGGTGAGCGCCGCCGTCCATGATGCCTCCTTTGGCACCGAGCGCGGCTGCTGCGGCCTCAGAAACCGCGAGCGCCGTGTAATCAGGGCTGAGGCGCGTAAACGAGCCAATGCTCTGGTGGGGACAGCCTCGCACGGCCATCATGCCATGCATCTGTGGGTAGGGCATAGGTCGAGAGTGGTCAGGTTGAAGAGAGCCGACAGCCTGCGTTCCTACGCGTTTCTCCTGCACGCACATAGACCCTCGGGAGGTATGCTACTGGCGTTTTGTACACAGGTAAAAAGTGGCGATAGCACGAAAGAACAGCGTGTTGGAAATAGAGGAATTGCTTGGCAAGAAAAGGTCATGTAAATGGGTGATTTCTAGGGTGCCGCACTGTACAAACGCAAGCAGCCCACTTCGATCTTCGAAGTGAGCTGCTGCGGTGACGCTCCCAGCGGGGGGCTAAGGGCGGGGGTCGAACAGGCTACCTGAGCAAGGTCATCTGCGCCGAGGTGGTGGTTCCTGACTCTAGGTGCCGAGCCCGAAGGACGTAGACGCCGCTGGCATGGCCCGTGAGGTCGACTCGGACGACGGCCGTGCCAGCAGTCATGCGCGGCAGCATGAGTTGCTGTACGAGGCGGCCCGTCACGTCGTAGATCGCCACCTCGTAGTCGCCGTCGTCGGCGAGGAGAAGGCGGGCCTCCGTGGTTGGGTTGAACGGGTTCGGGTAGAAGCCCTCAATGCCGAGTTGCTCAGGCAAGGACGAATCGCTGTCGAGGACCCAGGCATTGGCGCCTCCGGCTTGCGCAATACGGACGCCGTCGCCGACTGTGACGGTCGCCGGGGCTGAGGTTGCTGTGGCGCCCTGGTCATCGGTAGCAATCGCGGAGAGCGTATACACGCCAGTCGGGGCGCGGCGGACGCGCACCGAGAACGGCGCGCTCGTGTCCTCGCCGATGGGCTCGCCGTCCACGAGGAACGTGACCTTCGTTACGGTGCCATCCGGATCTGACGCGTCGACACGGAGTGTCACGCTCCGGCCTGCGTCGAGGCGATCACCGTCCTGGGGCGACGTGAGCTCCACGACCGGTGCTTGGTTCTCGGCAGGCTCCTCGCCACCGCCGCTGGATCCTCCGTCACCGGTGTCGACGCCGCCAGTCGACCTACCACGCGAAAGGTCTGCCTCCTGGATGACACGGAGCCCGAAGCCTGGGCCTTCCCATTTGATCGACAGCTTTGGGTTCGACAGCTTCTTGTAGTGCTGGACATCAATGGCGTGGTAGCCCGCGGCGAGGCGAACGTAGCCTTCTCGGACTTCAGGCTGGCCGGGGCGGTTGCCCTGAATGACGACCTCGTCGCCGATGGAGAGCGTGCCCCCTTCCTTCGCGTCCATGACGAATCGGTAGGTGCCCGTTGTGGGCACGTCGAGGAAGCCCTCGTAGGAGACCGCGTGGCCCGAGAGTACGGGAAGGGCATCGAGGTCGAATTTGGAAGCGATACCCTCGCCCGTGGCGACGCCGAGTGTGTCAGCACGTGGCAGTTCGAGGAACGTACCGCTCCAGTAGGTGAACGCGACACCCGGCACCGCGTCGGTGAGCGATGTGCTAGCCTGTGGCTCAGCAAGGGCACTGTCGTCCGGACAGTAGAAGCCTGTTGTCATCCAGTCGCAGAAGCTGATCGACGCGTCGTCGTCGCCCTCGCCGTGCACCATGCCCGGACGGTTTGTGCCGGCGAGCGAGCCGTCGGCGTCGTAGATGCCGCCGTACTGCATCTTGTTGAAAAAGAAGACTGGCTCAGTGTTTACGAACCGCAGGCCCGAGGTCTCACTACCGGGCTCCAGCTTGCGCCATTCAACGGTAATGGCAGCTGGTTCTACGTTCACGAACGTCGCGCCGTCGATCGAGACGCGGCGTAGGTTCTCGTGCGACTTCTTCTGCGTCTGGTCGGTGATGTTGACGCCGCCCGCGGAACGCGCGTGGCGTGCGGTGGCTGGGATCGCACCGCCGACGTCGTTGGCCGTATTCCCTACGACGAACAGGTCGCGGATGCGGCCGAACGTCTGGCTCACGCCGATACCTGCATCTGCCACGACAGCGCCGACAATCGTTTCGTTCTCCTCCTCGATCCAGACGCCGGAGTGGCTCACCTTGTAGGCGAGGAAGTCCGGGCCGAATTCGAGGGGGTAAGGACCTTCTCGCAGGCCGATCATTAGGCCTGCCCCGTGCATCTTGGGTCCGTAGGAGGCGTGGCTGCCGAGACCGGGTGTCTCGTAGATCGCATGGGCGACGTTGCCGGTGAATGTGATCGGCCGATCACGATGCAGGTAGCGCGTGAACGTGGTGAAGCTCGACATGTACTGCTGGTCGAAGAAGAAGCCGTGACCCCGGTAGGAGCCGGCTGCGCGATTGTCGCGGATCTCGTTGTGGGGGTTGCGGCCCCAGAAGATGCCCGAGCGTTCCTCGCCCTGCGCTGACAACTCGTAGTTCTCGCGGTGCGGGAACGCAAAGTCGCGCGGTTGCTTGGCCCAGTTCAGAATGCCGAGGTTGCCGATGAACCGATTGTCGTACTCCTCGCCATCTTCGGCAAACACATACATGTGGTCCGTGACGTGGTAAGCGACGTTGTTCTCGACCGTCACGCGCTGCGTGCGGTGGGTGGCATAGGCCCGCTGGTAGCTGTGATGCACCGAGTTGCCCCGCGCGTAGTCGCTCGGCCGGTCGCCGGCGAGGTGCCAGTGAATCGGGTAGCGGCCTCTCACGCCCGTCTGGCCCATGCGCACGAGTTCGACGCCTTCGATCTGGGCCGTGCCGCCGACCATGAACATGACGTGCCCGCCAAAGCCGACGTGGTAGCCGGTCTCGTCAATGCGAGTCAGGCTGTTCTCGTCGCCCTGAATCACGATGTCGCGTGTCAGAAGGCCGACTTCGGCGCGCATGTCGATGCGGCGGCCCTCGATGGTCTGGATCTCTCCGAAGTGACGGTAGTCGAGGGGCTCCGTCAGCGTGACCGTTCGCCCGTTGACACGCTCGACGACGCGCTTCTCGGCTTCGAAGGGGCTATAGCCACTCGGCGCGATCACGATCTCGTCGCCAGGGCGCCAGTCGACGCGGTCGGCGAGACGAAGCTCCCGGTCGCCAGGGCGCACGTGCCCGTCGAGGACGGTCCAGGAAACCGCATCGCGCCGGTGTCCATGAATGCCGATGGAGCCGCCGTTCATCGTGGCGAGGAACTTGGTGCCCATCGACATAGAACCGCTGCCAGCTACGTTTTCGCTGGGATCGTCGGCGGTCAGCGTGATGGTGGCCTTGTGGCGGTAGGGTGCGTTCGGCGTACCGATTTCGAAGCGAGCTGTTGGGCCGCTTACGAGGATCCAGTCGGCGGTGAGGTCGACGGGCGCATCCGCAAACGAGAGCGTGCCCTCGACGCGGACGCCACCGAGCGGGGGCGTCGAAACGTCAAGGATGATGTGCTGGCCGACTGGGATGAGCATGTCCGCACCGGCGCGAGGGAGTTGGCCGTCCCAGGTAGCCGGGTCGCTCCACAACTGGGGTGCGCTGGTCGTGGCGAACGAGCCGATCCAAGAGCGCTCAGAGAGGATGTCGGGGTTGATTGCGCAGTCGAGGTTGCCCGAGGCGATGAAGGCATCGCGCTGCGACGCGGGCGCGTCGAGATTGAGGGCGGCTCGTGCAGGCAGACTTGTCGCAAGGGCAAGTGCAGCGAGAACGAGACAGAGCCAGAGATGGCGGGAAGCACGTAGGTGCGTAGGCATGGTCCGAGAAGCGACATGGGTAGGGAGCAGGCGGGTGATCCCGGCGAGCGCCGGCCTGCGTTGAGTCGCTATTCGGTATCAGCGTGAGAAGCGTAGCGCTAAGGGTTGAGTCTCGAAACGAGCTCGAACGCCCACGATCGGGAGTTCATATCTGCTGTTTGGAAAGCCCAGGGCGGATGTGCTGCGCCTGTATTCGACGTCGTTTCGATGCGTGGCACATCGACTCGCGTGGCGATCGGCATCGGGACTGCAATACGGGCTAGAATCGGAACGAAGACGGTTTCCAGAACGCGCTAGTGAAACCCTCTAACGAAAAGCGGGCACCGTCCGAAGACCGTGCCCGCTCGCAATCCGTGTGACCGGACGACCTACTTCAGCATCGTCACGCGCTCTGTGATCGTCTGCCCTGTCGAGGCTTGACGAGCCTGCAGGATGTAAAGCCCGCTGGCGTGCCCGCTCAGGTCGAGGGGGATATCCACATAGCCCGCCTCCTGGTCTAGCAGCAGAATCTCTTGTACGAGCCGACCCGCGACGTCGAAGATCTTGACATCGTAGTCACCAGCGAGCGGCATTGCCAATGACATGGTCGTGGCTGGGTTGAAGGGGTTCGGATAGACATCGTCGATGGCAAACTCGGCGGGCAGCGCCGATGAGTTGGAGAGACCCGCTTGGGCTGCTTCGAAAACGGTGATGTCAATGGGGGCCGACATCGTGCGCGCGCCCTCGTTGTCGACAGCTTCCGCCGTGATCGTGTAGGAGCCTGGCGAGAAGCGGGTGCCCCACTTCCACGGGGCCTTCTTGTCGCGACGCGTCTGGGTGCCATTCACGTAGAAGTAGACATCTGCGACCTCGCCGTCGGGGTCGCTGGCATCGACGCGGATGACGACACGCTTGTTGGACGAGAACGAACTCCCATCGCCGGGCTTCGTGATCGTGACCACCGGCGACTGGTTCTCGTCGGAGCTACCTCCGCCACCATCGCCGCCACCACCGCCGCCGGGCGGTTCCGTAGCCGTGCCCCAGACAAGTTCGTCGTCGCGTACGTCGCGCAGGCTAAAGCTTGGGCCATCCCACTTCAGCGCGAGCTGCGGATTTGAGAGCTTCTTATAGTGGTCAATTGCGATGGCGTGGTAGCCCGCTTCGAGGCGGACCCAACCCTCGTGGACCTGCGGCTGGCCAGGGCGGCTTGTCCAGATCACCGTCTCGCCGTTGATGGACAACGCTCCGCCTTCTTTGGCGTTGAGCTGGAACCGATAGTCGCCCGTCTCAGGGGCGTCGATGAAGCCTTCGAAGCGAACCGTGTGGCCCGAGTACACCGGGAGAACGCTCAGGTCGAAGTTGTCGGCGACCCCCGTGTCAGACGGGCTGTCGAGGCCGTCGACCTCGACAAGCTGGTAAAAATCGCCCTTCCACAGTGTGAACTGGACGCCCGGCCGCGGATTTTCGACGCCGACGGCTGTAGCCGGTGCTACTGTACCACCATCGTCGGGGCAGAACCAGCCGCTCGAAGCACCCATCCAGTCGCATTCGTTGATCGTGGCGACCCGGTCGTTCTCGCCGTAAACCATGCCAGGCTTGCCCTTGCCGGAGAGTGACCCATCGGCGTCGTAGATGCCGCCATACTCCATCTTCGTGAAGAAGAAGAGCGGGTCCGTGTTGACAAAGTTGAGCCCGGACACTTCGCTACCGAGTTCGAGCTTGCGCCATTCGATGGTCACCGCTGCGGGCTCTACGTTCACGAATGTCGCGCCGTCGATGCGTAGGACGCGGTCATTCTCCTTTGCCTTTTTCTGGCTCTGGTCGGTGATGTTGACGCCACCGATCGACCCGAAGTGCCGCGCGGTGGCCGGGATCGGGCCGCCGATGTCGTTGTCGGTATTGCCGGCTACAAAGAGGTCGCGGATGCTCCCCAGCATGGGGCTCACGCCAATGCCCGAGTCCGTCACGACGGCGCCGACGATCGTCTCGTTCTCTTCTTCGATCCAGACGCCGGAGTGGCTCACCTTGTAGGCTAGGAAGTCGGGGCCGAACTCGAGCGGGTAGGGGCCTTCGCGCAGGCCGATCATCAGACCAGACCCCCGCGTCTCGGGGCCATAGGATGCGAAGGAGCCTGTGCCCGGGTTAATAAAGATTGAGTGGGCTACGTTGCCCTGGAAGACGATAGGCTGGTCGCGGTGGAGCCAGCGCCGTAGCGTCGTGAAGCTCGCCATGAACTGCTGATCGAAGAAGTATCCGTGGCCGAGGTACGACCCTGCGGCGCGGTTGTCGACCAACTCGTTGTGGGGGTTGCGGCCCCAGAACAGCGCGGCGCGCTCTTCCGACTGGTTCGAGAGGCGCGGCGTCTGGCTCCGCCCAAACGCAAAGTGCTCCTCCAAGACCGCCCAGTTGAGGATGGCGAGGTTGCGGACGAACCGGTTGTCGACCTCGTCGCCATCCTCCGAGAAGACAAACGTGTGGTTGGTCGTCGCGTAGGCCACGTTGTTCTCGACGGTCACCTGGTGCGACTTGTGGATGTTGACCGCCCGCTGGAAGTTGTGGTGGAACGACGAGTTGCGGACGTAGTCGCTCGGGCGATAGTCGGCATAGTGCCAGTGCATCGCATAGCGGCCTGACTTGCCCGTCTGGCCCATGTTCGTGACCTCGACGCCTTCGATCGTGACGATGCCGCCCGCCATAAACATCATGTGGCCGCCGAAGCCGTAGCGGTAGCCGTACGACGAGACGCCGTCCTCGCTCGCCGCGTCGCCCTGGATCAGGATGTTGCGTGAGAGGAGGCCCACTTCGGCGCGCATATCGATGCGGCGGCCCTCGATGGTCTGGATTTCGCCATAGTGGCGATAGTCGAGCGGTTCGGTGAGGCGAACGGTGCGGCCACTGACGCTCTCCACGACGCGCTGTTCAGCTTCGTAGGCGTTGTAGCCGCTCGGCGCGATCACGATGACATCGCCGGATTCCCAGTTGACAGCGTCCGAGACGCGGATCGAGCGGTCGCCTCGCGCGGCATGCTGGTCGAGGACGGTCCACGATGTTTTGTCGCGGCTGGCGCCGTGCATGGTCAGCGAACCGCCATCGCGCGTGATGATGAACTTGTTGCCCGTCTTGAATGCGCCGGTGCCAGCCACATTGCGGTCGCGGTTGTTGCCGGTCAGGGTGATCGTGGCCTGCGCCTCGAACGGGACCGATTCGGTGCCGACTTCCAGGAGGGCGCCGTTGCCCTCGATCAGGATCCAGTCGCTCGTGAGGCTCAGCGGTCGATCCTCGAAGCGGAGCGTGCCTTTGATGGTGAGGCTCTCAAGCGAGGCGGTGTCGGTGTCCAGCAGGACGACTTGATTGGACTCGATGACGACTTTGTCACCGCTTCGCGGAACGCGGCCGTTGGCCCACGTCGATGGATCGCTCCAGCGCTGTACTGCGCCAGGGACCATTCCCGCTGGCGCTACCGAGAAGAGCGCGTCAGCGAAGTAAGCGGGGTCCAGTGGGGAATTGCACTCTAGTGCAGTCGTGGCCGCGAAGGCCTCTCGGTCAGGAACCGAGCGCTCCTCTGCTGTGGCAGCAGTGGGGAGCAGCGAAAGCGAGAGCAGGACAGTGAGGAGGGGACGGAACGGAGGGCGCAGCGTCTGGGGCATGGAGGGAATGCAAGACGTCGTGACGCCGACCACACGGGGCGGGTGTGCGCAGAGAGTGCGCAGCGCGAGAGCACCAACGGAGTGGAAAAGAACGTCGGCACGGGAGAGCAGCCGTGCAGTCCGGCAAGAGCAACGGACGGAGGGGACTCCGATGTATGGAGGGGAGCCGTGAACAGGACCTGCGCCTTAGAGGCGAAGGCGAGTCAGTATGACAACCCCAGCAAAACTGTGAGAATCAGCCAGTAAGGTTGTAAACATTAACATCCATCCATGAGCGATGAATGCTGACGATGTCATGGGATGGCAAGGTGCGTGCCAGCTTTGGAACATGGTGCCTCATTCTGGAGCAGGGGCGTGCTGGTGCCGAACCCACGCCCCAGAATCGGCGTTCGGGAGCGCTTCCGAGGTGGATCGAGAGGCGGCGACCCCGCGTATCTTGGCGCTCTCAATTCCGTCCTCCTTGCTGATCGGCCGATCGCCACCTCCTTCACATGTCCAACGAAACGTCCACCCCGGCCATCGAATCGTCTACTTCCGCATACGACCCCACGCAGATCGAGACTCGCTGGTACCGTTTCTGGGAGGAGGGCGGCTTCTTCAGCGCTAACGCTCACGCTGGCAAGAAGCCACACGTCATTGCGATGCCGCCGCCCAACGTCACTGGGCGGCTCCACATGGGTCACGGCCTCCAGGACACCGTGCAGGATGCCTACACCCGTCTCCGCCGCATGCAAGGCTACGAGGCGCTATGGATCCCTGGCCTCGACCACGCGGGCATTGCTACGCAGAACGTGGTCGAGCGGACGCTGAAGAAGCAAGAGGGCAAGACGCGCCACGACCTTGGCCGCGAAGCCTTCGTGGACCGAGTCTACGATTGGAAAGAGGAGTACGGCGAGATCATCCTCCAGCAGAAGCGCCGCCTCGGCGTGTCGGCCGACTGGTCCCGCCAGCGCTTCACGATGGACGACGGTTTCTCCCGCGCCGTGCAGGACGTGTTCGTGAAGCTCCATGAGCAAGGCCTCGTCTACAAAGGGGACTACCTCGTCAACTGGGATCCGGGTAGCGGCACGGTGATCTCCAACGAAGAGGTCGACAACGTCGAGCGCGACGGGCACCTGTGGTGGATCCAGTACCCGCTCGTGGAGGGCGAGGGCCACATCACCATCGCCACCACGCGACCCGAAACGATGCTCGGCGACACCGCCGTCGCGGTCAACCCAGACGACGACCGCTACCGGACGCTCGTCGGTAAGACGGTGCTGCTCCCGCTCGTCGGCCGCGAGATCCCGATCATCGCCGACAGCTACGTGAAGGCCGAGTTTGGCGCGGGGGCGCTGAAGGTCACGCCCGCGCACGACGAGAACGACTTCGCCCTTGGGCAGCGCCATAGCCTGGAGAGCGTCACCGTGATCGACTTCGACGCGAAGATCAACGATAATGGCGGCACATACGCCGGCATGGACCGCTTCGCTGCCCGCAAGGCCATCGTCGCCGACCTCGAAGCGGAAGGACTGCTCGAAAAGGTCGAGCCCTACCGCCACACCGTCCCGATCTCGTCGCGCTCGGGTGCCGTCATCGAGCCGCTGCTCTCGCCGCAGTGGTACGTCCGTATGGAGCCGCTCGCCGAGCGTGCGCTGGACGTTGTCCGAGACGGCGCGATCACGTTCCACCCCGACCGCTGGAAGAACGAGTACTTCCGCTGGCTCGAAGACATCCGCGACTGGCCAATCAGCCGTCAACTCTGGTGGGGGCACCGCATTCCGGTGTGGTACCACACCGACGCGGACGGCCAAATCGACGAGCACCGCCCGTTCGTCGTCTCCGTCGATCAGCCCGAGCCGGGCATGGTGCAGGACGAGGACGTGCTCGACACGTGGTTCTCGTCGTGGCTCTGGCCCTTCGCGACGCTCGGCTGGCCGAACGAGACCGAGGATCTGAAGACGTTCTATCCGGGGTCGGTCCTCGTCTCGGGCTACGACATCCTCTTCTTCTGGATCGCGCGCATGGTGATGGCCGGGCTGCACTTCACCGACGAGGTGCCCTTCCGCGACATCTTCATCACGGGGATGATCAAGGACAAGCAGGGCCGCTGGATGTCGAAGTCGCTCGGCAACGGCATCGACCCGCTCGACATGGTGGAGCAGTATGGTGCCGACGCCGTGCGTTTCACAATGGCGGTCCTCTGCGCACAGGGGCAGGATATCAAGCTCGACCCGGCCAAGTTCGAGGGCGGGCGCAACTTCGCGAACAAGATCTGGAACGCCTTCCGCGTCTTCGGCCGCTTCATGGAGACGGGCGACGACGGGCGACCCGTTTCGGATCACGTCCGCACGCGCTCCTTCGAGGAGTTGGAGTTGGTCGAGCGCTGGATGCTGACGCGCCTCCAGGAGGGCATCCTCGATATCACCGCCTCGATGGACCGTTATCGCATCTCTGAAGCGGCCAACCGCATCTACGACCTCTTCTGGCGCGACTACTGCGACTGGTATCTCGAACTGATCAAGCCAACCTACGGGCCGGACGGTGAACTCCGCGCGATGGACCCGGACAAGCTCGCGCTGGCCGTCGAGATCTACGAGCAGCTGACGAAGCTGCTGCACCCGTTCATGCCGTTCATCACCGAAGACCTCTGGTGGCGACTTCGCCCGCGGGAAGACGGCGCTGCGTGCATCGTCGCCAAGTGGCCCGAAGCCGATGCGTCGCTCGAAGACACTGAGGCGGCAACGGCGTTCAGCCTGATTCAGGATCTCGTGACGGCCGTCCGCTCGGTGCGTGCGCAGTACAACGTCCCGCCCTCGAAAGGCATCGCTGTGACGGTGAACATTGATGTGGACGGGGGGGACGCCGGCCGTGCTGAGCTCGTCGCCGTGCTCGACGCCAACCGCGCGACGTTCGCGGCCCTTGCAGGCGTGGATGGTCTCACGCTCGGGACAGGTCTCGCCAAGCCGAAAGCCTCTGCCGCCGTGGTCGTGGACCGACACGAGGTGTTCGTCCCGCTCACGGGCATGATCAACCTCGAACAGGAACGCGCGCGCCTCACGAAAGAGATCGAGCAAAAGAAGGGCTTCCTGAAGGGCGTCGAGAAGAAGCTCTCCAACGAGAACTTCGTCAGTCGCGCCCCCGAGGCCATTGTCGAGAAGGAGCGCCAGAAGGCCGCCGACGCCCGCGCCGAGATCGCGAAGCTGGAAGCCAACCGCGACGACCTCGGCTAGTCAGGTCGTCACGAGGGGCACCTAAAAGTTGACCCGCAGCCGCGCGTTGACCGTGCGCGGCGTGAGGCGCGTCGGGACCCGCTGCCAGTTGTTGCCGATCCACGAGTAGGCAATCGTGTTGCGGAAGTTGAAGATGTTCAGCACCTCCACGGTGAGCTTCATCGCTACCGGCCGCGCCGCGCCGGGGTTGGTGAGCATGAGTTGCTTCGTTGCGCCGAGGTCGATGCGCTGGTATTGCGGGAAGCGGTCGCTGTTGCGGTCGCCCGGCACACGCAGTGCGGTGTTCGAAGGGTTTTCGGGGTCGGGGACTGGCGGCGTGTAGGGAAGGCCCGTGCCGAAGAGCGCGCGCATGTGGAGCTTCCATGAGTCGTCGCCGGGCACATAGTCCTGAACGAACAGCGTGACGTTGTGCCGTCGGTCGAAGGGGCGTGCGACGGTGTTGTCACTCGGGAGAACGCCCACCACGGTCGGGTCCACCACGGTGCCGTCCTTGAACGTCTCGCGGGTGGTCAGAAAGCCGTAGTTGACCCAACTCTCCACGCCCGGTACGATCTCGCCGCGCACCTGAACGTCGAAGCCCGCAGCGTAGCCATCGGCGTCGTTCTCGCCGGTGTAGGTCACGCGCGTGTTCTCGACGGTGTACGAGATGAGGTCCGAGAGCTGCTTGTAGTAGGCCTCGGCGCGAACATAGAGGCGTCGCTTCGGGAAAAATCGCTCTACGCCGCCGACGACTAAGATTGAACGCTGGCTGACGAGGTCGCGGTTGAACGCGGCGTTGAGGTCGTCATTGCCCACGCTCTGGTCGCTCGTGGCGGCCTCGGCGAGGTCGCCGCGAAGTTCGCGGTAGGTAGGTTGTTGGTAGTAGAGCCCTGCCGCGCCGGTGAAGGTGAGCTGAGGCGTGTGCTGGTAGAGCACGGAGAGGCGCGGGCTGGCCGTCCACTCGTCGTTGAACGAGAAGTAGTCCGCGCGGACGCCTAGCGTGGCGACGAGTCGGCCTTCCTGCGGCAGCAGGTCGATGGCGTCCTGCGCGTAGATCCCAAGCTGCGACTCCTCGAACTGCGCGACGGCGTTGACTGAGTCGAGCGCGAAGACGAGTTGATTGTTGGTCATGCCGTCGCGCCCCACAATCTGTTTGAACTCGAACAGTTGGTCGCGGAATTCGAGCAGGCGCGCCTGCCAGCCCACTTCGAGGGCGTGCCGGTCGAGCGCAAGGCCATAGCGACCAGCTCCTGTCAACGAGGTGAAGCCGATGCGGTTGTCGGCAACGTCGCGCTCTGCAGCGGTGCCGGTGGCGAGTAGGTTGTCGTCGTCAAGCGGCAAGTTCGGGTTGATGACGTCGAAGATTTCGATCCCACTCGTGACGTCGTACTGCTCAAACTCCTCCAGGTCGAAGTACGCGATCTGATGCTCGATACGGATACGGTCCGAGAGCCGGTTCATGAGCCGCAGGCCACCGAAGGCGATGTCGTAGCCGTCTTCTTCCTGCCCGGAGTAGTCAAGCCGCACCGACGTGATGGCGGGGAAGATGCCGAAGTTGGACACGCGGCTCTGCGGGTCGAGGCTGAAGCGGTGCGCCGCATACATCCCAAGCGCTTCGATGCGGTGGCCTGGCGCGAGGTCATACCCAAAGAGCATCTGCACGTCGTTGAACTCGGGGTCGTACTCGCCTTCGAGCGCTTGGCTCTCGAAGAAGCGGCTCGCCCGAGCCGTACGCACACCGATCGCAGCGCCGAGCTTACCGACTCGCCCGCGAGCGGCACCTCCAGCGTCAAGGGTGGACGTGAATGCCGAGCCGGTGAACCCCTGCTCGTCAGGAAGGCCGTAGCGCACGTCGAGCGCCGACGAGAGCTTGCCACCGAACCGCGCCGGGAAACCGCCGGCGTAGAGCGTAAGGCGGTCGGCGAGGTCGGGGTTGACGAGGCCGAGCCCTTCCTGCTCGCCCTGCCGTGTCCGCAGCGGCTTGAAGATTTCGAAGCCGTTGACGTAGTACAGGTTCTCGTTGAAGCCGCCGCCGCGCACGCTGTACTCGTTCGAGGTCTCGTTGTTGGAGACGACGCCCGGCAGCACCTTTACAGCGCGCAGGCCGTCCGCGAGCGGCTGCGGGATGTCTTCGAGGAATTCCGCGTCGATGCTGTAGACGCCCGCGTCGTTGGTCCGCTCGGCGACCACGCTCACCTCGCCCAGCGTCGCGTCGCTCGGGGCGAGGGCCACGTCGTAGCGCACCTGGGCGCGCCGCTCAACGATGACGGAGTCAGTTACGGCCGCGAAGCCGACGGCGGAGACGGTGATCGACCAGCGGCCCTCGGGTATGACGAGCTCGTAGGTGCCGTCGCTCTCGGCGGCGGTGCCGTAGTTGGTGCCCGTGACGAGGATGGTGGCGCCGGGGATGGGGCCACCGGTGGTCTCGGTGACGCGCCCGACGATTTCGCCGTTGATCTGCGCCCAGCCCGTGAGCGGTGCGAGCAGGGAAAGGACGAGGCTACAGGCGCGCACCGCCTGGGTGAGTGCGTGGTTCATTCCGTCGAAAAGCAGGCGAGGACTGCGTTTGGTGGGCATGGAGGGCGGCAAAGGTAGGAAAGCGGTCGAGACGAGGTGTAGCGCGTCAGGGGGCCGGGCTAAAACTGCGTGGCGTAGGCGGGGAGCGCGCCAACGGTAGAGCGCATTTCCGCCGTCTGGCGACCGGGTGGCAGGTTGGAAGGGCCTACGCGGCCATCGAGATACCACCCACGAAAGACATCGGCGAAGGGCAGCGATCCAGCTGGGGCACGCACAGCGCGTAGGCCGTCCGCGAGCGACTGCGGGATATCCTCGAGGAACTCGGCGTCGATGCTGTAGACGCCCGCGTCGTTGGTGCGCTCGGCGACCACGCTCACCTCGCCCAGCGTCGCGTCGCTCGGGGCGAGGGCCACGTCGTAGCGCACCTGGGCGCGCCGCTCGACGATGACGGAGTCGGTCACGGCCGCGAAGCCGACGGCGGAGACGGTGATCGACCAGCGGCCCTCGGGGATGACGAGCTCGTAGGTGCCGTCGCTCTCGGCGGCGGTGCCGTAGTTGGTGCCCGTGACGAGGATGGTGGCGCCGGGGATGGGGCCACCGGTGGTCTCGGTGACGCGCCCGACGATTTCACCTGTGGTCTGCGCGGCACCTGCGAGCGGTGCAAGCATAACCAAGGCAAGGCCGAAAGCACGCTGGGGGCGTGCGGGCCAGCCGAGGCGACCATCACGTCGAGGCACCGGAGACATACCGTCATGCAGCCATGGGCTGCGATTGCTGAGCAAAGAGGACGGTATCGAACGAGCAGACGCGACCTAGCTGGTGGAGGAATCCGTACGACGCGAAATATACACGGCAGTCCCCCTGACTGACCGGGGAGAAAAAGAGGGATACCTGGCTAGGTGCGCCAATAGGCTCTGCTTCCGTCTAGCCAAGCCAACCAAAATGCCACGCGAGCCATAGCTCCGACAGCGGTAGCAGCGTTCCAAAGACTGCGCCGAGCACGACCTGTTGCACCGTGTGAGCCTTGGCGTGGACGCGTGCCCACATGATGAGCGGCAGCATGAAGCCACAGGCCAGGACGGGGCCAAGTTGGAGAAACGGGGGCTCCGGAAGGCCTGCCCACGGAACCAGGGTGACAAAGAGCAGCCCCGCAACGAACCCGGCGACTGCCGTGACGTGGATCGAGATTTTGAACTTGAGCGTGATCAGGAGGACCAGGATCGTGTTGACGGGAAACGTCAAGGCTAGGGCCACCAATAGCGGCACGGCGGTCTGTCCTGTCGTCGCAATCAGGGCGACGCCCATGATGTAGCCGATGATGCCTGCGGCAAGCGGCCCCGTACGCTTATCGCGTTCGCGCACCTCGACGGAGCGAGCCCGGCCGGTCGTCACCATCCACCCGATGTAGGCCAGCGGTACGACACCGAAGAAGACGACACCTACCGTCACGATCCAGGCGATTTCGCCCCCCGAGGCCCCAAAATGGGCGAGAGTCAGACCGAATCCGGTAGGCGGCAGCACCAGCGGATTGATCAGGAAGCTGAGCGCGTTGGCCACGCGGTAGCCGAGCGGGCGCGTACCCGTCATATCGGGTACCGATTCCAACGTCGGCTCGTCCTCCAACACCTCCGGACCTCCTGGAAGTTCGGACGCGGTAGCAGGTACTCGTGCCGATACCGCGCGGGGCGATACGACGGGGGGCGTCACAGAGCGCGGGGAGCGCGGCACGTCGAGGGTAGAGGAGGCGTCAAGCAGCGGAGACATAGCGCGGCAGCAAGTCAGGGGCGTGGCAGGAGTATGCACGCAAGCACCGCGCCGGTTGCTATGTCAATGTTAAGACCGAAGCCTCCGTGGCAAGTTCACGGGGTGCTTCGAAGCAGGCATGAAGCATAGACGCGAGTTCTCCTTTCCGTATTACGCAGGCACAGGCGTGCTCATTCATACCGCAGGGCTTCGATGGGATTCAGCCGGGCAGCCTTGTAGGCAGGGAACACGCCAAACGCGAGGGCGACAACCGTCACCCCCAGCACGGCTATAAACGCCCACATCCACGGAAACGTGGGCGTAAGGCTCTCGCCAAGCAGTGACATTGCATTGCCGCCAAGCACGCCGAGACCAATACCCACGAGGCCGCCGATCTGGCACAAAAACACGGCTTCCAGAAGGAACTGCGTTAGGATCGTGCTCCGCTTCGCGCCGAGCGACTTGCGGATGCCGATCTCGCGGGTGCGCTCCGTCACGCTCACGAGCATGATGTTCATCACACCGATGCCCGCAGCAAGCAAGGCGATCATGCCGATGAAAACGCCGCCGAGCGTGAGGCCGTTCGTGAAGCTCTCAAACGGCCCGGAGAGTGCGTCGTTGGTGATCACCTCAAAATCGTTCTCGTTCTGCGGCGGCACCCGTCTGATAGCGCGCATGTGGCCGACCACCTCGTCGATCGTGGCGTCGAGCATCTGCACGCTGGGGGCGCGCACGTCGATGGAGATGTTGCGAGTCGTCAGCCCTCCGAATGCGCCGAAGAGCGTTGTGATCGGGGCGAGCAGCCGGTTGTCCTGGTTGTCGCCGAGGATGGCGCCTTTCTCGGCGAGGAGGCCCACGACCTGGAAGCGCTGACCCTGCACGGCAATCATTTTACCAATGGGCTGCTCGAACTCGAACAACTCGTCAGCAACCGGCCGCGAAATCACAATCACCGGCCGTCCGTAGCGAATGTCGTCGCTGGAGAGAAAACGCCCGTCGTCGAGATCATAGCCGTTGTTGATCGCCCACTCCTCGTTGACGCCGCGAAGCTGTAGGTTCGGAGCGGTCTCAATCGTCCCGTTGGGTCCGGTGTAGCTCACCTTGGTGGCCCACTCGAACGTTTCGTCGGGGCCCAAGGAGGCGGGCAGGCGGGCACGGCGGAGGAGCTCTTCGTATTGCGGATACGTGATGTCCTGGCGGTTCCGGATGCTTTCGTCTGTCGGGCCGAAGTTGATCGCTGGGTACTTCTGGACGAAGAACGTCGTCGAACCGATACCGGCGAAGGCGTCGGTGAAGTAGTCGTCGATGACCTGCACGGCGGTCACGGAGGCGATCACCGAGAAGACGCCGATCACCATGCCGAGAAGTGTGAGCGCGCTACGGAGCTTGTTGGTCCGCAGCGACTCCAGCGCCATCCGAATCGTCTCGAAAAACACGGCGAAGTAGGAGGTTGAAGTTCTAAGTCAGTGGTGGATGCGGGGTCGGGCATCACAGCCAGGAGAGGAGAGAAGGCTGGCAGAAGCACGTCAACGTCCTGCAACACACCTCATGCTGCGTCTATTCGTAGCGAAGTGCTTCGATGGGACGAGCCTTTGCCGCAGTCCAAGCTGGCACGAAGCCGAAGCCGACGCCCACGCCCACACAAATCGAGAAGGCGAGGCCAACCGTGGCCGGAGAAAGCTGCGCCGTGAATACTTGGTCGATCGCCATGGCAGCCAGCGCGGCGATCCCAACGCCGATCAGGCCGCCCAACAGGCACACGACGACCGCCTCGATCAGAAACTGGGTGAGGATGGCGCGGCGCGGCGCCCCGATGGCTTTGCGGATGCCGATCTCGCGGGTGCGCTCCTTTACGGAGACAAACATGATGTTCATCACGCCGATGCCGCCGACAAGAAGCGAGAGCGCCGTCAGGAACAGCCCGACGCCGTAGATCGCGCCCTTCACGCCAGAGGTCTGCTGTTCGAAAGCGTCCGTGCTCTGGATCGCGAAGTTGTCGTCGTCGAGTGCATCGAGGCCACGGAAGGCGCGGGTGAGACCGGTGAGCTCGTCGAACGCGGCGACCATCACGTCCGGCGAGGCTGCTTTCGCCTGCACCTCGATGTATGGGTCGGAATCGTACAGGCGCTTAAACGTGGTCAGGGGGAGCATTACCTGCTCGTCGAAGGAGATCAGCCCGAGGAACTTGCCCTGCTCCTCCAGCACCCCGATCACCTCCAGGCGCTGCCCGCCGACGCGAATGCGCTTGCCGATGGGGTTCTCGATAGGGAAGAGCTCGTTCGCCACGCCCATCCCAATGACGGCCACCGGCCGGCCACGCTGGTAATCCGTTTCGTTGTAGAACCGCCCCGCGTCGAGCTCGAAATTGTTGATGTCAGCCAGCGCGGGCGTGGCAGCGCGGGCAAAGGTGCCAGAGATGCGGCGGTCCTGGTACTGGATAGGGAAACCGGCATAGCTCACCGGCGTGACGAACTCGAGGTTCTCCGACTTCCGGTCGTCGATGTAGTACGCCAACTCCTCCCGGATGCGCGGCCGGCTGCGGTATTTCCACCAGTCGTTGTCGAACCCGTCCGGGGTGCGCTCGATGGTGTAGACGTTGGTCCCGAGCATGTCCATCGACCGGTCGAAGCCCTGCTCGATCCCGTTGATGACCGTGAACATCGTGGTCACGGTGGCGATGCCGATGATGATGCCGAGCGTCGTCAGCAGCGCGCGGAGCTTGTTGGCCCAGACTGCCTGCATGGCGATGCGCAGGCCTTCGAGCAATTCCGTAAAGAAGCGCACGCGAAAGCAGGAAAGGAGAGGTGAGGCCGATAGGTCGAGCGGTGCAGGGTAGACCACTCAGAGTCGGCCCTACGCCAGCGTCGCCGCGTTGTTGCGCCCTGCGCGTGTCCGTAGCTTTCGCTCCGCTACGCGTGAAAACCGACCAGGTAGGCTACCGAGACAACACCACCATGAGCAAAGTCAGCATCATCCGGGAGTTCTGGGAGTTTCTCAAGGTCCGCAAAAAATTCTGGCTCGCACCGATCGTCGTGATCCTGCTGCTTCTCGGAGCCATCCTCGTTGCCGTGGGCGGTAACCCGCTGGCGCCGTTTATCTACGCGCTGTTTTAGACGACGGCGTGGGCTATCCCAACTCCTTTTCGAAGCGCAGGCGATAGTCCCGGTATGAGGCATTGTAGCCCGCGGCGGTGACGCGAAATCCCTGCGCTAGCCCGAGGACGGTCATCCCCGGATGCATATTCGGGAACGTGTCGTAGGCAAACACGAGATACCCGAGCACCCGGGCCTCCTGCATCATCTCGGCTAGGAGAAGCTGCGCCAGCCCTCGCCGACGCCACACCGGAAGCGTACCGCCCTTCGCGCTGTAGAACGTGGTCCTGTTTTCCCCATAGCCCACCTTGAAGCCGACCGGCGTGTCGTTCAACGAGGCCAGCAGCATGACCAAGTCTCGGCGGTCAAGTTGGTTGATGACTCGCGCCTCGTTAAAGATTGCCTCGTTGATCGCGCGCACCTCGGCAAACCGATCCATGCCGACGCGCTCCACCCGCAGCGACGGCGGAAAGTCAGAAGGCACCCTGGTGTCGAGAAGTTGCATGGGAGGTACAGAACAGCGAGGCAGTACGACAAGCTAGACCATCACAAGCGCGAAGCCTACCGGGTTGGATGGGCCCCAACACAGCGTCTCGAGTGCCGACGCCACATTTGCTACGGCCCTGAACATACTCGATTCGATGATCCACATCGCATTGCACGTGATCGTCCCACTCGTCGTTGCCGTGGCGATTGATCGCCGTGGGTGGCGTACCACCTTCGTTGTGCTGGTGGGTACCATGATCGTGGATGCCGACCACCTGCTGGCAGACCCGATCTACGATCCGGCGCGCTGCTCTATCGGCTTCCATCCCCTGCACACGCACCCAGCAATTGTTAGTTACGTTTCGCTCCTAGCCGGCGGGCTCTACGTCGCCCGTATATCTAAGTCAGCGCAAACGAAGCAGCTAGCCCGCTGGGGGTGGCTCGTCGCGCTCGGCCTGCTCATCCACATGGCGCTCGATGCGCTCGACTGCGTGGTGTGAGCACCACTGGTACCTCAGGCGGCCTCGCAGACCGCCTGAAAGAAGGCGCCGAGTTTCACGGGGTCGAGGGCTCCGTCTGAGCGGACCCCGCTGCATAGATCGATCCCGAACGGGCGCACGGCGCGGATCGCCTCACCGACATTGGAGGCGCGCAGGCCGCCCGCAAGAAACACCGGCGTGTCCACGGCCTCCACGATGCGGCGGCTGAGCGACCAATCGTGCGTCCGTCCTGTGCCACCCAACTCCGGAATCGTCGCCGAGGGCCGCCCCGAGTCCAGCAAGAGTGCATCCACGTGAGGCGCGACGCGGGCGGCTTCTGCCACGTTTGCTTCGGACTCGACGTGGATTACTTGGACCAGCTTGGTCGCGGGCAGCACGGTGCGCAGGTACGTGTAAGTCGCAGGCTCGACAGCGTCGACGAGTTGGAGCGTGTTCACGCGGCACTGCCTCGCCTGCGCGGCGATGTGCGTGGCGTCCGTGCTCGATGTGAGCAAAAACGTCCCGACGGGCGGCGGCACAGTCGAGGCGATTTCGGCGATCAGAGCCTCGCTGATGACGCCGGGCCCGCTCGGCATCGCCGACACCAGCCCCAACGCCGATGCTCCGTGCTCGATGGCTAGGCGTGCTTCTACAACGCTGCCGATGCAGCAGACTTTTACGCGAGGGGGCATCATCGTGGCGACAGCAGCCCGTCGTCACGCATTGCTTGCACCGCGCTCTGTGCGACCTCGCGGCCGATCTCGGTACGCTGGCCTCGCCCTTTCTTTTGCGACGACGTCGTCGCGGTCCAGATCCGGCGCTGCGCGTCGACGCCGTAGAGCGTCAAGTTGATAGTGAACGCCTGCGTTGCTGCCGCCTTCTCGCCGAAGCGGGTCTGCGCCGTAACCGTCTCATCGCCGAGCAACATGCTTGTCGTCCCTGCAAAGAGCACGGCAGAGGCGTCAGCGTTCGCACCGATCTGAGCAATTCGTTCGGGCCGTGGGTCCCGCGAGGTTTCAACAACGACGACTTCGACATTGTCAGCGCTCAGCGACTCGCGGAGGACACTCACCATGCCCTCTCGCATAGCGGTATCCGGCACGTCGAGCATCACGGCCAGCCGCTCAATCGAGACCGTCGCGTCGGTGAGCATGCGCGACTCGGTGGAAGTTGACGCGCACCCGGCCAAGGCTAGGATGAGAACGCAAAAAGAGAGCAGGAGACTAGAGCGCACTGAGGTGGGCCAGATTGTAAGTGGACGACGAAAACGACAGCGCCGAACCTACGCAAACTCAGCGGCCAACTCTTCAAACTCCGTGTCGAACAGCGCCGCGAGCGTTTCTGGGTCTTCGACGACGCCGCGGTCCGTGGCAATGCCGAGGCGCACGCCGCCTGCGTAGCTGAGGATGCTCACACCCATGCCGATGCTGCCGGAGCATGGCACCCAGAACATCATCCCCGTCATCTCGATGCCCTCGAAGTGGAGCGGCTCGCGGGGACCCGGGACGTTGGTCATCACCGCCGAGTTTTTCGCGCTCAGGATGTCGAGGAGCTTGTCCTGGAGGACGCGCGGCGCGGCCCCCGCCGTCTGAAGCACCCCGAGCATCACAAGCGCTTCCGGCGTCACCTTGATGCGGTCCATGCGCGCTTTCAGGATCGCGAGTCGCTCGCGCGGGTCCTCCACGCCCACCGGGAGCATCAGGAAAACGATGCCGAAGTAGTTGCCCAGCTTGTAGGCCTCTTCCAGCGGGCGCACATTGACTGGGACCGCCGCACCAATCTGCACGTCGTCCGTGGGGTCGCCCTGGGCGGTGAGATAGCGGCGGAGCGCGCCGGCGACCGCCGTGAGAAGGACATCGTTGACCTTGGCGTCGTTGGCCGCGCCAATCCGCTTCACGACATCGAGCGAGACTTCCTTCGACCACGCCACGCGCTTAAGCGAGTTCAACTCGCCCTTGAACCGCGTCGGCGAATCTTCGGGGAGCAGCGCGAGCCGAGATAGCGTGCCGCCGAGGCTCATGGCCTGCTTCGCCCGGTGGAAGAGGTGACTCGGGTTGACGGCCATCTTGACCGTGTCGCCGACGACCGTCCCCGCAACCTTGGCCGTCGCTCCGGCCGCATGCATCGCAGGCTTGAAGAGCGCCGTCAGCGGTGAAGGCTTGCCTTTCCCGCCGGGTTTCGAGCCACGCTCAGGATCGAAATACTCATCCGTCATCGAGAGCAGGACGTGGATGAGCGCGATGCCGTCGCCGTAGACGTGGTGGATGCGCCCAATGATGGCGCTCGCGCCGTCGACGTTCTGGACGAGGTGCATCTCCCACGGCGGCTTGCCGAAATCGAGCGGCGTGCTGAGGAGGTCGCTGGCGAGTGCTTGCAGTTCGGCTTTGCCGCCAGGGTTGGGCAGCGCTACCTCGTGCACGTGCTTTTCGATGTGGAAGTGCGGGTCCTTCTCCCAGCGCGGGGTCGCGTGTCGCCCCTTGACGCGCTGCTTGAAGCGCTCGAAGACGAGCAGCCGGTTGCTCACCATGCGGCGCATCGTCTCGATGTCCATCGTCTCACCAAGCAAGAGCACCCCAGAAATCGTGAACGGATTGGTCGGGGCTTCCATGCGGAGCCACGTGACGTCCGCGGTGCTCATCGGATACGATTTGACGGCCATATCGAGTGGGAGCCGGAGAAACGGGGAGTGGGGGGGTCGGAGCGGTCGTGGCGCACGCGCCATCAGCAGCGCGCGTCAGCCGGGCAGGCAAACCTACGTCATCCGTCGAGAACAGCGAGTTGACCGCAGGCCGCGTCGATGTCCTGGCCGCGGCTGCGGCGGACCGTGACGCGGACGCCCTCGTCCACGAGCACACGGATGAAGCGGTTGAGCGCCGCCTCATCGGTGCTGGTGAAGGCCGTGCCCTCGACGGGGTTGTACATGATGAGGTTCACCTTGCTGGGCGCCCACCGCGCCACGCGGGCGAGGTTGCGGGCGTCCTCGGGTTGGTCGTTGCGGTCGGCGAAGACGCAGTACTCGTAGGTCACTCGCTGGCCTGTGGTCCGGGTATAATGCTGGACGGCGTCCTTGAGCGCCGCGAGGTCGGTCTTCTCGGAGCGATTGACGGGCATAATGGCGCTCCGCTGCCCGTCCGTAGGCGCGTGCAAGCTAATCGCGAGGCGCACGGGCGGAGCAGTCCCGGCCGCGATGTCGTCGGCGAGGGTGCGTATGCGTCGGGCGAGACCGACCGTCGAGATCGTGATGCGCTTTGAGCTCAGAATGAGCCCGTTGGGGTCGGTGAGCAGGCGAGTGGCCGCGACGACGTTGCGATAATTCTGGAGCGGCTCGCCCATGCCCATGAACACCACGTTCGTGACGCCCTTGCCGAAGCGTTCGAGCGCGAGCGTGTTGAGATGGTAGACCTGGTCGTGGATCTCGCCGGGCGATAGATTCTGGTGGAAGCCCATCAGGCCCGTCGCGCAAAAGTGACAGCCCATCGCGCAGCCGACTTGGCTGGACACGCAGACCGTGAGCCGCTTGGCCTTGCCGGTGGCCTCGTCGAAGTCTGGAATAAGCACACTCTCAACGCGGCGGCCCGTACTCAGCGCGTAGAGCAGCTTGACCGTGCCGTCCGTGGCGACCTGGCGCTGCACCTCCTCGATCGTCCCGATGCACGCGACTGCGGCGAGTTGCTCGCGCATTGCCTTCGGCAATACTGTGATCGCTTCGAAGTGGGTCGCCCCTTTGCCGTAGAGCCAGCCGAACAGCTGTTTCGCGCGAAACGACGGCCAGCCCTGCTCCGCCACGAAGGCCGCGAGGCCGTCGCGATCGAGGGTCTTCAAATCGACGAGGGGGGAAGAGTCAGGTGCCATGCCTCCACAAACCCATCGCGAGGACGCACGATCCGCGTTCTTGGCTTCTTCCGAGCGTCAGGCGGCGACGGTGGAGCGTCGCTGCACCGTCCATACGGCGAGGCCGACCATCGCCGCAGCAAACGCGACGGATAAGCCGAGCGCGAGACTTGTCGGAAGCCCGGCCGCGCTCGGGGCGGCATCGGGCAGGTACAGGCCATCGCGAAGGGCCGCCACACCGTAGAAGGCAGGGTTGAGGTACATCACCCAGCGGACCGCCATCGGCACGCCCTCCGGCGGGAAGAAGGCGCCCGAGAGGATCCACATCGGGAGCAGCACCAGATTCATGATCGCGTGGAAGCCGCGTGTCGTGTCGAGCCGCCAGGCGATGGTGAAGCCGAGGGCCGTGAACGCCGTCGCCATCGAAACGCTGGCGAGCACGATCACTAGCAGGCCGACCACGCTCGGCGTCAGGCCGACGAGGGGCGCTAGCAGCAGAAACAACAGCGCCTCGGCCAGCGCGAGCGTGACACCGCCAGCCAGGTTACCCAGGACAATCGAGAGGCGCGACACAGGCGCCACGAGGGCCGCCTGCAACAGGCCCGTCTGCCGCTCTTCCACGATGTAGATCGTTGAGAAAATGGCCGTGAACAGCAAAATCAGCGCGACGATGCCGGGGAAGAGGTACTCCAGATACGACACGTCGCCGCCGCCGGGCATCTGGAACGAGTCGTAGAAGCCGAGGCCGAGCAGCACCCAGAACGCGAGCGGCTGCACGAGCGCCCCGACGATGCGCGCGCGGTCGCGGAGGAACTTCTGAATCTCACGCTGCCACAGCGCGCGGACGACTCGGTACATGAAGGTGGTCTGACGTTCGGGGGAGAGCAGGTGCCGACGGAGTTAAAAAGCAGCGACCGAAAAAGCAGGGCGTTCACCCGTTCGTGCGACGAACACGTCTTCCAGCGTGGGGCGCCGGACGGTCGCCGCCACGATGCGGTCGCCCGCGGCCTCGTAGATCCGGCTGATCATCGAAGCGGGGTCGTCGTGATCGACGAGGACGCGGCGGCCTAGCACGTGCGCGGTGAGGCCCAGGCGATCGGTAAGCAGGTCGGCGAGCTTGTCGGCGTCGTCCGAGTCCAGCCAGAGAGCTTCCGTACCGAGGGTCGCGCGGAGTGACTCGGGGCTTCCCTGCGCGACGGCACGACCTCGGTCGAGGATCAGGACCTCGTCGCAGCGCTCGGCCTCGTCCATCAAATGCGTGGCGATGAGGAGCGTCGTTCCCTCCAAGCGTTGCAGTCGGGCGAGGGCGTCCCAGAGGTCGCGCCGCGCGATGGGGTCGAGGCCCGTCGTCGGCTCGTCGAGGAGGAGCAGTTTGGGGCGGTGGAGAAATCCCCGAGCGAGGTCCGCGCGTCGGGCAAGGCCTCCCGAGAGCGTCTTGACGCGGTCATCGGCCCGGCTCACGAGGTCGAACTGGTCCAGGATCGCGTGGATGCGCCCGTCCGCTTCGTCGCGGGGGATGCCGACGAGCGCCGCATGCACGCGTAGGTTCTCGGTGATCGTCAATTCCGCGTCGAGAGCGGGCTGTTGGAAGATCACGCCAAGCATCCGCCGGACGTCGCCCGGCTGGTTTGCGCAATCGTGCTGGTGGACGGCCGCCGTGCCAGTAAGCGGTCGCAGCAATGTCGAGACGATCCGAAACAGCGTCGTCTTGCCGCTTCCGTTGGGTCCGAGGAGGCCGAAGGTGGAGCCCGCTGGGACCGAGAAGGTCAGCCCATCGAGGGCCGTGTGATCACTGTACCGATAGACGAGGTCAGTGGCCTCGAACGCCGGGGACGCCGAGCGATCGGCAGCAGGTCGGGGCTGGATCATGCGTGCACAGGACGTACGTGGATCTCGTCACGACATCGAGCACCGCCTAGAGATACAAGCGGAGCAAGTAGTCGACGACCACGAAGGTGAAAAACACCGGCACGTAGAGGATCGAGGCGAGCAGGAGGTGCTTCGCGCTGCGATTGGACGGCTCGCGAAAGAACGCAAACGCGGGGATGGTGAACCAGACGCCCAGCGCGAGCATGCCGAAGAAGTAGACCCAGCCGGTCAGTCCGAGTGCCGTAGGGACAACGCCTGCTACGAGGAGAAGGAGGGTGGCCCCCAGTGCCGCGGTCGCCGTCGTCGTGCCGGTCGGGTCGAGTCCAGGGAGCATGCGGAAGCCGCCGCGCTCGTAGTCCTCGCGGTACATCCACGCGAGCGCGTAGAAGTGCGGCAGTTGCCAAAGGAAGATGACAGAGAAGAGGGCCCAGCCCCCGGCCCCCATCCCATTGGTCGCGGCAGCGTAGCCACCGAGCGCCGGCAGCGCGCCTGGCACGGCACCCACGATGGTGTTCCAGGCCGAGCGCCGTTTCAGCGGCGTGTAGACGAAGAGGTAGCCCAGCGACGTCATCAACGCAAGGCCTGCCGTGAGGTGGTTCACCCAGATGCAGAGGATGCTCAGGCCCACGAGGTCGAGCGCCGTGCCGTATGCGGCCACGAATCCGAGACCGAGGCGCTCGCCGGGCAGCGGTCGGTCCCGCGTGCGACGCATCTGCGCGTCGTGCTTCCGCTCGATGAGGTGGTTGAGCGCACCGCTGCCGCCTGCGGTCAGAAACACACCAACGAGCAGGGCCACGAGCGTGCTCATGTCGATAGGCGTGGCTCCCAAGCCAACGAGGTAGCTCGCCGCGGCCACGACGACCACGAAAAGCGAGATGCCGGGCTTGAGCAGTTCCTTCAGGTCCAGCAACGTTGTCCGAGCATCGGACAAGCTCGTGTCAGGTGCGGGCAGGACCTTCGCGCGGACGCTCATGGGCGGGCCAAGTGGGGTGGGAGTGAACCGTGCAATCAAACGCTATCTCTCGAACGCGTTCCGTCAAGAAACCGGGAGAACCCCGCGCGGGCCGTGCGAAGATGCCCTAGCCCTGAAGACGGCTACCGGATCACCACCACCGGCGTCGTGCGGACGGCGCCGGTGCGCGCATCCTCTAGGCGAAGCGCGTAGAACCCAGGAGGGAGTCCGCGTAGGTCCACCGCGACGCTCGGTTCAGCCACCGCTGCCAGTGTCCGAACGACCCGGCCAAGCACGTCGAGCACGTCGAGGCGAGCCTCGGCCCCAGCGGGTAGCGCGAGGTCGACCCGGACGAGGCCGGCTGAGGGGTTGGGGTAGGGTGCTCCGAGCGTGAGGGCAGTCGTGGGTCGCGGCGGCGCGTCCGTGTCGGTCAGGCGCGCGCAGGCCTCGTCCGCGTCGTCGGCATCGAACAACGTCGTGCGGACGGCGTCGGGGTTGGCCCCGGCATAGGCATAGCAGCTGGGTAGGCAGTCGGCGCGTGCACACGGCGGTGCATCGAGCGCCGTGCGCGGGTCTGCGTCGAAGGTATAGCGCCCCCACGCGTCAGGTTGCCAGAGATCGTCGTAGGCCGCATCGTCCCAGGGGAGCAGCGCATTCGCGTCCGAGGCATCCGTGCCCATCGTCGAGCGCCACTGGTCGAGGTCGTTGGTTGTGCCAAAGATCCAGTCTTGGTCGAGGGCGGCGATAGCGAACGCTGCGTGCGAGGCGTCGGCCGGATCCCCCTCGTGCGACAGGATGTGGTTGCCCCGCAGCGTGTTGGTGCGCACGACGGCTAGCCGGCGGCTTTCGAGCTGGATCTCGTAGCCCTCGCCGCCGATGAACCCGAGGTCGGGCCTGTTTGAGAGGGTCGCGTTGCCAAGGATAAGGTTGTTGTCCACCCGTGAGTTGTGGACCTGATCGTCAACCTCGGCGAGGTCGCGGATGTAGAGCCCGTTGCCCTCGTTGTTGACGATAGTATTCCAGACGAGGGCGTTGTTCGAGACGGCCTGGAGCAGGAGGCCTGAGCCCGAGGCATCGGTGGCGAAGACGCTCGGCCGGACGGTGCGCGCGACGACGTTGTGCTGGACGAGGTTGTGCTGCGCGTTGAGTTCGAGAAAGACGCCCGCGAACCAGTTGCCGAGGAAGTAGCTGCCCTCGACGACGTTGTCGAAGGCGTCCGTGTCGAACCACAGGCCAGGCCCCCGGTTGCCCTCGGCGCGGAGCCGACGGACAAGGTTGCGCGACGAGAAGACGAGCTTCATGCCCCCCGCTTCCCAGCCGATGTCGTAGCCCCGTGCGTTGTTGTAGCGGACCGTGTTGTCGATGAAATAGCAGTCGTTGCAGACGCCCTCGAAGCCGATCTGACCGTTGTACTGCGCGACGCTGTGCTCCACGAAGTGTCCGCTACCGGCATTTGTCCGGTCGGCACCCATCTGGAAGCCGATGGCCGGGTGGAACTCCGTGGTGACATATTCGAAGCGAGAGCCTGCGCTCCCGGGGCAGATGGAGCCTTGCGTGGGGTAGTTGTTCGTGTGCCGGAAGATGAGGTCGCGCACGAGAAAGTGGCCCGGCGAGTCCGGCGAGCCACAGCGCTGGAACAGGAATTCGGCCCCGGCATCTACGTCAGGCTGAAAGCCAGACGGGCGGACGCCGAGCATCGGGCGGATGTCCGTGAGCGGCCGGTCGTTCATCGCGCGGTGGAACTGGACGTAGAGCGTAGGCTCGCCGGTGACGGGGTCAAACTCGGCGAAATATGAGCCGAAGCGCTGCATGCCAGGGTCAGCCATGCTCGCGCTGACGTCGGCGCGTGTGGCGACGGGGAGAAGGGGGTGTCCATCCCAGAGCGCCACGCCCGCGGGGCCCTCGTCAGCCAGCGCACCTGAGACCGGCTCGCCCGATTGCGCGACGAGGAGGAGGCGATTCATGACGTGCGCTTCCGCGATGGGGTTGGCCAGCGGGTTGCCGTTCTCGTCGGTGTTGAAAGGCGGATAGCCCATCGACGGCCAAGGGATGCCCCGTTCCGCGAGACCGCTCTCGGTCCAGCGCCAGATCCAGGTGTCGCCCTCTTTCGTCCAGCCGTCCGGGATCGGCGTTGCACCGGAAATGACCACGAGGCCCTCGGCGCCCGGGGCGGGCTGGAAGGCGATCGGCGCCTCGGCCGTGCCGCTTACGCTCGGGAAGATGGCTTGGTAGTAGACGCCGCGGCGCAGGAGGATCGTGTCGCCGGGGCGGGCCCGGGTCGCAGCCTCGGTGATCGACGCAAAGGGACGTGCCGCCGAGCCATCGCCATCAGGCTCTGCGTCTGGAGCGACGTAGAGTTGGGCGTTGGCTGACGTGACAGCCAGGACCGTGACCAGCACGACCAGGACACGAAGGGGGACCTCGTACAGAGACAAGCGCATGGCGGAGGGGACAGCCAACAGGGAGGGCAGACGCCTCCCGACAAACGAAAGGCCTAGCATACTTCTGGGGCTATGCCCTACACAAGACGGTCCCGCTGCGTGGCATTGAGGGCTGTTGAAAACGCTCGTTTCAACACCAAGCCCGCGCAGTGAGGCCGTCGCAGCGTACGTTCCATGCTGCTCAGCACTGCCACAGCCTTTCGTCCCCATCCGGTCCCTCGGCCATGCCAGCCCTTAGCGTTTTCGACATGCTCAAGGTCGGCGTCGGACCGTCGAGTTCACACACGCTGGGCCCGTGGCGGGCCGTTCAGCGCTGGCTCGGCGAACTCGCCGAGGAGATGCCGCTCCACACGGTCGAGCGCGTACACATCGACCTGTATGGATCGCTCGCGCTCACCGGCCGCGGCCACTGTACTGACCAGGCACTCTGCCTGGCGCTCCTCGGGTTGGATCCGGAAACGGTGCCTGTCGAGCGCATCCCGTCCCTCATCGCCGACCTCCATAGCCACCAACGAATCAGTCTGGGCGGGGCCCCTGCGATCCCCTTCGACCCTGTGTCCGACATCGCCTACAACAAGGCCGAGCGCCTCGCAGGGCACGCGAACGGAATGCGGTGTACGGCCGCAGCTGGTGATCGCACCTGCGCGTCGGTGTACTATTCCGTGGGAGGCGGATTCGTGGTCAAGGCGGGAGAGACGGAGGATAGCGGAGCTGAGGTGAGCCTTCCTTACCCCGGGCGTAGACCCCTTGACGTGTTGGGACACTGCACCCGTGACGGCTTGAAGCTCGCCGAGATGGTACGCGCCAACGAACAGGCTTGGCGGTCCTTATCCGAGGTGGAGGCTCGGCTGCGCCAAATCTGGCACGTGATGCGCGACGGCGCCTACCGCGGGTGCCATACCGAGGGGACGTTGCCCGGAGGTCTGGGCGTACAGCGCCGTGCGGCGAGGCTCAACCGGACGCTTTTCGGGCTGGGAGCGGGCGAGCCACGACCCTACGTCCATGCCGAGGAGTGGATCGCGGCGATCCGGTCTCGAACGTGGAGCTTTCAACAGGTGCTCAGGTGGGTCAGCGCATTCGCCCTCGCCATCAACGAAGAGAATGCCAACCTCGGGCGTGTGGTCACAGCCCCTACCAACGGCGCCGCGGGCGTTATCCCCGCGGTGCTGCTCTACCACGTGTGCTTCGCCGAGGAACCAGTGTCCGAGGCCGCGCTCTTCGACTTTCTGATGGTGGCCGGGGAAGTCGGCACGCTGTTCAAAAAAGGGGCGACCATTTCCGCGGCCATGGGCGGCTGCCAAGCCGAGGTCGGCGTGTCGAGTGCGATGGCGGCGGCGGCGCTCGCCGAGGCGCGTGGTGCTACTGTCCCCCAAGCGCTCATGGCCGCCGAGATCGCGATGGAGCATCACCTTGGACTCACGTGCGACCCCATAGGCGGCCTCGTGCAAGTCCCCTGCATCGAGCGCAACACGATGGGCGCCGTGAAGGCGATCAACGCGGCCGAGCTTGCTCTCGAAGGAGACCCCACCCAGGCGAAGGTGACGCTTGACGAGGTGATCGAGACGATGCGGCAGACCGCCGCTGACATGAGCGATCGCTACAAGGAGACCTCGCAGGGCGGCCTGGCGGTGAACGTATCGGTGCGGATCGCCGAGTGTTGATGACCACGTAGTAGCGTCCGTCGTCGTCTTGCGCCAGAGGGGGTACCATTGCTTCCTTGGGAGCATTCCGATTGTCCGACCCGCATCGCCGCGCTCATGGATGCCATGCGCCTGCATCCGTTGACCCTTCAGTTCGCCGACGCCGCGACCGAGCGTGCGTTCTGGACGGGCTACACGACCCGCATGGGGCGGCAGGTGCGATGGTTGCTGCTGCTCGGCGTCGGGATGCTTGTGCCCTACGGCCTCGTGGACGCCCGGGTAGCGCCCGAGTACGCGGGCACGCTGTGGGGCCTCCGCATTGGGACCGCGGTCACACTCGTGGGCATCGTTTCGGTGCTGTTCGCGAGGCGAGCGCAACGGCTGTTCACGCCAGTCGTGGCGCTGGCAAGCCTCGTCACGGGGCTCGGGTTGGTGGCCGTGGGCTGGTACTGGGGGCTCGCTGGGACGCTCTCCACCCACCCAGGCATCATCGTGCTGCTGTTCTTCGTGCATGTCCTTATCCGCATGCGCTTCGTGCATGCGGCGCTCGTGGGCGCCGTAATCTCGGCAGCGTACCTCGCTCAGTTGTCCATGCATCCTGTCGCCACGGGGCTCGACGTCTTGGAGCAGGGCGCGGCACTGCTCGTTGCGAACGTGGTCGGGATGGCCGCCAGCTACACGCTGGAGCGGTACGCGCGTCGAGTCTATTGGCAGACGCGCCGCCTCGAAGCTCGGGGCGAGGAGCTCCACGTCGCCAACACGGAGCTCACGAATGCGCTCGATCACCTGCAAAGCACGCAGGCGCAGCTCGTCCAGAGCGAAAAGATGGCGTCGCTCGGGCAACTCACCGCCGGGATCGCGCACGAGATCAAAAACCCGCTCAACTTCGTCACCAACTTCGCGGGGCTCTCGCAGGAGCTCGTCGCCGAGCTCGAAGCTGAAAGCGATCCCGACGAGCGCTCAGCCTTGCTCGCCGACCTCAAGGCGTGTGCGGCAAAGATCGACAAGCACGGACGGCGGGTGGATGCCATCGTGCGGCGCATGATGGAGTTGGCCCGGGGCGGGGAGGGCACGCGTGCGGCGGTGGCACTCAACCCGCTCGTTCGGGAATATGCCGAGATTGCCTACCACAGCCTGCGCGCCCAGCACCCCGATTTCGATGTGACGCTAGACTGGAGCTTCGCAGAAGAGGCGGGCGACGTGCTCGTCGCCCATCGCGAACTCGGGAGTGTGCTCGCCAACCTCCTCGACAACGCATTCGACGCGACCCGAGAGCGGGCCGCTTCCGCAGACGCGTCGTACACGCCCGCAGTGTCTGTGTCCACGGTCAGAGCGGGCAAGCACGTAGAGATCCGTATCGAAGACAACGGGTCGGGTATCCCGGAGTCGGTTCAGGCCAACATCTTCGAACCGTTCTTTACCACGAAGCCGACGGGCGAAGGGACCGGACTCGGCCTGTCGCTCGCCCACGACATCGTCGTCCAAGGATATAGCGGCGCGCTGACCGTCGAGAGCATCCTAGACGAGGGGACGTGCTTCGTGATCACGTTGCCAAGCCACGCAACAGTGTCGCCAGCTGCGTGATCAGCGAGGGCGACTGCGTCAAGCGCGCGACACCGTCCACGTATGCTCGGTCCGAAGCGGCTGCGTGAAGGCGACCAGGCGCACGAAGTAGGTCCCTGCGGCGAGCCCCGACCCCTCGACCGTGATGGGGTGGCGCCCCGCGTCGAGAACGCCACGTTTAAGCGTGCGCAGCCGCCGGCCGGCGGTGTCGTAGAGCGCCACGTCAACGTCGGTGGCCTCTTCCAGCGAGAACGCGAGCGACGAGCGCTGGCGGAACGGGTTGGGGAAGGCTGATGAGTAGCGGACGAACTCCGGTGTCGGGTCAGGCGGCGGCGTCGGGTCGGGCGGCGATGCGTCGGCGTCGAGGAAGCCGAGGGCCTCATAGGTCCCGCCAAGCACGTCCGCAGTGGCGTCGGCGCTGAGGCCGAGCCAGCGCTCCAGCAAGGTCGCATAGAGCGCGCGAAAGTCTGTGGTATTGGCCGGATTGCCTTTGTCGTCCAGCGCCGTGAGGTCTGGGAAGCCGCCAAACATCCCCCCGTTCACAGAGTCGCCCACGACGACGGTTGGTGCGGCTGTGCCGTGGTCTGTCCCCCCCGAGCCATTCTCCGCGAGCCGGCGGCCAAATTCGGAGAACGTCATCACCACCACGCGCTCAGCGTCGCCGGAGGCGCGGAGGTCGTTCATGAAAGCGTCGACCGCTTGGCCGAGCGCCCGCAGCAGAAACGTGTGCACGTTGGCCTGACGCGCGTGCGTGTCGAAGCCGTCCAGCGAGACGAGGTAGACGCGCGCGCCGAGGCGTCCTTTGATAAGCCGTGCCGTGGCTGCGAGCGACTTCGGCATCTCGTAGAGCGGGCCGTAGTCCGGCGCATTGGCCGATGCTCCCGCTTCATACGCCTGCTGGATGACCTCTCGGTAGATAACGGATGCGTTCGCCAGGGCCCGGACGAAAGCGAGTTCCTCGCCGAAGCGGGTCGCCGGAACATCGTCCGGGTCATAAGCCGCCACGCCGGAAGCGACGCGCTCGACGGCCTGGGCGTTGGCGAACGTCATCGCCAGGTTGGTGCTCTCCGCCTGGAAAAGCACGGGCACGGACGCGCCAATCTGCACGGCGGGCGGCGCCGGGGGCGGATTCGTCTCGTAGTCAGGAAACTCCTCCAGCAGGCCGCGGCCCATCCAGCCGGTCGTGCCTGACTCCGTGTCCGCCGTCGCGACGATGTCTGTCGAGCGGAAGTGCGAGAGGTTGTGGTCAGGGTAGCCAACCCCCTGAACGACGGCCATCTTGCCGTCGCCCCAGAGTTCCTCTAGCGCACCAAGCTCGGCGTTGAGCCCGAAATCATCAGTTAGCTGAAGCGTGCTCGCCTGTGGGATCGCGAGCGTGGGGCGCGCCTGGTAGTAGAGGTCGTTCGAGACTGGGACGATGGTGTTAAGGCCGTCATTGCCCCCGTTGAGCTGGATCAGGACGAGGACGCGGTCGGTTTCGAGCCCGGCGAGGTGGTGCAAAAAGGGCGTTTGCGCGAGCGTCCGTACCGGGGTGCCGCCGAGCAGCATGCCGCCTGCCGTGGCCGCGAGTCCAGAGCGTACGAGGAAGTCGCGCCGCGTCCAGATGCGGTGGTCAGCGTCATGCGCGTGCCCGTCCTCTAGCGCGATGGCGCGGGGGCGATGGAGGGAATGATGGTCGCACATGGGTGTGGAGGCAAGCGGCTGGGTGCAGGGCGATCGAGCAGGCGGTCGAGCAGGTCAGCAGGCGTCTACGTCAGCTGGAATTCGGGAAGCTCGGCGAGGTGGCTCAGCAGCGCGAGGTAACGGGGGCGGACGCCCATGTCGGACGGATTCCACTCATACGAGGGCAGGCCTCCCAAGAGGATGTCTCCGAGCACGCGCTCGTCCGCTTCGCTGAGTGGTACCGCGAGCAGGTGACGCGCGAGATCAACGGCGAGAGTCTGGGCATCGAACGGGTCGGGGAGGGTCAGCGCGAGCGCCTGCACGTTGGCGAGCACACCGCTCATGTTCTGCGCGGTCAATGTCCACCGCCTCGGGAGGGAGTCGGTTGTCAGCCAGCCGCGTCCGCGCGGCCAACCACCGACGTTAGGCGGCTGGAAGTAAGGCTGCTCCAGCCGCTCCAGCTGAAGGCTGAGCTTGCCGAGTTGGCTCTCCGGCAACGCGCTGGTGCCGGTCTCCCGATAGCGGCCGATCAGGAACGACACCGCATCGGAGACCTGTGCGCCGATCACGCCAGCGTCGAAGAAGGCTTCGCTCCGCAGGAGGCGCTCGACAATAGGGTCGATGGCCCAGTCAGTCTTGAACTGCGCGGCGAGCGTTTCGACGTGGGCAGGGTTGGCCGGTGCCGCGACAAAGGCTTCGTAGAGCCGCGTGCAGACGTAGTGTGCAATCGCGTCCGCACGGGCCTCGAACAGCCAATCGATCGCGCTCGCATAGTCAAACTGGTCCGTGCGGCCAAAGAGCGTCTTCGCGCCATTGTCGTGGCGGGCCGGGTCAAACTCGGCGACGAGCGTGCGCGGGTCGACGGTCCAGCCGGTGAGCGCCCGGGCGAGTTCACGCACGTCGTCCTGCGTGTAGTGGGGCGACCCGTCGGGGCCTTCGAGGCCCATCGTGAACAGCTCCATCAACTCGCGAGCGTAGTTCTCATTCGGCATGCCTACCGCGTTGCTGATCCCGTCGAGGAAGATCAGCATCGCAGGCGTGAGGCCCATGTCGAACACGAACTGCTTGAAGTTGCCCAGCGCATGCGTGCGGATGGTCTGCACATAGACGAAGGCGTGCCGCGCGAGGTCGTAGCGAAAGACGGACGCGACGAAGTGGTTCTGCCAGAACACCGTCAGCTTGTCGCGCAGCGTCGGCGCGAAGTAGCTGCTCAGCAGGTCGAGCTCGAATTCGCGCCGCCAGCGTCGGTTGTCGGACGTGTACTGGCTGTAGGCCGACGTGCCGCGCTCGGGGCGGTCGAGTTCAGCCCAGTCGGGGGTCGTCAGCAGGGGCGCCCGACGCCCGGCATCGAGGACCTGGGAGACGGCGTTTTGCGCCGACGAAGACCGAAACGCGTCCACGTCGAGCACGGTCGCGCCAAAGCCGGTCCGGCGGAGGAGGTGGCGTATCCGGCGCTCGTCCCACGGCGCGTCAGCCGTCGAGGAAAACGGAGCGAGCGAGCCCGCGGGCATCGGCGACAGGGCCGGGGTAGCAGGACGACGAATTAGGAACGAGCGGCGGTCCATGGCGGGATGCCATTATGGGGGCGAGAGAAGCGGGGACATAGACCTCCGATCAAACCTCCCACCGTCTTCGCTGGGCGGGCTTTGACGCTGCTCGATGGAACGCTCGTGTGACGTTCCTGGCAGGAAAACCTGAGCCGTTTGCACGGTGCGGACCGCTCGCGAGCAGACCTATGCTCCGATTGTGGCAAACCCGGTGTATGCGTGGAGCACCTCGGGCAGGCGTATGGTGCCGTTGGGCTGCTGGCCATTCTCCAGAAGCGCCGCCACGATGCGTGGGAGCGCAAGCCCAGAGCCGTTGAGTGTGTGGATCGGCTCGGGCTTGGCCCCGGACTCGCGGCGATAGCGGATCAGCGCCCGCCGCGCCTGAAACGCTTCGAAGTTCGACACCGACGACACTTCGAGCCAGCGGGCCTGCCCCGCGCTCCACACCTCGAGGTCGTACTTCTTGGCCTGTGTGAAGCCCATATCGCCCGTGCACATCAGGAGGCGTCGGAAGGGAAGTTCGAGCAGGTCGAGCACCCGCTCCGCGTCCTGGCGTAGTGCTTCGAGGGCGTCGTAGCTGTCCTCGGGCCGCACAAACTGAACGAGTTCTACCTTGTCAAACTGGTGGAGCCGGTTGAGGCCGCGCACGTCCTTGCCGTAGGAGCCCGCCTCGCGGCGAAAGCACGGGGTGTAGGCGACGTACTTTACCGGCAATGCGTCCGCGTCGAAGATCTCGTCGCGGTAGAAATTGGTGACGGGCACCTCGGCCGTGGGGATGAGGAACAGGCCGTCGCGCTCGGCCTCGTACATCATGGCTTCTTTGTCGGGAATCTGACCAGTCCCAATGCCCGAAGCCTCGTTGATGACGAGCGGCGGCTGCATCTCGATGTAGCCGTGCGCAACGGCTTGGTCGAGGAAGAACTGGATGAGCGCCCGCTGCAGGCGTGCGCCTTGCCCGATGTAGAAGGGAAAGCCTGCACCGGCCACCTTCGCGCCCCGCTCGAAATCGACGAGGCCGTGCTTGTCGAGCAACTCCCAGTGCGGCAGCGGCTGAAAGTCCCCACTGAAGGCGCTGAAGTCGGGCTTCTGCCCGACCTCGGCCACCACGACGTTGTCCTCATCGGTCGCGCCCACAGGAACGCTCTCATGTGGGACGTTGGGCAACTCCAGCATGAGCCGCTGCTGGGCCTCGCCAGCAACACGAGCGGCGTCTTCGAGGGCCTTTTTCTGGGCTTTGAGCTCGTTGGACTGCGCGAGCAATGGCGCGGCTTCCTCGCGCTTTCCCGCTTTCATGAGCGGGCCGATCTGGCGGCTCGTCTCGTTGAGCCGCTGCTGCACGTCCTGCAAAGCCGTCTGCGACTCCCGGCGTTCTGCGTCACTTGCCAGGAACGCATCGACGAGGGCCGGGTCGCCTGCGCGCTTGTCTCGCATGGCGGTACGAACGCGGTCAGGATGCTGGCGGACGAAAGCGGGATCGAGCATGCGCTGGGAGGTCGGAGAAGAGAGCAGGCAAGATACTCAGTCGTCGCGTGGTTCGTCCTTAAGCGGGCGGCGCAACGGACGATAAATGCAGTGTACCCCGTCAGTCCGCTGTTTTCTCGCAGCGCCTCGCTCACCCCATCTCTTTCAGGTATGCTTCCTGAGTTCGCTGCCACAGCTCGGCTCGGCGCCTCTGGTGCCGTGCGGCTTCCCTCGGACGAGCTCCACCAACTCCGCAGTGAGGTTGAATGGCTCCGGCAGGAGCGGGCGCGCTACCGCGCCGTCTCGGAGCTGACACCGGGGCTGGCCTTCGACCTCCACACGCACGATCAGGGCCAGCTAAGCCTGCGGTGGGTGAATCCCGCGCTTCAGCGCCTCCTTGAATTCGAAGAAGGCGATGGCGACGTCTGCCGCTACATCTTTGCGGAGGACGAGTCGAAAGCGCAAGGCTTCGCCCGCGACCTCCGTGCGGGTCAGCGCATCGACGGAGAGATCCGGATCGTGACGCCCAGTCAGGGCGTCCGCTGGATCCGGTTTTGGGCACAGCCGGTGGCACGCGCCGGGGTCACCGAGCGCGTCTACGGCGCCGCAGAGGACGTCACCGCACTGCACCACGCCACCGACGATCTCCGCAGCACACACGACCGGCTGCGGTCGCTCATGCGAGGGCTGCCCGGCACCATCTCGCGTGTGAGCCGCGACCTTCGCTACCTCGAAGTGAACGAGCAGCTTGCGGCGCTCTTCGATTTGTCACCGGGCGAATTCATCAACCAACCCATCGACTTCCTCGGCGCTGGGCACACCCTGGAGGCGTTCCTCCGGGAGTTTTTCGCGGGCGACGAGGAGCAGGCGACGTGCGACCTCGCACCTTCCATCGGCGGGGTGGCACGTCACCTGATGGTGGTGGCGCACAAATACGACAACGGCGACGCCGCGCACCTGATCGGGATCGACCTTACCGCGCAGCGTGCTGCCGAGGGCGAGGCGCGCACCAAGGACCGACTCCACCGAGCCCTCGTCGAGACGGCGCCGGAAGCCATCCTCGTCGTGGACCTCGATAAAGGGCGCATCGTGCAGGCTAACCAGAACGCCGGAGCACTACTCGGCCGCGCTACCGAATCGCTTCTGGGACAGCCGCTCGACATCATCAGCCCGCCCTGGCAGCCCGGTGGCGTCGTCTCTGCAGATCGGTTGACGATGCTGCTGCAGCAGGCCAGCCAGCATGCGCTCACGGAAGAATGGACCTGCCGCGACGCGGAGGGGGGCGACATCGTCTGCGAACTGCGACTCAGCCCACTCAGCCAGGCGCCCCCGCTCATCCGGTGCAGCCTTCGCGACCTTACCGAGCAGCACCGGCGCGAGCGCGAACTCGTCGCCGCACGCGAACAGGCCGAGGCCATGATGCAGCTCCGCGCGAGCTTCCTGTCGAACATGAGCCATGAATTCCGGACACCGCTGACCGGCATCATTGGCTTCTCGGCGTTGCTGGCGGAGTCGGCTCAGGACGAGCAGCGCGAGATGGTGAGCGTGATCGAACGGAGCGGGACCCGTCTTCTCCGACTGCTGAATGGCATATTGGACCTCGCCACGTTGGAGGCAGGGATCATGGAGGTGCGCGCCGCCGACCTCGACGTTGGTCGCGAGGTGCGCGAGGCGATTCGGTTGCACGCTGCCGCCGCCGACGAGAAAGGGCTGGTCGTAAAGCTGAACATGCCCGAACGATCGGCCCGAGCCATCCTCGACCCCACGCTGTTTCAGCGTGTCATGGCTAGCCTGCTCGACAACGCTATCCGCTTCACCGAAATGGGTGGCGTCGAGGTGACGCTGTCAGAGCGCGACGGAGGGGTGCACATCGCCGTGCGCGATTCGGGCATCGGGATCAGTCCGAGCTTCTTGCCCTTCATCTTTGAAGGCTTTTCCCAGGAGTCTACGGGCATCGCACGCACGCACGAAGGGAGCGGCCTCGGCCTCGCCATCACGCGCGGGCTCGTCGAGCTCATGGAGGGAACCATCGACGTGGAAAGCGTGCGTGGGGCGGGCGCTACGTTTACGGTCACCTTCCCGAGCGTGGAGGGAGAGCCACAGATCGCACCCGTGAACGACGACCGACAGGGACAACGTGGAGGGGAGGTCGGTGCCGAGGACGCCTCGGAAGCCCGCGTGCTTGCTGTGGAGGACAGTGCGGATGCACAGCGCATGCTGCACTATGCCCTCGGCCCGCACTACCGTCTCGACGCCGTGGCGAGCGAGACCGACGCGTTGCGTCTGGCACAGCTCCACGCGTACGACCTCGTGCTCATGGACGTAAACCTCGGGGCGAAACGCGACGGGGTGGACGTGCTCAACGCCCTACGGGACCTTTCGGGGTACGAGAACACGCCGATCCTGGCGGTGACGGCCTACGCGATGCCGGGCGACCGCGAGCGGTTCCTGCGCTGCGGCTTCGACGGCTATCTCGGCAAGCCGTTCACGACGGCACGCGTGCAGGAGGTTGTCCAGGAGACGCTGGCGGCGCGTTCCGGTTGACGGAGGCAGCCAGGTGAACGCGATCTGGGGCTACGGGCACGTAGATTGCCCCACCACTACGACCCGGCTCTCTGGCTGGCTTCGCTTACCCGCGCTCTCGCCTCTGTCTCTCTCCGATGGAATCCACGACAACGTTCGACCTCGCCGCTGCCCTCGACCGCCTCGACCCCGACGATATGCTCGGGGCTGTGTGTGCCTTTCCTGACCACTTCCGCGAAGGCTGGACCCGGGCCGCTTCCGTAGAAGGCCTTAGCTGGTCGGCCACCGACTTCGACGCGGTCGTTGTGTGCGGCATGGGCGGATCAGCCATCGGTGGCGACCTCACACGAACCTATTGCGAGGCGACCAGTCCGGTGCCCATGTCGGTGGTCCGGGGCTATGAACTTCCCGCGTTTGTGGGGCCGAAGACGCTCGTCGTAGCGTCGAGCTACTCCGGCGGTACCGAGGAGACCCTCTCGGCCTTCCGCCAGGCCCTCGATCGCGGCGCGACCGTACTCTGCGTCACCACAGGCGGGACGCTCCTTGACGAGGCAAAGGCCCACAACCTCGCCCACGTTGTTGTGCCGGGCGGCTTGCAGCCCCGCGCTGCACTCGGGTACTCGTTCTCGGTGCTGCTTCGTCTTGCGCGCGCCTTGGGCATGACCGACCTGCCCGATGCCGCTCTCGACGCCGCCCTCAGCGAAGCCAGCGCGCGCGCGGAACGCATGGCCGACACCGACGGCAACGCCGCGTTCGATCTCGCGGAGGTGCTCTATGGCAAGCTGGCTGTGATCTACAGCGGTACGGGTTTTCTGGAGGCGGTCAACCTCCGCTGGCGCACCCAAATCCATGAGAACGCAAAGGCGCCGGCAGTGGGCAATCTCTTTGCCGAGCTCAACCACAACGAAATCATGGGCTTCGAGGCGGCCCCTGTGTCGATTTCGCAGCAAATGGCTGTCGTGGTGCTTCGCGACGAGAGCGATCACGCGCAGATCCAGAAGCGCATGACGATCACGCAAGGCTTGCTCGGCGACAGTGTGGCGTCGTGGAACGAGGCCTCAGCCGACGGCTCAACGCGCCTCGGCCGCATGTTCTCTCTGCTCCAACTTGGCGATTTCGTCTCCTTTTGGCTCGCGATGCTCCAGGGCGTCGACCCGACGCCGGTGGACACGATCCAGCAACTCAAGAAAACGCTGACTGAGCAGTAAGGACGGGCGGTGTGGGGGGCGCACACGTCCGCACCATCCTGATTTCAAGCGTAGGCCGACAGGTTTCGGGGTGCTTCTACATCATGTTCCGGCTTCGGAGCGCTTCAGCAACGGGGTGCACCAAGAGCGGGTGGATGCGGTATCGCTCCCCGAGGCGCACCCCCACCGGTGCGCCCGGCGCCGCGCCGTTGGTGGTGCCGTTGGCACGCGTGATGAGTAGCTCGTTCGCCAGCGACTCGAACAGGAGGTAGCCCTCCCGCGGCGTGGAGCGGAAGACGCGTTGGTACTCGCTCAGCGTGAGCGTACCGTGCTGAAGTAACGCCTTCAGTGCAAACGCCCTTGGCAGGTCGTAGCCCGCAAGAAAGCCGAAATCCAGCGGTGGAAGAGAGCGGACGGTGAGGTGGTCGTCGGCCGACTCGAAGTCGAGGCTGCGGAGCCAGTAGAAGAGGGCCAGCGCAATGGAGCGGCCAGAGGCGCGGGCCAGCCGGTCGAAGTAGTCGGCGCGAAGCAGGTCTTGCCGCGTGGCGTCGTTGTTGGCTCCCTTGAGGCGACGTACCAGGAGGGGCGCGGGCGCCTGCGGCTCGTCGAACGTGAGCGGGAGGCCGCTGCGAGCGTGGCGCTTGAGGATCAGCGCTTCGAGGGCAGCTCGGTCCAGGGAGGGCAAGGGGAGCGGCGTCACCAGGCCCGTGAGTGCGGGCGCGGTCCGAGCTACGAAGCGCCAGGCCGACTCGTTCATCGTGGCTAGCCAGAGAACGCGGTGATCGGTACGGCTGAGGAACGTCAGGACCGTCTCCAACGGGGCGAGGCCGCCGCCCGTCCGGAGCATCAGGTGCTCGAGGTGCTCCAGAAGGCACACGCGTCTCGGTGCATCTGGACCCGCGAGGAGGTGTCGCTCTAACCGTCCCAGCCGCGACAGGCTCGTGTCCTCGTCCTGAGACAAGTCGATCTCGAATGCTTCAGCAAGCGCAAGCGCTAGGCGGTCGGGGTCGGCTAGGCGCTCGATAAGATCGACGCGGTGTACCGGAAGGCCGGTCAGAAGTGTGCCCGCAGCTACGCGTAGGAACGAGGTCGCGCCCCCGCCCATCGGGCCGGTGACCACGACCGCACTGGAGGGTTGCTGTGCTTGCCACCGATTAAGTACGCCATCCAACGTCTTTAGTTGGGCGTCGCGCCCCTGAAGCAGCAACGGGTCGGCGATTGGGTCGAACGAGAACAAACGACGGTAGACGAGTGGGAGACGCTGCCGGATGGTTGTGATCTCGCCAAGGGCATCCAGCGTAGCTTGCCGCGCGGCTACGTTCTGGGTGAGCCCCGCTGCGCTTTGTCCCCGCCGGATGAGCGACACGGCCTGCTTCCATAGCCGCCGGGCCTCGGAGGCAACCCGCTTGCCCACGATGCGCAAACGGTTCTGGGCCTCTCGGCCCATCCGAGCGCCCTCGTCGGCGACGCGCAGCTTCATGTCCATGAACTGCCCCTCCACGCCCGCTACCTCGATGCGCTGGTGCAGCATCCCCCAGCGTCGCTCGAAAATCTGGGTAGCCTGACCGAGAAACCCGGTCCATGGATCGTGCAGCGGCTCCACGATGCCTGCCAGCCGCTCTGCTGCACGCGCGAGGCCCGCCACCGTTAGCTCGCGCGCAGAGGCAATGCGCTCAGCCGCTGACACCGTGTCCGATTCGCCAGTGGATCCACTAGCCTCCAGGTCGCTTGGTGTGCTTGAGCCTGGCGTTGCCGGTGGAGTGGATGCAGACGGCTTGGCCGTGCGTGGCGGCTCCGCTCCCACCTCACCCGTCACTTCACTCGTGGTCGCCTTGCTGTCGAACTCGTCCTCCGCCGTATCCTCTACGCTCGCCGGAGCGATGGCGAGCAGGTCCACCTCGCTTCCATCTTCCGCGCCTGGCACTACGGATGGGGCAACCGTCTTGGTGCTCTCCGGAAGCGTGCTGCCTAGTTCTTCAAGCGCGGCGTCGAGATTGTAATGGACAGCCGACTGGACCTCCTCGGCCTTGGCGAGAACGCGGAAGAGCGGCTGCTTGAGCGCTTCCCCGCCTTCCCCGAGGCGTGCGAGGAAGCTTTGGTCCAGAACGGTGCGTGCCATCGGGCGCACGACGGCTCGTTCTGCTTTCTTGGTAGGATCGAGCGGGCGGTCTTCTAGGTCTGCCGCGACCGACAGATGCTCGGGTAGCGCGTTTACGGCATCGGCGATGCGGGTCTCAGCCGCGGCGAGGCCGCGTTCGAGCGCGGACGACAAGCTGCTCGTCTGGAGGCGACGGACCAGCTGCCCCTCGGTCTTGTTTACGGCTTCGCCGAGCAGCGCCCGTAGCGCCGTGGTCAGCCCCGCGACATCGTCGTCGGCGGCGGCTGTCTGGCAGGCGTCTTCGGCGGCCTGACTGAGTGTTAGGAGGTCGTCTACCACGTCCTGCACGGCGCTGAGGACGGGGCGCAGGCCGCTCTGACCCACCCGGCCAACGAGGCCATCGAGCTCGGCAAGCATGAGGGCGCGCAAGTCCAGAAGCGTGCGCATGAGTGCGAGCCGTGCGCCCAGTTTCGGGTACCAGTCTTTCCAGTCTTGCGCCCGCACCGCGGCCCTCGTGGCAGGTCGCTGGGGTTCGGGGGGGAGCATCCGCGCCGGCCGTAGCCCGTACGACGAGCTACGGTCGATGTCGTTCTGAAGCACGGCATGAGCCGCGTCGAGTGCCGCGTGGGCTTCGGTACACCTCTGCGCGACGTCGAGCGTACGGGCATCATCGAGGGCACGCTGGAGCACCAGCGCAGTGTCGAGTGCTGCGCGTACGAGGGCGGTTTCGTCCTCAGAAAGCGGATCCGTAGGGAGGGCTGCGGCGAGGTCGTCCTCCGCGCGAGCACCCTTCGTCACGCGCACGACTACCTCGTCCGGCCAGGCTAGCTCGAGGTCGTGCAGCATGGCCCGGTCGAGCGCGGCCTCGGCGCGCAGTACGGCGTGCAGCCACCCGTCGAGCGCTTCTGTGACATCGGCAAGGGTTGTGGCTATGCTCTGCTGAGCAGCCTCATGCAGGGACGCGAAGACGCCCGCGAGACGCACATGGGCGTGGTAGTCGAGGAGAGCCCGGAGGTGGACGGTCTGCTCAGGCAACGGAGCAGGGCGCGGTTCCTTCCGGACCAGCGTACGGAGTCCGTTGGTGAGGGTGCGTTGCTGCGAACGGACGGCTCGGCGCTGCTGGGCAACCGTCTTGCGCAGACGGATACGCGTGGAGTCGCCCGGGGTAGGGTGCAACAAGTCGTCGGGCTCCCGGCGCGTCAGCCGGCCTGGGATGTCGGCGGGGAAGCCCTGCAGCAGTCCAAACGGCGAAAACGCGGCCGCTTCGACCCGCTCGGCTACGTTTCTCTGGGCAAGGGCTTCCTGAATCGGTGCGAGCACCTGCTCCTCCACGAGGACGCGATACCGCGTGAGCATCGCCCACAGCGCGCGGCGGTCCGGGAGCGCTTGATCTGTGCCCGTCGGGAGTGTGTCTAGGTGCGCGCGGTGCGCGTCGCCGAGGTCGGTCAACAGCACGACCAGCGGGGTGCACACGGTCGCATCTAGGGATGCGCGAATGGTGGATAGGTGCGCGCGAGCGAAACCGTCGGTGGCGGTGAGCCAGACGGCGAGGCGGTCGGCGTTGCGCGCCTGGGGCTCCGAAGGGATATGAACGTCGTCCATGAGGGCGATAGGGTGGGCGCAGCCTGAAGGCTAGACGGTACCAGGGGCGCTCTGCGGGCGGGTCGCCCCGTCGCCACGGGCCGACGTAGTCTTGGGATCGGCAGCCGTTGGTGGCGTATCTGGTTCCACCAGGTAGGACCGCACCGGCATCGGTTCGAGCAAGCCAGCCTTGCGGAAGGCATCCTTCGCTGCCTCCGTGACATCGCTCATGAGCAGAAACTCGTAGCGTGTGTCCAGGACGTAGGCCTTCACCTTGAGGTGCAGCAGGAACGTCTCCTTGAACGCGTCCTTGCAGATCACCACGATGGGCTTGTCGAGATACACGTATTTCGACGTGGCCGCGGCCTCGTAGGCGATCTGCTTAGCCTGGTGGACATCCACCCATCCGGGGAGGTAGAGGTCGGTGACCACTTGGCAGTCGAGCGCGCCAGCGTTGGCGTTCGACACCTGGCTGTCGGCCACCTGCGCGTTCGGGACGGAGACGAGGTTGTCGTCCGGCGTGACGATACGCGTCGAGCGGAGGCCGATCTCGACGACCTCGCCGTAGGTGCCGCCCACCGCGATTTTGTCGCCGACTTGGAACGGCTGGTCGAAGACGATGATGAGCCCGCCGAAGATGTTCTTCAGCACATCCTGCGCGGCAAAGCCGATCGCGACGCCAAGCGCCGCGCCCGCGGCGACGAGTTCATTGGTGCCCAGCCCGAAGATGGTGCTGATTACGACGTAGGCAGTGAAGATCCAGATGCCGATGCGGAGGATCGGGATGAGTCGCTTGTAGAAGAGCCGCCGCTCGGCCGTGCGTGCCGCCAGTGTGTCGAGGATGAAGGTGACGAGCCGAATCAGGTAGAACGCCGTGATGCCAACGATCAGCGCGAAGAAGATCTTCCACCCGAGGCGTCCGACCGTGTCCCGTGCCGCTTTGGCGACGTTTTGGGCATTTTCGGCGAGGTTTAGCGAGTCAGAGACGGCGGCCCGGGCCTGCCGTTGCTGCTGTAACGACTGGCCGACGAGGGCCGTCAAGGAATCGATCTTGCCCTCGAGTTCGGCCAGGCGGTCGTCTTGCGCCGTGGCAGGTGCCATGCCGGGCTGCGTGGCTTGCGCAGCAGCCACCGGGGATGGCGCTGGCACGGCGGCGCTGTCGGCACTGGGTGCAGCAGCGTCTTGTGCGCTGGCATCTGCAGTACTGGCGTCCGCGGCGGCCGAGCCGACCGCGGCGGTATCCAGTGCGGTGGAGCCCGGTGTCACCGCGTCGAGGTCGAGCTCGGCGAGCATCGAGTCGAGGCCCGTTTCCGCCAGCGAGTTGCCAGCAGCAGCAGCGGCGCGCAGCGAGTCCAGCCGGGCCAGGGCAGCCGAGTCCGACGCGGCGGTCTCGACGCGGGTCGAATCAGGCGCGGCCGGCGAAGGGGCTGGCACTGTCGCGTCGCCGCAGGCGGCGAGGAGCGCGAGGCTCAGCAAGACGCTGAGACGTGTCGGCATGGAAAAGGGCAGACGGTCGCGCAAGGTGGTGGGGGGTTGGCCGCGCAAAGATAGGGGGTGGGCGCGTTGAGGCGCGTGATCTCTGCCATCGGGTCGCTTGTTGCGACCGTCTAATCGTTCATGGAGGCGACCCACCGTTGCCGACGTTCGTTACGCAACCTTCACGAACTACGGCTAACCCGGTGGCGGCTGCTCCGTTAACCGCGTCAGCTGCTCTGGCATCTCCTCGCTCTGGCTCTTCTTTGTGCTAGCGTTCCTCTCTGGTGGAGCCTCTCCACCTGGAGCGCTATTCTTCCGCTCTGCCTCATGTCTTCTACTCGCGCGCTCCTCGCGCTGACGTTGGCCCTCGTTTTCCTCGCACCGCCCGGGTTCGCACAGAGCACGCCCGAGCGCGCCCCAACGCAGCGGGCGACCGTCAACGGCTACGTCCGCGACGCCCGCTCTGGAGAGACGCTCATCCAGGCGACCATCACTGTCGCGGGCACGACGCGTGGGACGACGACCAACACGTCAGGGTTCTACACGCTATCCGGACTTGCGCCCGGCGAGGTCACGCTGCGCTTCTCCTACATCGGCTATGCCGACCAGACGCGCACGCTGACCCTCGAAGCCGGAACGCGCCGCCTCGACATCGACCTGGAGCCTGAGGCGTCCATCGTGGGGGAGGTTACCGTCGAGGCCGAATTGCCCATCGAAGAAGAGCGCGCCGTGGGCGTGCAGCAGGTGCCCATTGCGCTCGTGCAGCGCATCCCGTCGGCGTTTGAAAACGACCTCTTCCGCTCGATCCAACTGCTGCCTGGCGTGAAGGCGGCCAACGACTTCTCCTCGAAGCTCTACATCCGCGGCGGCTCGCCCGACCAGACGCTCATCCTCCTCGACAACACGACCGTCTACAACCCGACGCACTTCTTCGGCTTCTTCTCGATTTTCAACACGGACGCCATCAAGGACGTGCGGCTCTACAAGGGCGGCTACCCGGCTCCCTACGGCGGGCGGCTCGGCTCGGTGATCGACATCTACAACCGCGAAGGCAACCGCAACGAGTTCGACGCGAGCCTCGGCGTGGGGCTCCTCGCCTCGCGCGTCGGCCTCGAAGGGCCGCTCAAGGTGGGCAACGCGCGCGGCTCGTGGCTCGTCGCGGCGCGTCGCTCGACGGTGGAACCGCTGCTGGCAGCCCTGCGCTCGGCCGACCTCACGGGCATCCCTGACAGCTACTACTTCTACGACGTCAACGCCCGCGTGGCGCTCGACCTCACCCCGCGCGATAAGCTCTCGATCTCGACCTATCTCGGCCAGGACCGCGTCGACGTGCCCATCTTCGACGACGCGCGCTTCATCCTCGACTACGGCAACCGCACGCTCAGCCTCGGCTATACGCGCATCCTCTCCGAGAATGTCTTCATCCGCACGAACGCGACCGCCTCGCAATATTTCAACTTCCCCATCGGTCAGTTCGCGGGTACCGAGTTCACGCGCGACAACACCGCCACCGACTTCTCACTGCGCTCCGACCTGGAGTGGTTGCCGAGCGCGCGCTTCGAGACGATGGTGGGCGTTTGGGCAGGCAATCTGTCGCTTTTCCTCGAAGACACCTTCGACAACCAGCCGTCGTTTCTCTCGGACCTCCAGGCGAACTACCTCCAGGCCTATGGCCAGACCGTCTACCGCCCGACAGCCAACTGGAAGCTGACGACGGGGCTGCGTGTGAGCTACCACGGCTCCGGCGAGTACGTCCGCCTCGAACCTCGCGCGCAGCTGGAGCGCAAGTTCGGCGACAACGCCGTGCTGCAGTTCGCCTACGGGCGCTACTCGCAGTTCCTCTCGCTCATTTCCAACGAGTCCTTCTCCGGCTTCGACGTGTGGGTGATGACCGACACGGGGCTCAACCCGCAGATGTCCGACCAGGTCGTCGTTGGGCTCAAGACGAAGCCCGCGCGCGGCTACGCGTTCGACGCGGAGATCTACTACCGCTCGATGGACGACCTCTTCGAGATCAACCCGGTCCTGCAAGACGCAGCGGGCTTCAGCTACCGCGACCTCTTCCGCGTGGGCGACGGCTACGCGTACGGCATCGAGTTGCTCGCCGAAAAGCAGGTCGGGCGGGTCACGGGCCTCGCGAGCTACACGCTGAGTACCACGCGCCGCCGCTTCCCCGAAGACGGGCTCTTCCCCGGCGTCAACGAAGACCCCGACACCGGCGAGTTTCTTTTCTACCCGCCGAAATTCGACCGCCTCCACGACGTGACGCTCGTGCTTGACCTCGACATCGGTCGCGACTGGACGTTCACGACCGCCGGCATCTACCAGACCGGGCAGGCCTACACGTTGCCGCAGGCGCGCTTCAGCCTTCAGAACAACCCGTTTTCTAGCAACGACCTCAACGGCCTCTACTCGCCGCTCCTCAACACGGAGCGGCTGCCCGCCTACCACCGCGTGGACGTGGGCTTCACGAAGACCGGCCGCTTTTTCGGGTTCGCCGACTATGAGCTCACGCTGCAGGTGCTCAACCTCTACAACCGGCGCAACGTCTGGTTTTACACCTACAGCTTCGACACCAACCCCGTCGAGGAGTCGGCCGTCGAGCAGCTCCCGATCCTCCCCAACATCGCCCTCTCGCTGGATTTCTAGCTGCAGCGACAAGCGCCGAGCGGATCTCGCGGGCACCCGATGCCGAGTCCGCCGAGCTCTGCATCAAACGCGCGATTGCTTCCCCGCTGAATGCCGACAGCCCTATGCGTACCCTCGTTCTTACCCTGTGCGCCGTGCTCGCGGTGAGCCTCGCCTCGTGCGACACCTACGGCAACGACCCCTACGAAGACCTGATCGTGGTCGAGGCCATCATGGAGGCCCTGGCCCCCGTGCCACCGGTCCTGCTCTCGACAACGGTGCCTATCGACGCGGTGTTCGACCCGGATGTCGCGCGCGATGTCAACGATGCGACCGTTGTCTTGCAGCGGCTTGACGGCAACGGGGACGTAGCCGAGGTCGTGAATTACTTCATTTCGGGGCGTCCTGGACGATACCTACCCAACTCTGAAAAGGGCGTGGCCGAGGTCGTGCCGAACGCCCGCTACAGGCTGCTAATCGACGTGCCCGGCTTCGACCCAATCCGTGCTGAGACGGTGGTGCCCGATACGTTCACGACCGTCCGCGCACCGTTCAGCCCGGCGACCTACCAGTCGGTCGAGGAGCAGCCGACCGTCCGCGTGACACCGAGTTCGTTTCCGGGGCGGCAGACGATCTACATCTTCTCCATCCTCGCCGCAGATCAGGTCGGCAACCCTAATGCTGACGACCTAACGCCGCTCCCGCGCGCGATCTACGACGAGTTCGACGCAGAGGACCCTGACGACCTCAACGACCGGCGCGAGTTTCTCCAGGAGGCCGTCTTTGGTGCCTCGCCGCTGCTGAACGAGGAGCGCTACATCGAGAACGCCGACGGGACGCTCGACGTGTCGGTGCCGTGGCTGGCGTTCAGCTTCTACGGCTTCCACGAACTCGCAGCAAGCGCTGTGGACGACGCCCTGAGCGACTTCATCTCAACGCAGGCGGCGCAGTTTCAGCCGACGACGCTCTCGCCGGGCGAGATCCCGAACATCGCCACCAACATCGAGGGCGGTCTCGGCGTCTTCGGGGCCTACGCACGCTCCGTGACGAACGTGATGATCACGCGGGAATGAACGTTGGCTACCGACAGACTGATGTTGGGTGACGCCTCATCGTCATCTTGATGGTGTTGCTTTGCAAGACTTGGATCCATTGAACCAGTCTACGCACTCATGTTTGCACTACCTCTCGCGTGCAGGGGACACAGATGTGCCTTTGAAGTGTGCGTTGCCTGACAGTACGATAGTTTGCCCGGCCGCTAGTCGGTCAGTTCAAGGCTATTCACTCCTGTCTGAGGTCATTTGTGCCGTTTTCGATACGCTCGCTTGCACACCTGTTCCTCGTTCTCACTGTGTTTTGTTTGGGAAGAGCGCCCTACAGCTTCGCTCAGGAAGCGTGGTCGCCGCCTGGGGTGAATCCAGATGGCACGTGGGATTGCCGAGGGATATCTGGGATTGAGATTATCCTGTGTATCATCGACCAAGACCCTAGCGACACCCCTCCAGCTTTGTCAATACAAGTCTGGCGCGAACAAGGCGGCCTAGCGCACACCTCGTTGATTACGGAGGCGGACACCTCCCTCGGGAACTCAAACTGGTCGGCCGAGACTGGCGATGGTGTCGTGAACTATCCGCGCCCAGTTGCAGACTTGGGAGGAACCACGGCAGCGTCTCGGATGCTCACGTTCATCATCACCGATCAGAACGGGGTCGAGTACAGATATACGTATAGGGCGTGTGCGGCTCCTGACCGTACCAACGGCTACGAATTTTACTGTCCGAACATCACCGGTGAGCAGCAAGATCTACGGTTGATATACGACGGCACCAAACTTTGGTCGTCACCGTTTGGATTTGCCGGGGAGTTTGGTTTGCCACCACAAAACACATTTCGAGGAATCGAGGAGGTGTTCACGGGAGACGACCAGAAACGTTGGATTCTTCCCTACAACATCAGGCAAGTCCAAGCAGTCGTGGGAACTGGAAATCTTGACTGGCCAGTCTTCTGGACGCCGCAAACGGGTGCGTACGATTTGCTGAATCCTCCCACAACAGATGACCCTGCCGACTTCGTAACACCCCGTCTACGTGACTGGACGTTCATGAATGGAGATGTAGTGATCCGACAGAATGGTTCATTTAACCCAGCTTTAACAGTCTGGGATCTACCCGGGCAGACCATGTCCTTCCAGCCGGGTAGCAAGCTTGTAGTAGACTGGAAGTTGGATGTATCCGGCATCACACTAGCTGCTGCCAACCCAACGCAAGGGTGGGGCGGGATCGACGTACCAGTGGGTGGTGACATTGTCTTCCGCGACGACCTCCGTGTGCTTGCTAACCAGACTCTTCGCTTGCGAGGAGCAGGCGACTACGAGTTCACAAACGGTGCTCAGATCGTAGTCGAGGGTGCGTTCGATGCCGGCGGTGTGGCGTTCCAAGCGCAGAATGGCAATGGTTGGGGCGGCATTCGCTTTGAGTCGGGGAGCAGTGGTATCCTGTCCGGCGGTAGCATCACGGGCGTAAGCAATCCATGCGGGACGGGTGCGTGTCTTGACGACTATGCCGTGTCGCTCAACAACGCTAGCGTGGTTATGAACGACTTGCGTATCACGACTCCAATTGGCTCGGGCGTCGGTGGGATTTATGCGTATGGGCAAAACACACTGCTTGACATGGAGCGCGTCGAGGTGCGCGATATGACTGGACGAGGACTAGGCCTAGTCAACCGGGCAACGGCGCGTGTGCGAAGCAGTCGGTTCGTCAACAACCTTGGTGACGGCATTTCTGTGCTCAACCGCGCTACCGCGTTCATTCGCCAAGCTGAGGAGAATTTCCCCGCGGAGATATCAGATAACGGGCTGCGCGGGATATTGGCGGCCTCGCGTGGTACAGCCATCCTGGGAGAGCAGGGCGGCTGCAGCGCGCCCTTCTGCGCTAGCGCCGCTACCGACGGCTATGCGCTCGTCGAAGCCAATGATCGCGAAGGCTTGCGCATCAACAGCAATTCGACCATCAACGCGGGAGGAGCCAACGCGCACCGTTTCAACACTATCCGCGACAACGATGCCTCTCAAGTAAGGGTCTTTGGAAGCGGGGCCGACCTCTTCATGAACGCCGACTTCTGGGGCGGCGGGGAGCCTGTTCCCAACGCGTCGAACGGCGGCGCTTTCTTCTACACGTCATACTGTCTGGACGAACCTACCTTCGGACAGGGATGTACGATTGAGGATGTGGACAGCGTCCCTACACGTCAGGGGGGGGCGTCGGCAGAAGCCTTCTACGCGCTCGCGGAGGCTGATGCACTGCGCGCACAGGGCCGCACGAACGAGGCGGCGCTCGCGTTCGCAGACCTTGCTCGCCGCTACCCTGGCACCCCCGAGGCTACGAGCAGCCTCGCGCGGCTTGGGCGGCTTACGTCCGAGCTCGACGCGCCGGCTCAGCGCCAGACATTGCGATTCCTTGACGGGGAAACGCGACAGCGCGGGGCGGTACACGAGCACGCGGCGCTGGCAGCACTCGCCGGGGCGCTCGCCGACCTCGGTCAGACCGAAGCGGCCGTGGCGGTGGCAGCAGACCTTACCGTAAGAACGGCCTCGCTCCGTGCGGCTGATTTCGGTGGTTCAGTCTTCGACACGGCCATCTTTGGGGACGAAGACCCGATGCTTGAGGCGCAAATCGTAGGGCCCGAGACCGCGTTTTATGCCTGGATGGACGCCGAGGACTTCGCCGCGGCGGAGGCGTCGTGGGCGGAGCTGGCTGCGCTAGCCCCGGATCACGAAGCGACGGCTGCGGCACGCGAGGCGTTCGCGTTTGTGGTGGGACGCGTTCCAGCAGGTGCTGCGCGCGCTGGTGGCGCAACGGCACGGGCGATGCCAGCGCAGAAAAGTGTGACGGTGTGGCCGAACCCAGCCGGTGCACGAGCGACGGTGGGCGTGGCGCTCGCCGAGGAGGCCGTCGTGCGCGTAACGGTAGTGGACGTGCTTGGGCGCGAGGTGGCGGTGGTGCACGCCGGGCGGCTCGCCGCAGGCCGCCATACGCTCGCGTTCGACACGCGCTCGCTCGCTGCGGGCGTCTACGTGGTGCGCGCTGAGCAGCCTAGCGGCGCGACGACCACGCGGCTGACGGTGGTGCGATGAGGCGGACGGGACCGCTCGCAATCGCCTGCGCGCTGCTGCTCCTGGTGGGCGGTTACGCGCGCGCGCAGGGTCTCCCCGTGGTCTGGGACTCGCTCGGCGCCGGAGCCGACCGCTCCAACGGCTTCACCCGGACCGATGCCATCGCGCTTCGTCAAGACAGCGACACCCTCTGGATGTCTGCAGGAGTCAACATCTTCCGCCTCGCGCCGGATCAGCCCTTCTTCGGCCCCGCCTACAACGAGACCATCAACCCGGGGCCCGATGATCAACTTTCAGTATCGCCGGACGGCGTCTTCGCCACAACGGGGATGAGCTACTCCACCGACGGCGGCGTGACGTGGCTGCGCGCCGAGGAGGACACCGACGGCGACGGCCTCGGCGACGAGCCGCTGCGGGCGGGGGTAAACGACTTCTGCCAGACGGCGCACCCGTCGCTGGGGGGCGTGCTCTTCGCCGCCGGGGTGGGCGGGGTGCTGTGGGCGAGCACGGACGGGGGGCAGGTGTGGAGCCGGCGCACAGACTGGGGAGGGACGGGCTTCCGGGACGCGTACAGCGTGACGGAGTTGCGAGCGGGTCCGCACGCGGGACGGGTGGTGGTGGGGTTCCTGGGGCGCATCCGGTACTCGGACGACGGGGGCGTGACGTGGTCGGAGGGAAGCGGCGTACCCGGACGCATTTGGGAGCGGCTCGCCCAAGGCCCTGACGGCACGCTCTACGCGACCTCCAACGACCTGCCGAGCATCCTCGTCAGCCGCGACGGCGGTGCGAGCTGGTCGGTGCTCTACACGTTCCCCGACGACGAGTACATCGAAGGTGAGGCGAACCCGCACGTGGCTGTGGCGGCGGACGGGACGCTGTGGGCCGCGCTTGAGCGCACGGAGGGGACGTTCGCCTACAGCGTGGACGGAGGCCAGTCGTGGACGGAGGCGGCCGAGGGCTTCGGGCGCTACGAGGTCAACGAACTCCTCATCGACGGGCGGGGGCGGTTGGTGGCGGCAACGGACGCGGGCGTGTGGCGCACGCGCGGGTCGGTGAGCGTGAGCGAGGAGAGCGCCACGCCGCCGGGAGCACCGAGCGGAGCGGTGCTGGACGCGCCCTATCCGAACCCGGCAGCGGGCACGATGACGATCCCGCTAGCGCTCGCCGAGGAGACCGCCATACGCGTGACGGTGATGGACGTGCTCGGACGCGAAGTGGCGGTGGTACACGCCGGGCGGCTTGCCGCAGGACGCCACACGCTCGCGTTCGACACGCGCGCGCTCGCCGCGGGCGTCTACGTGGTGCTCGCACGAAGCGGCGACCAGGTAATCGGCTCGCAACGGCTACTGCTGGCGGCTTCGCGCTAGTAGTATCGCCGGCGGGCCACGATGGTCGCGGCCCCCGACCTACCCCCGGCCGCGGCGATACCAGCCCCACGCGCCGAGGCCGAGCACGCTGCCATAGACGAAGAGCGTCGCCAGGAAGCTGATGCGGTAGCCAGTCTCATGAAGTGGTGGATCGAAGCGCATGCGGACGATGTGTTGACCCTCGGGGATCGGAACGCCGCGAAGCAGGTGGTTCACCCGCACGATGGGCGCTGGCTCGTCGCTCACGGTTGCTGTCCAGCCGGCGGGGTAATAGACTTCGCTCGCCACGAGCAGGCGCGGCGCGTCGGTGTGTACCTCCCAGACGATCTCGCGGGGCGTAAAGCGCTCCAGCGTCACCCTCGCGGTCAGCGTCGAGCCGGCTGCCGTCGAGTCGGGCAGTACGACCATCGGCGAAGGCGTGAAGCCGTCCGGCAGCATCGCCGCGTCGGCCTCGGTGAGCACGGCGGTGCCACGGGGCTCGAAGCGGTTGTCCGTGAGCCGCGCAATCGCGGCGTCGTCATCCGGCACGACCTCCGTGTCGCCGACAAGAAAGGCGCGCGGGAGGTAGTCGGGATTCTCCAGCACGAGCAAGCCCGTGGACTCGTCTTGATAGACGGGATTAAGCCCGGGCATCGGTCGTCGCGCGACCACGAAGCGATTGCTCATCAGGTCGAGGCCATTCTCGTTGAGCGCGCCGTTGGGCTCGTAGAGAATCTCGTCGAGGTAGTCTTGGTAGAGCGCGAGCTTGGCGCCGTGGTAGCCGCCGGTGGACTCGTAGAAGAACGCCTCGCGCGCCGAATTCCTCGGGTTCAGTGCCTCAGGTAGCGTGCGAAAGTGCCCCGCTCCCCCAGCCACTTCGACCTGCCGGAGAATGAACCGGTCGAAATCGTAGGCGCGCAGGTCGGCGGTCAACTCCCGTTTCGAGCGGAGTTGCGGGACGGCGTCGTTGAAATAGCGCTGACCGACCCCCCAAAGGTCAACGAGGACGAGGAGAAGTACGCCAAGGATGGTCCAAGGCGGGAGCGTGCGCATCCGATAGGCGATGAGAAGTGCACCGAAAAGTAGGAAGAAGACCACCGAGCGGGTCGAGTCAGCGCGAAACAGGTCGACACGTTCGGCGCGCGACTCACGGAGCACGCGGTTGGCGGCATCGGAGACGCGCGGATCGGTCGGCGCGACGTTGTTCTGCTGCGCGATGGCCTGAACGATGCGCGTGCGCTCGTTGTCTTGCTCGAAGTCGAGGAGCGCCGTACCGCCCAGCCAGATTGCGGCCAAGAAGCCTCCGGTGACCGCGAGTGTGACGTAGATCGAGCGGGTTTTGTGCTGCTCGGTGGCCGGGGTTGGCTCGCGTCGCATGAGGTAGTAGACGCCGTAGCCTGCGAGCACAGCCAGCGCCAGGGCGACCACCGACAGCCACGTCTCCGGGACGCGGAACGCGCTGAAGAGCGGAAAGACATCGAAGAGTGGCCGGTTGAGGAGGGGGAGGTATTCGCCCAGCGAGAAGAGCGTCATCAGGCCTGCGCTGATGCCCATCGCCCAGACCGTGCGCCGGCGGACGCCCCACAACGCGAGCGCCGCCAGCACAAGTACCACTGGACCGACATAGTGCGGCCCAAACGTGAAAATCTTGGGCCCCCAGTAGGTCCCATCGCCGCCGCCGAAGGTATTCGACACACTACTCCCGCCGAAGGCATTGGCTACGACCAGTGTCAGAAGCTCGCTGGCGCCTTGGCTCCACGCCATCGCGCGCTCCCAAGCGAGACCGCCTCCATCGCCTGCAACGGCACCGCGAATCGTGAAGGCCTTGTGCTCAAAGGTTAGCAGGAACGGCTGCGCTACCATCAGCAATGCCAGCACTGAGCCAACGGCGAGCGCGGCCGTAGCGAGGCCGAACGTCTTTGTTCGCCCCTCGCGGACCGCGCCGATGCCCTCGGTGACCCACCAGATGCCCAGCATCCAGGCCACATAGTAGGTGATCTGGACATGCTTTGCTCGTAGGTTGATGGCCAATGCAATGGCGAAAATGAGAGCGCCCACCGCCCAGCGTTGCCAGCCTCTCTTGTCGCTCGGGTTGAGCGCGAATGCGAACGCCAGCAAGAGCCACGGAGCGTACGCCAGGGCGATAAACTTGGTGTTGTGCCCGGTGACGATGATGATTGGGAGGTAGGTCGTCAGGGCAAACGCAACGGCAGCCACAAGGCCCGCAAGCCGGGTACGCGTCAGGAAGACGAGCAGCGCGTACATCCCAGCCATGAGTACGAAGAGGTACTGCACGGGCCACATGCCGCCCATGCGTAGGAGCCGGGGGAGGTCGTCTAACTGCGGGGCTTCCTGTTTGTAGTGGATCAGGTAACCGGGCATGCCTCCAAACAGGTTGGGTGCCCAAAGCGCATCGTCTCCGGTCGCTTCCTCGTAGTCCAGCATTGCCTCCGCCATGCCGCGATACTGCTCCACGTCCGTTGGGATCGGCGCCTGTCCGCCGAAGGTGGTCGGCCAGGTGAACACCACCGCAATGAGCAAAAGTAGGCCTAGGCAGAGGAGGTCGCGGACCCAGACCGGCCGGTCGGCCCACATCGCCAGCCTCGCGGTCCCTGTTGCGGACCTGACTTTTGGGTGACGGACGGTTTGCGGGGTAGCCGCCGCGCGCGAGGGAGTTGCAGCGCGTTTCTTGCGGGAGCGGGAGCGTTTCGAAGCCACGAGCTAGGGAGCGAGGCGAGAGGGCTGGCGAGGAAGTCCAACGATCCAGGCCCCTCAGCTTCGTGTGGCCCATCGTGGACCGCGACCTAGGACCTGCGACCGCTCGGCCAAAAGTACACCTCCGCGTCCTCCGGAATCCCACGCCGCGCCGCTTCGTCGAGCGGGACGAGGCCGTTTTCGTGGAGCGTACACGCAGCATAGCCCAGAGGCTCACAGAGTGCGCGCAACACCGTCATGCTCTCAGAGCTGCCTGCCTCGATTTCGAGCACCGGCCGATGCCGCTCCAGGAGTGGAGCAAAGAGCGGCATCACCTCCGTCTCGAAGCCCTCAATGTCTACCTTGAGAAAGTCGAGGCGGTCCAGGTGCGCGAAGAGCAAGTCCGGCCTGCGCATCGGTGCATCGTAGACCAACGCGGAGGCACTGCGTGCGCTTTCAGGTACGACCCGAGTCATGCCGTGCCGAGCCACACCACCCACCTCTGCTGTCGCCAGTTGCACGGTTGCTCCGTCCTCCGCACCGAGCGCAACCGGAAGCACCGTGACGCGCTCTGCGATGCCAAAGCGTCGGATGTTGGCCCGCAACACGTCTACGAAGATGGTGACGGGCTCGACCGCGTAGACCTGTCCGCGCTTGCCGACGAGCCTAGAGAGCGGCACGGTGAAGTAGCCAAGATTTGCCCCCACGTCGATGCAAACGTCGCCGGGGCGAATGAACTGGCGGAGGAATCGCACGCGGTGATGGATGGGCGCGTGGAGTCCAACCCGATCGGGTGCTAGGAAGCCTGCCGAAAGGATGCGCAGCGTCGTCTCAAACGGCAGGAGGCGCTGAAGCACACGCCGAAGTAGGGGTAAGGGGCGAGTCACTGGTGGAGGCGGGTGCGAGCCGGGCTAGTCGATCACTTTGGGGACACGAACGAACGTGCCGTCCGAGTCGGGCGCGTTGCGCATCGCATCTGCGAGGCCTGCTCGCGGTGAAACGACGTCTGGTCGCAAGCGCGCGGCCAACGCATCGTCGCTCTCTGCGAGCCCGTGCGACATCGGTGGGACCCCATCCGTATCGATAGACTGCAGGTGTTCGACGTAGGCCAAGATCTGCGTGAGGTCGTCAGCCATCCGGTGTTCATCCTCGTCGGTGAGAGCGATCCGGGCGAGGCGGGCGAGACGGTGCACTTCCGCTCGGTTGAGTGCCATAGTAGACGGTGCGGTTAGAACGTGTCTTGTGGGTGTTGGCTGGCTGCCCAGTGGTCGTGTTCGGCTGCGAGCTCCCCACGTATGATGGTCGCGACGGTTTCCATGAGCATGGGAATGTGGCGACGAGTCAGACCTTGAGTCTGGATAGGGCTCCCCACGACGACTTGGGCAATACCCGGATGGGAGGCAAATGCGCGTTCGTCAGCCAAACGGTAGGTGTTTCTCAAGGTGACCGGGACAATCGGTGCCTGCGTCGTGATTGCTAAGCGAAAGGCACCGGAGTGGAGCGGTCCCACCACTGGAGCAAACGAGCGCGTCCCTTCGGCAAAAAATAGGATCGACCTCCCATTCCGTAATAGTTCTGCGGCGCGCCCCAAGTCGGCTAGGCTGCGACGCGGATTCGATCGGTCAACGAATACACTACCAGTGCGCTGGGCAAAGAAACCGAGAACAGGGAGTGCCCGCACGGTACTCTTTGCCACGAAGGCAAACGGAAGGGGCAGGGTACGCATCATGACCGGGATGTCGATGGCTACCTGGTGGTTCGCCACGAACACAACGGGCTGAGCGGGATCAAGCTCAGCACGTTCATCTACATGGACACGTATCCCGCCGCAGGCAGCGGTGCCACCGCCCCATCGGCGGTACCATCGTAGGATGGTGCGCCTACCCGGTCGTACGAGGGAGTCTATGCCCATACCAAGGCCAAAAGGCACCATGAGCAAGAAGGCAGACCCAAGCATCGCGGTGAAGCGCAGGCGGGCGCGAAGGCTCGTAGGTAGGCACGTCGGAGCACGGGTGGCGGCGTCTGTCTCGCTTGCGAAGAGGGGGGCGATCCGTCGCGGGGAGCCATCCCAGGGTGAGGCCGACGAGGAATGAGAAGGCATGAGGAGAAGCTACGGACCTTGGCGCGCGTTCACGTCTCGTCATGCACAGCACGTGCGTCATTCATAGTTGATGGTGTTTGGGTAATAAGTGTAATAAGTTTATATGGGGTATAAATTTTCGTGCACTGCTGATACAAAAAATACATATATTGGAATACACAAATTTGAAGAAGTAGACTTGTGGAGCCACTCCTGGGCAATCACCCTTTCTCTTTTGATGTAGCGGGTGGGCGCTGCGTCACCAGCTAGTCATGCCTAGCCTCTTCGTCGTAGACGACCATCCGATTACCCGCGAGGGATACCTTCGACTTTTCGCTGGTGTCCCGGCGCTGGAGATAGTCGGGACGACCGGAAACGGCGCCACGGCCTTCGAACTGATCCAGGAAGCCAACCCCGACCTCGTTGTGGTTGACCTGAACCTCCCGGACATGCACGGGCTGGAACTCATCAAGCGGTTGCGGGCGCTGCGACCTGAAATGGGCATCCTCGTCGTTTCGATTCACGACGAGCGCCGGTATGCCGAACGCGTCCTAAGAGCGGGAGCCCAAGGGTACGTCATGAAAGAGGTTGCTGCATCCACGATCCTCAATGCTGTAGAGACCGTCCTAAGCGGACGTACGTACTACAGCGACTCGCTCCGGCAATACCTGATCGAGCGGACGCTCGATGGCGAGGAGGTGATGCTACCGACGTCGCGCCTCACTGATCGCGAGCTCGAAGCGTTTGAGCTGCTAGGCCAGGGCCTCGCGACGCGCGAGGTTGCAGAGCGCATGCAGGTTAGTGCGAAAACGGTCGATTCGTACCGCGAAAGCATCAAGACGAAGCTGGGGCTGAAACACGCGAATGAACTCGTCCAGCGTGCAGCACTCTTCCGTCAGCAGGAGCTCCGGCGAAACACTGCGTCGGAGTAAGACGACGTACGATGGGTCAGAACGGCTCGTCTAAGACTGTACGCAAAGAGCTGCGGCTGGTAACGATTCGGCGAAAATGCAGGCCTGCTGGAAGCTCCGAGTTGTTGGCTCGTTGATGGCGCGTCTTTCCTTCGGTCTTGCTATCCAGCCACGTGGCTTCCTCCTCGCTTCCAAGACCTGCAGCGCTATTGCGGAGGGCCGCGCTGCCTCTCGGTGTCAGCCTCGCTACCATGGCGGTGGTTTTGTGGTTCACCTACGAGCCGGGCTTGGCCGGCACCGTAGTCGAATCGATACGCTGGCCTTGGGTGGTGGTCGCGTTGGGGGCAGCTCTGGCGCGCCTAGGGTTCGGCGGAGCATGGGTACGTCTCCTCAGCGACCGGCGCCTGACCTGGTGGCAGGGGACGAGGTCGTACCTCGCCCGTGAGTTTTTCTCTGCCGTTACGCCTTCCGCAGTAGGTGGAGCCCCACTCGCCGCCACGGCGGTCGGCAAGTCCACGGTGCTAAGTGTCGGGGAGGCCGCGTCGCTGTTGGTGTTTGTGATGGTGATGGACCACGTGTGGTATGTCCTCATCGCATTCGGCGTGCTGCTGGCGAGCAGCTTCGTCCCGCTCTTTCCAACTGCAAGCGATCTGGGAGTTGGCGTACTGGTGGTTTACAGCGTCGGCCTGGCTGCGTGGACGAGCCTGCTAGCCTATGCTACCATCGTACGCACGGCGTGGTTGGGCAACGCCATCGGCGCTGTGACAAGGCTGCCTGGGCTGAGGCGATTCCGTGGGAAGATTCAGGGGGTCATGGAGCGGTTGGAGACGCAGGCTGCTCGGTTCCGTGGACGCTCGGCGCGTTTCTATGCCGCGAGCCTTGGTTACGCAGCGCTCACCAACGTGAGCCGCTATGTATTGGTCGTGGCTGTGCTCTGGAGCTTCGTGTCCGACGTACCAGCGCTCCTTGCGGCGGCTCGCGCCGCCGTACTCTGGCTCATCGCACTGGCCATGCCTACGCCCGGCGGGGCTGGCGGGGTGGAAGGCCTGTTTTTGCTGTTCTACGGCGCCTTCATCGTCGGTGCACTGAAAGCACCTGTGTTGCTCTTGTGGCGATCGCTCGACTACGTACTCATCCTCGTCCTCGGTGCGGCCAACACCGCGGCTACGGTCCAACGCGTTGTGGCCTCGCGCATCGATGGCAGAGACCCTATGGACGACGCAGAGATGAGCGAAGATCGCGCCGAGGCTGTACACAAGCAGCCGCTTGTCGGCAACCGCTAGGCGGCGGACCTCACCCTGTCATTCCATCCGAGACGCGCGCGAAACGGCGGAGCTTCTTCATCGACGAGAGCTCGCTCTCGTAAACGCGCTTCTGCCCGTCGCCCATGGCTGTCTCGACGGTGCGGATGTAGTGCACGAGTCGCTTAAAGCCGCCGGGCTCCACCGAGGCTGCCTGGTCGCTCCCCCACATCGCGCGGTCGAGGGTGATGTGCCGCTCGACGTAGCACGCGCCCATCGCTGCCGCCGCCACAGTGGTAGGCAGACCTACCTCGTGACCGGAATAGCCGACCGGATACCGAAAGGCGTCCCGCAACGTGTCAATCATGCGGAGATTGATCTCCTCGGGCGCGCACGGGTAGCTGCTCGTTGAATGGCATAGTACGAGCTGGTCCATTTCGAGGAAGTCGACGGCCTCCTGGATTTGCTCCATCGTGGACATGCCCGTCGAGAGGACCAACGGTCGCCCCGTGTCCTTGAGCGCCTGTAAGAGCGGGCCGTCGGTCACCGCCGCCGACTGGATTTTGTAGGCGGGCGAGTCAAACGCCTCGATGAACTTGACGGATTCCTCGTCCCAGCACGACGCTAGCCACTGGATGCCCTGCTGCTTGCAGTAGGCGTCGATCTGCTCGTAGTCGTCCCAGCCAAACTCGACCTTCTCGCGGTACTCGAAGTAGGTGATGTAGCCCCACGGCGTCTGCCGCATCTTCGAGCGTTGCTCCTCCGGCACGCATAGCTCGGGCGTACGCTTCTGAAACTTCACCGCATCGCAGCCGGCCTCCCTCGACGCGTCGATCAGTTGTTTGGCCAGGTCAAGGCTGCCGTTGTGGTTGATGCCGATCTCGGCAATGATATACACGGGCTGTCCGTCGCCGACGAGGCGTTCGCCAAGAGCGACGGTGGGGATGCGGTCCATGGGGGAGTGGCGATGGTGGCGAAGAGTGGGGTCCTAGGCGGAATGTACGGCGTTAAGTCGAGCGAGCCATGCGTCGGCGAAGGCGCGGACTGCGCCATAACCACCTGGCACACCCAGCACCCAGTCCGCAAGCGAGAGCACCGCTGTATGAGCGTCGCTCGGAGCGACAGCGAGGCCTGCAAGGCGCATCGAGTCCGCATCGTTCACGTCATTGCCGACGAAGCACACGCGGGCAGGATCGATGCCCCGGTCATCGCAGACGGCTCGGAGGGCTTGGGCCTTACGTAGCCCGAGACCTTGCTGCACCTCCAGCCGGAGCTTCTGACAGCGAGCAGTCACGACGGGATTGACTTCGGTCGAGAGCACGATCATGGCCACGCCCGCGCGCCTTAGCATTCCAATCCCATGGCCGTCCCCTCGATGACACGCGACGGACTCGACGCCGTCTTGGTCGACGTAGACCCGGTTGTCGGTGAACACGCCGTCGAAATCGAACGCCACGAGGTCATAAGACTGAGGATCAAACGTGCCCGGGTCAAAAGCACGGTCGGTATGATCTTCGGGAAGAACGACGGGCAGGTCGCGGGTCGCCAGCGCCTCTTCCGTGCGCCGCCAGTCCTGGTGCGTATCGAGGTCGTGCAGGTAGCGCGGGTCGAGCACGAGCGGCAGAATCGTGCGACCTGACATGGACCGTTGGTCGAGGATCGTCGCAGGACGAATCAGGTCGAGGTGGCCCGTCTGCCAATAGGTCGACGGAAGCGATTGGCGGGGCTGGTTGTAGGGCTCGGCATGCCCGCCGGCTTGCGCTGAGGACAGTAGGGGCCTGAGGGTCGCGGCCCCGGCATCCCCCTCGATTTTCCACATCTTGAACGGATTTTGCATCGATGGAATCACCGCGCGCAGGCTATCTGCGTCCGGACGCGCGGCCATCGCGGCTACGGCATCGGCAAGCAAGCCTGGCGGGCGGAGCGGCGAGGTCGGGCGCAGCTGTGCGACGAGGTCAGGGCGGTAGCCCTCCTGCTCAGCAAGCCACCGGAGCGCGTGCTCGAACACGGGAAAGTCGGTGGTGTCGTCCCGCGCCAGCTCGGCAGGGCGCAGAAAAGGCACCTCGGCGCCATAGGCCCGAGCCACCTCGGCGATCTCCTCGTCGTCCGTCGAGACGACGATCCGGATCGCGCTACCTGGCCGTACCATCGCCTGCTGCGCGGCAGCAATGCTGTATGCGATCAGGGGGTGGCGGCCAAGTCGCTTGACATTCTTTCGCGGAATCGACTTCGACCCGCCTCGGGCCGGGATCAGCGCGAGAATGTTCGATGATTGAGTGGAAGGGTTCGATCCAGAAGCAAGCGTATCCATCGTGTGAGACCTCGTCACATCAGAATTCAGCAGTCAACCAACGAACCTCACCAGGCTGTCCAGCCACCGTCGATAACGACGTTCGCGCCGGTCATGTAGGCGGAGGCATCGGAGACGAGGTAGAGCAGCGCGCCGACGTACTCGTCCTGCCTAGCCATGCGGGCGAGCGGAGTGCGGGACGCGTAGCGGGTCGTGAAGTCGTCGTCGTGGTCGTTGAAGACGCCGCCGAGCGTGAGCGTGTTGGCGCGGAGTCCCGAGTCGGCAAAGTAGGCAGCGAGATACTTCGTGAAACCGAACATCGCGCTCTTGCTCACCGAGTAGGCGACCGGCTTGATGGAATGGCTCCCGTCGTCTTTGACGTAAAGCCGCTGATCGGGACCGACCATCCCATAGGTCGAGGCCACGTTCACGATGACGCCTCGTCCGGCCTCCCGCATGAGCGGTACAACGGCCTGTGTGCAGAGGAACGCACCCGTGACCCCCACATCAAGCGATAGCCGGAAGGCGTCCACCGGGTAGTTTTCAAACGTGACGAGATGTTGGCCGGCGCTAGCCTTGTCCATCTTCGGGTCGATGGCGGCGTTGTTGACAAGCGCATCGATGCGACCGAAGCGGGACCGGCAGTCCTCGACCATGGCGTGCGCCGAGGCCGGGTCGGTGACATCGACGTGGATGGCCAGGGCCTCAGCGCCGGTGACGCTGTCAGCAACACGCTGAGCCGCGTCGAGGTCGAGGTCGGCCACGACGGCATGCGCTCCAGCCTCGGAGAGCGCCTGCGAATAGGCGGTTCCAATCAATCCGGCCCCACCCGTAATGATGACCACACGGCCTTCGACGTCGAACATGGGGAGGGGGGACGGTGGCGGCATGACATTCGAAGTTGTTGGCGAGGGGGGCGAGTCCAAGATCGCACCCCGTGTGTAGCGGCGTCGTAGGCGAGCTAGGCCAACACGATCATGCGACCGGCGGCCGCCGACTCGTATGCTGCCAACGCGATGTCAAGAGCACGCACGCCGTCCTCTAGCGTGCAGCGTGGGGACTCAGAGCCATCAAGACAGGCGAGAAAGTGGCGCATCTCTTCTCGGAAGAGATCATTGCGCTCGAATCCGTCGGTTGGCAGCGCCTCAGTCCATGAGCCTGTGGTAGCTCGGTAGAGCCTAGCTGTCGCCGTGGCGTTGTCCCAGTCGATACGGCCTGCGCTACCAACGATGCGGAGCGTGTGGCTTGGTGGGCGCTGCACGTAGTCGAGGTAGACCTGGGCCATGGCGCCGTTGGCGAGCCCGAGCGTGAGGCATGCCACGTCTTCCACCTCGATGCCGAGCCCGCCCTGCTGAGCCGTCATCGCCGAGACGCGTATTACCTCGCCGCCGCCTTCAATATTGCCAAGGAGCATGCGGAGGTAGTCGAGTGGGTGGCTGAGCGTGTGGATGACGCCGCCGCCGAGGTCAGCGCGGGCGCTGTAGCCGAGGCGGTGGTCTTCGGCGGGGTGCCAGCCGGGGAGGTATTCGCCCCAGTGCACCTGCGCCGAGACGAGCCGTCCGATGGCGCCGTCGAGGAGCCACGTCTGCACCTGCGCGAGCGTCGGATGGAGGCGGAACTGGAAGCCGACGAGCACGGTGAGCCCGCGTGCCTCGACTGCGCCGCGCAAGGCGTCAACGCCGTCTCGCGTGTGCGAGATGGGCTTTTCGAGGAGCAAGTGACACCCTGCCTTCGCTGCCGCAAGGGCCGTCTCGACATGCAGCGCCGTCGGATTCGACACCACGACGGCCTGCGGGTGCTGCGCGAGCGCAGCGCCGAGGTCGTAGATCGTCGGAACGTCCTGGTCGAGGTCGCCCGCCTGTCCCTTGCCAGTGCGGTAGAGGAGCGGCGGGGGGCCGCCGAGGGCAACCAGGTTGCGTAGGTGCCGGCGTCCGATGGAGCCGAGGCCTGCGATCAAAATCGGCCGCTGCGGAGTGTCGGTCCCTGCCATGGGTTAGGCCGTGACCGTCCGGTCCTGCAATACCTTCAGGCACACGTCGGCGATGGCCTCGCACGAGGTCCCGCCGTTTTGCAGCGGCGCCAGCCGAGCCAACGTCTCCGGCTCCAGGTCGCTCACGATGTGCTTGCCCAGCGCCGCAGCAACCAGGACCACCGACGAGTAGCGCGTCACAAGCACGTCGCAGTTGGCGATCATGTGGTCGGTGTGCCCGTGCTCGAAAATCAGCGCTTCCGGCGCGAGCGACTCAATCTCACGGCGGGCGCGGGCGTGGTCCTCGTTGGGGTGCAGCTTGAAGAGCAATGGCTTGCCGTGCTCACGTGCAACCTCTTGCGCCATGCGGATGAAGGCGCCGCGGTCCTCATACTTGAACGTTTCCCGGAGGCTGCTCGTAGCAGCGAGCACGTAGCCTCGATGAGGAAAGTCGTTGTCCAGCAGGGCCGCGCAGTCGTCAAAGTTGGGCATGCCAGTCACGACAATCTTCTCCGAGCCGCAGCCTTTTGCAACGAAGCGGTCTCTCCAGCCTTCGCCCGCCACGCAGAAGCGATCGTAGGCGTGCGAGAGGCCCGTCATCGCCGTGTTGGCGTAGAAGCGCGGGAGACGCAACCCCTTGACGATACGGTAGAGCCAGCCTTCCGGGTCGGTCATGCCCTCCTGCACGAGGACGAAGCGTGTCGCGCCTACATTGCGCGGAACTACGAGGTCGGTGCCCATGACAGCGAGATCGTACACGCGGCTCGCGCCTCGGTCATCGATTGGAAGGTGGTGCTCGGCGAGGTAGTGCTCCGTGGCAGCTTTGGCCTGCCCGCCGAGGATGGTGGTGTCGAGCATGCCTCGTTCGGCGAGCCAGCGTACGTAGCCGTCGGCATAGAACGGAGAGAACCAGCATCGTGCACGTTCGCCGAGTGCCCCGGCGATCCGGTGCATCATCTTCGTCTGATTCAGCGTGCCACCTACCAGGAGCACCGAAGGCCTGCTGCTGAGGTGAATCGACGGCAGTGCGTCCTCTTGCGCGCCGTCTCCTGAGAGAGGAGACCCAGGGCCGCTCGGCAGACTCGCCGAGGTGCCGTTGGCTAGAGCGGTCTCAGCGCGCGACGAAGGCACACGCGAGGCGCGAGGCATAGGACTGTGGGGCTGAGGTGGAACGACGTCGTTCAAAATAGGAGTAGACAGCCTTCCATGCACAGGAGGGTTGCACACAGCAAATCGATCCCGGTTCAGAGACGAGCGCGTGTGAATGCGTGCAACAGCACCGAGGGTGCCAGCAAGCACAATCACACGCGCTCGTTGCATGGGCGGCCCCTTGCCTCCTGCTCAGCTCTCATGGTCCAGGCCGGGCAGGCGACGCATCCGCTGCGGCCGCTGCCGTGTCGATGCTCACCTTCGTAGCGGTCAGCGATCGAGGGGCCATTCTCGCTATCACTCGTTGGCTGGCGGTGTCGTGCGTCACGTCTTCTGCTTCTGTTTCTTAGCAGCAGGGAACAGGATGTTGTTCAAGATGAGCCGATAGCCGGGCGAGTTCCTGTGCAGCGCGAGGTCCGTGGGCGGGTCGCCCACAAAGTGCTGATAGTCTTCAGGATCGTGGCCCCCGTAGAATGCGAAGAAGCCCTGGCCGAGCGGCCCGTAGAGGTAGCGCACCTCGGTGCGGCCTGGGGTCTCGGCGAGGGCGACTACGCCGGGCTTGACGAGCGCCTTTTTAAAGTTGGTCGTCTGTCCCATGAAGCCGCGTACACTCGCGACGTGATTTTGGGTGAGCATCGTCGGCACAGGGTCCCACTTGGCGGAGAACTCGAAGAGCGTGAAGTAGTCCGTCGCGGGGTTGCGGAGCGCAGGCGGTGGCGTGACGTCGATGTCGGAGTGCTCGTACTCCATGGGGTTGAAGCTCGGCGTGAAGTTCTGGAAGGCGAACGTGCCGCTGAAGTCGAGCTGCTGGAGCGCGTCAGGGTCGACGGAGTCGCCGTCGAACTCAGAAGGGACGATGTCGGTGCTGTGGGACGCGAGCGCGAGGTCGATGGTGTCGGTACCGGAACACATTGCGAAGAGGAAGCCGCCTTGGGCGACGTAGGTGCGGATGCCGCGCGCAACGGCGAGCTTGAGGTCGCTGACCTTGGCGAAGCCGCGCTCACGGGCATCCGCCTCGGCGCGGCGCTGCTGCTCGCGGTACCACGGCGCGTTGCGATAGGCCGCGAAGAACTTGCCGTACTGCCCCGTAAAGTCCTCGTGGTGGAGGTGGAGCCAGTCGTACTCGGCTAACTCGCCGTCGAGGACTTCGGCGTCGTAGATCATGTCGTAGGGCACCTCGGCGTAGGTGAGCACAAGCGTGACGGCATCGTCCCATGGCAACGACTGGTCAGGTGCATAGACTGCCACCTTGGGAGCCGTTTCCAGCCGCACCAGGCTCGTGTTCGATCCCTCGGCTTCGACCTCCGCAACGATTTGGGCCGCTGCGCCCGCCGAGACTGACTCGAACGCTACGTCTCGGATGCGGAGTTCGTCCAGCAAGCCCGGCACCTCGGTCATCAGGAACGAGCCCCCCCGGTAGTTGAGCAACCAGTCGGCGTCGTGGCCTTGCGCGAGGTACCAGTACATCGCCCCGTATGCTTTCAGGTGGTCTGTCTGGCCCTCGTCCATCGGCACGAGGACATCCTGCGCGCGCAACGGGAGTGCGCCTACGAGCAACGCAAGAAGGAAGAGAAAAACGCGCATCAAACGGAGGTGCTGTCAGTGAGATGGAAGACGTCGGTGTGCTATGTGGAAGCAGCGCTCTGTAGGCGCTTCGGCCCTACACCCCATCGCCACGGAGGGCGCGGATACGGGACCGCGCCTCAGGCAAAAGTAGGGAGCCGGGGTAACGCGTCAGCAGATCCGTGTACGCTTGCCGTGCTGCGTCGAGGTCGCGCCGGTCAAGTTCAAGAATCTGCGCCCGCAGGAAGAGCGCACGGTCGCCGAGGTAGCTCCGGGGAAACGCCTCAGGTAGGGCGTCAAGAATGACGAGGGCCTCGTCGGTACGGCCGGCTTCGCGGAGCGCCTCGGCTCTGAGGAACGTGGCTTCGTCGGCGATGGGGTGTTGGGCGAAGTCCGCAGCCATCTGATCGAGGACAACCAGGGCTTCTGTTGGCCGCTGCTGTCGCGCGTAGCGAGCGGCCTCGGCGTAGGTGGTTAGCGCCACGTTTGCCGAGTCGGGGCCTTTGTGCTCGGTCAAGAGCAGCTTCAGCGTGATCGCATCGTTGGCGACCTGGGTGGCGGTGTTCTCGTTCATCGCCCGCACGCGGGAGAGTGCGCCGTCGAGGTCGCCCACATAGAAATCGAGGCGAGCCAGTTCCAGGCGCGCGCGTTCGGCCGCCTCGCCGATGCGCACTTCTTCCTCGACCTGCTGGAAGGCGATCCGCGCACGGGCGAGGTCGTCGCGCAGGAACGCGAGGGTGCCAAGCGATAGCCGGGCCTCGGCAACAGTCTCCGGGACGCGAGACGTGCGGGCTAGGTCGCGCAGCAGGGCTTCGGCCTGCGCATAGTCGCGAAAGACCGTCTGCTGGAGCGCGGCCCTGCGTTGCAGGGCGCTCTCGGCAAAGGGGCCGGTCGGGTTCTGCTGGACATACCGCCGGTAGCTATCCAGCGCCGCCTCGAAATTGGGTGCTACAACCCGATCGCCCATTGCGTCGAACGCACGCTCGTTCTCGGCCGCTGCCCGCTGTTCGTAGAGGGTCGCGAGGCTGTACAGGGCCGCGTCTGCGATGGGGCTAGCCGAGGACGTCTCTAGCAGCAGTTGGTACGCCTCCTGGGCTAACGAGAGCGCATCGTCCGGCGCGTTGTTGGGCGTTGACGGATCGGCGGCGTCTTGAGCAGCGCGCGCGAAGGCGAGCAGGGCTTGGCCGTCCTGGAGTCCCAAGCGGTCCAGCGCCCGGCTCGCATTGAATGCCGTGCGGAAGTCGCCCAATTCCAGCGCGAGCCAAGCGCTCAGGTCCCGGAAGACGAGGTCGAGCGGCGCCTCACGGATGGCGGTGTCAATGGCCGAGCGGTAGGCGGCCGCGGCTTCGGGGTCGTCGAGGGAGCGCGCGAAACGGTTTTTGATGACCTGCACGCGGTCCGGGCGCTCCCGTACGATGGCGAGGTATTCCCGGGCTACGCTCGCATAGTTGCCCGCCAGGTCATACACCTGCGCAAGCTCGCCACGAAACAAGGAGGGTTGTCCCAGTGCAGCGCGCCCCTGTTCCAGCACGGCAGCGGCCTCTTCGTAGAGCCGGTTCTGCGTCATGCCGACGTAGACCGCGCGGTACGTCCCCGTTTCGTTGGGAGAGAGGGAGAGGGCCTGGTCCCAAGTTGCGCGTGCCGTCTCGGCGTCGCCTTCCTGAAACTGCAGGCTCCCGAGTTCGCCCAGCAATTCCGCTGAGGTACCCAGACGGTTCAAGCGGTCTTGCACGAGCGCGATGGCGTCGTCGTACTGCTTCGTCTGGACGTAGGCGTACTTGAGCTTGAGGTAGATCGGTTGTGACACGGGGTCGTCGGCCTGGAGATCTTCCAGCAGCGCGATAGCGCGTTCGGCTTGACCGGACCGCATCAGTTGGTCGGAAAGCCTGAACTTCGCCGCCACCGTACGGTCGTCCGAGCGCTCGCGGTCGTTTGGTTGGATTGTCCTCGTTCCGGGCGACTGCGCCAGGGCCGGTGTGGAGACGAGGAGCACGAACAGGAGAAGAAAGAGACGCATCGACACGGCAAGCTGGAGGCGTAGAGTACAGAGCGTAAACAGGCCCTCGAAGGTTCCGAACGGATGCGGACTTCCCGCTCGTACCCGTCCACCTGCGGAAAGAAGGCCGAGGAAAAGTCGCTGCCAGCCTAGATGGCTACGCTTACACGTCGAGGCTCGCCACGTCGTACACTGACGAAGCTTGGTAGAAAAGCCGGGCGTCAGTTCGGGTCCCATCCACCTACGGGGCTCAGCCTCAGCACCCGCCCAGGATCGTTCGTCACGACATAGATCGCTCCATCGGGGCCATTAACGGCCTCGCGAACGCGCCCGAAGTCTTCCAGGATGACTTCGTCGTGCAGGACGCGCGCGCCCACGGCATCGCCGCGTTCCAGCGTCAGGAGCCGCACTTGTTTGTAAGCCAGCGCCGTGACCAAGAGTTGTCCGGTCCAGCGCTCAAAGAGGCGGCCTGTGTAGAACTCGGTGCCACCGACCGCGGGTGAGGGGCGCCAATAGTAGACGGGCTGCTGCAGTCCGGGCGCCTGCCTGCGCTCTGTGATCACCGTCCCGTTGTAGTTGATGCCGTACGTCACCGTGGGCCACCCGTAGTTGGCGCCTGCCTCGATGCGGTTGAGCTCATCGCCGCCGCGCGGCCCATGCTCGACCGCCCACACGGCGCCTGTCCGAGGGTCTACGGTGAGGCCCTGCGGGTTGCGGTTGCCAAGCGTAAAGATGCCGGGGATCGCCGTGGCCTCGTCGGCAAACGGGTTGTCGGCCGGGACCGAGCCGTCCGGGCGGACACGGTAGACTTTGCCGTTCGGCCTGTCGAGGCGCTGCGCGTCGTCTTGCACACCGCGATCGCCAATGGCAAAATACAGGAAGCCCTCCGGATCGAAGACAATGCGGGAGCCGAAGTGGTACTGCGTGTCGCGGTAGGTGTCGAGGGGCGCCTCGAAGACGACTTCCTCGTCGGTCCAGCGCATCGCATTCCAATCGGCGCCCGCGAGTTTGCCACGCACAACACGTGTCATCGATGGCCCGCGCCGCTCTGGGTGGGGGTGGCTGTAGGCGAGATAGATCCAGCCGGTCTCGGCGTAGTTGGGGTCGGGCGTCACGTCAAGTAGCCCGCCCTGTCCGCGCGCGACCACGTCGGGAATACCAGCGACGGGGGAGCGCTGCACTTCGCCATCGCGGACCACGTGCAGGTCGCCGCCTTTTTCGGTGACGAGAGCCGTGCGGCTGTCGAGGAAGGCAAACGCCCACGGCCCGTCGAGGTCGTCCGCAAAAACCTCGACGCGCACGTCGTAGTCGAGTGTTTCGACCGTGTCGAGCACGCGGAGGTTGGGGCGCGGTACGTCCTCGGTCGCTGGCGGAGCCTGGATGCTGGCCGTGCCAGCTCGAACCGCGAGAATGTAGTCGTTCACTGCGGCGATTTCGTCCGACGAAAGTCCGTCCTCGTAGCTCGGCATACCCTGATCGACGAGACCTACGGCGGTAATCTCGATGAGACGAGCACGTTCGTCATCGTCCGGCCCAACGTGGTCCCACGGGCCGAGCAGTGTCCCGCCGCTGTTGCCCGTGAGGTCGCTGCCGTGACATGACGCGCAATAGTCCTGGTAAATCGCGCGGCCTTCGTCGAAGCGGTCATCAACCGGGGCGGCCGTGTCGGAGACCGTGCGTGCGGGCGTCTGCTCCGAGGACGAGGGAGCCCCGCACGCAGCGAAGCTGAGAAGCACGATGAGGAAAGCCAGAGTACGCATGGCGTCGAGTGATGGCGAGAAGAGCGACCGAGCATCGTGAGGCATCCACACCCACGGCACGGCGCTGGTTTCCTCGGTGCAGCCTAAACTCGGCGCCTACCCGTTCCACCAGGAGCGGTCGAGCGAGCGGTACTGGATCGCCTCCGAGATGTGTGCCGCCGTCACCGTGTCAGCGCTCCGGTGCGCCGTGTCGAGGTCGGCGATGGTGCGGCTCACCTTCAGGATGCGGTCGTAGGCTCGCGCCGAGAGGCCCAGCCGGGTCATCGCCATCTTGAGGAGGTGCTGGCCCGCGTCGTCCAACCGGCAGTGCTTGCGGACGAGGCGGCTGGGCATCTGCGCGTTGGCATGCACGCCCAGCACGTCCTTGAAGCGAGCAGCCTGGCGCTCGCGGGCCGCGATCACACGCTCGCGTACGGCAGCGCTTGGTTCGCCCGGCGCTCGGCGGTTGAGGTCCTCGAACGGCACGGGGACGACCTCGACGTGGAGGTCGATGCGGTCCATGAGGGGGCCGGAGACGCGGGCGAGGTAGCGGTGGACTTCGGACGACGAACAACTACAGGGCTTCTGAGGATTGTTCAGGTGGCCGCACTTGCAGGGGTTCATCGAGGCGACGAGCATAAAGCGCGCCGGATAATCTACGGTCGCTCGGGCGCGCGCAATCGTGATGCAGCCCTCTTCGAGTGGCTGCCGCATGACTTCGAGGACTGCACGGTCGAACTCGGGCAACTCGTCCAGGAAAAGCACCCCGTTGTGAGCCAGGCTGATCTCGCCGGGCATCGGGTTGGAGCCGCCGCCGCAGAGGCCCGCGTTGGAGATGGAGTGGTGCGGAGCCCGGAATGGGCGTGCCGTGATGAGTCCGTGCCGCGCGTGTCCGTTCCGGGCAAGGTGTCCGCCGACGCTGTGGATCTTTGTCGTCTCCAGGGCCTCGTCGGGTGAGAGTGGTGGCAGGATCGTCGGCATCCGGCGAGCGAGCATCGTCTTGCCAGCGCCAGGCGGCCCGACGAGCACGACGTTGTGCCCGCCCGCCGCGGCGACTTCGAGCGCGCGCTTCACCGTCTCCTGGCCACGAACGTCCGAGAAGTCAACAGCGTGCTGGCCCGCCTCCGCAAAGAGCGCATCGAGGTCGCGCGTGAACGGCGTCGTGCGGTCGAGGTCGCGCGCAAGGACGCGGAATGCTTCGCCGAGCGTGCGGACGGGAAATACATCAAGACCGTCCACCACCGCCGCTTCTGCTGCGTTCTGCTCCGGTACGACGAGGCCACGTCGCCCTTCTTTGCGTGCGCGCACCGCCATGGGCAGGACGCCACGAACTGGGCGCAGCGAGCCATCGAGGGAGAGTTCGCCGCACACGAACAACTCGTCGAGCGTGGATTGCGGGATCTGCTCGGTGGTGGCGGCGATGAGGCCGAGTGCGATCGGAAGGTCAAACGCCGAGCCTTCTTTCCGGACATCCGCCGGGGCAAGGTTGACCGTCACCGCGCCGCGTGGAACAGGCAGTCCAGTGTTCTTGAGCGCGGCCCATACACGATCGCGGCTCTCGCGAACGGCTCCATCTGGGAGGCCCACCACCGTCCAGCGCGGCAGGTTGGGCTCGATGTGCGTTTCGATCTCGATGGGCAGCGCATCGACGCCGTGGACGGCGCTGGACCAGACGTGGGAGAGCATAGAACGAAGTGGGGACGTGGCAGGACGCAGGGTTGGCTGCTAGACACGCGACCGCACCTGGTCGTAACACGGAGGCGTCAGTCCGTTTGATCGGTGGACTCGTGGACGGTTTCGGAGCAGTAAACAGCCGCAGTCCTAGGCTGGCTTGCTTTTTGATAGAACCTTGCATGCAGCCACGTCCGCGTGCGTGCCTTCGCCTGACACCAGCCTCCTCTCGACCATGCTCCGTCCTATCACCCTGGCGCTCTGTGCCACGCTCGTCCTCCTCGCTGGGTGCGACGTCACGAACATCGACCCGACGGGTGAGCCTGTCACGCCTCCCACGAACGCAAGCACGATCTCGCCGGGGCTCCCTGCCGACGCGCCGGTAGCAGACTCGCTGTTCCAGATCACAGTCGTCGACGAGGACGGCGTGCCGGTCCCCGACCTTCTCGTGATGCTGCGCACCGACCTCGACATCGACTCGACCTCGACTACGATGTACGAGGACGGGATTCCGGACTTCGAACTCGGTCCCGTCTTCGCCACCCCGTCTGACCCCGATACGCCGGCCACCGTCCGATACACGCTCACGGAAGACGCCGCCGTTCGCCTGTTCGTCAAAGACCGCGAGGGCCGCTTTCTGGCCGAGTTCGGATCTGGACAGCGCGCGGCTGGGACGTATGAAGTCGCCATCCCGTTTGCGCTGTACGATCCAGCCACGCCGGATGCCTTCGTCACGCCGGGTGGCCTCTACTTCATCGAGTTTGAAGCCAACAATGTGAAGGCCGATATCCCGGCTGCGTTCTCCGAGTGCCCGTTCCTGCGAAACCAGCCTGAGATCTGGGGCTGGCTCGGCCGGACGGATGCGTCGGGCATCTTCACGACCAACGACCGGGCGCGCTTCCCGTCCACCTACGACTCGCAGCCGGTGCTGGAGTATCGCAACGCAGCGGGGGACTACGGCGGCACATTCTCGCTCAAAATGCCGGTGACGGTCGTCGTCAAAGACCTCCTCGGCAACGAGGCGACGTACGAAACAACCATCGACCCCACCACGGTGAACTTCTTCGAGGCGGTCTGGAATCCCTAGGCAGTTATTCGCTGCGTGCCCGCTTGTTGGGAGAAAACAGCGACTGCAGACCTGATACAACAGCGCGGGCGGCACCGAGGAATCGGGCCGCCCGCGCTGTGTGTTGATCACGTGCGATCTGCTAGGCGACCGTGATCTCGTCGTTGAGGAACACGTCCTGGATGGTGTTAAGCAGTTGGATACCCTCGTCCATCGGGCGCTGGAACGCCTTGCGGCCCGAGATGAGGCCCATGCCGCCCGCGCGCTTGTTGATGACCGCCGTGCGCACTGCCTGGCCAAAGTCGTTCGTGCCCGAGCCGCCGCCCGAGTTGATGAGACCGATGCGTCCCATGTAGCCGTTGGCAACCTGGTAGCGCGTAAGGTCGATGGGGTGGTCCGACGACAACTCGCTGTAGATGCGCTCGTCGAGCTTGCCGTACGACGAGTCGCCCGAGTTCAACGCCTTGTAGCCGCCGTTGGAGATCGGCTGCTTCTGCTTCACGATGTCTGCTTCGATTGTCGCACCTAAGTGATTGGCCTGGCCCGTCAGGTCGGCAGACGTCTCGTGGTTCGTGCCGTCGATCTTGAACGCCGAGTTGCGCATGTAGCACCAGAGCACGGTCGCCATGCCGAGGCTGTGGGCGTGGCTGAAGGCTTCGGCGACTTCCACGAGCTCAGCGTTTGAGCTGTCTGAGCCGAAGTAGACCGTAGCGCCGACGGCAACGCAGCCCATGTTCCAGGCGTCCTCGATCTGCGCAAACATGATCTGCCGGTGGCTGTTCGGGAAGGACAGCAACTCGTTGTGGTTGATCTTGAGCATGAACGGGATCTTGTGCGCGTACTTCCGCGCAACGGACCCGAGCACGCCGAAGGTCGAGCAGATCGCGTTGCAGCCGCCCTCCATGGCGAGCCGGACGATGTTCTCCGGATCGAAGTAGATCGGGTTTGGGGCGAACGACGCGCCCGCCGAGTGCTCGATGCCTTGGTCAACGGGCAGGATCGAGAGGTAGCCGGTGCCGCCGAGGCGCCCATGGTCATACATCGCCTGGAGCGAGCGGAGCACGCGGGGACCGCGATCGGTGACCGAGAAGACGCGGTCGACGAAGTCGGGGCCGGGGAGGTGGAGGTCGTCCTTCGAGATGGTCGTGCTCTCGTGCGCGAGGAGGGACTCAGCCTCGTCGCCGAGGTAGTCTTCGATCTGGGCGGTCGTGACGTCAGCCATGTTGGAAGCGGGGTGTGTTTCGGTAAAGGGGAAAGCGATGTGACGGCGAAATATAGGCGAGCAGCACCCCTGAACGTGTCATCAGTTGATTCTGTTATTGCATAATTTCGGGCTACGGGGTTTGGACCTCCTCAGGTATACCAGAGGGGTTCTGCAGGTAGCCAGGCAGCCCCTGAGCGAGGAGGGGCGCCGTGAGCAGCCCCTTCGCGCCCAGCGCTGTGAAGGTCCAGACCCGTCTGAAGGCGGGCAGCGGCCCCAGGAGCGGTTTCCGTGCGCTGTGACGTGTCACGCGCACCCCTGCGACCTCATGCGTCACCGCAGCGTCAGTGAGCATCGGCAGCGTCCTCGCCGCGTTGGCAATGATGTGCGCCGTGACCTCGGGAGAAGGCTGAAGGTCCTCAAATTCGTGCTCGAACGATGAGCCTAGGATGAGTTCGTCGGAGTCTGGAGCCGGAACGATATAGCCTCCCGACGATAGGGCTGGTAGCTCCGCCAGTCGCTCGGCATCTAGTGCAGTCGGGCGGCGCACGCGAACGGTCTGTCCCTTGACCCGGTGAAGTCCAAGTGCGTCGAGTGAGGGATGGCCGAGAAAGCCGCCACCCAGGCACAGCATCACAAGATCGGCCTCAATCTGCTCGCTGGAGCTCGTAGTGACGGTCGCCTTGTTGTCATGCTCTTCCCAGGCTGCAACGCGCACACCTGTCCGGAGCACCGCTCCGCGGGCTCGTGCAGCCGTGAGCAGCGCTTCGATCATGGCGGGAAGCTCGACGGAGCCGCCCTTCGGGAGCCACAGGGCGCCGTCGGGAGCGACAATCACCGGAATACGCTCCCGGACGGACTCAGCGGACCACCACTGCGCATCGTACGGAAAAGCGGCGGCCGTCTCCATGAAGAACCCCGCTTGCTTGGATGAGCCCGCGGGTCGGAGCACCCCCTGACCACGAAAGAGACCGGCCGCCCCAGCTTCGTTGAGCATCCCATGCAGGGCATCGAAAGCGTCATTGTACCGCCACGCTGGGTTGGCTTTCCGCGCCATGAAGGGGTTGGCCAGGCCGGCTGCCGCCCCCGACGCCCCCGATGCGGGCCGGTCCGCTTCGAGCACCGTGACGGCATGCGACCGGCTGAGCGCCAAGGCCGCACAGGCTCCTGCTAGTCCAGCGCCCACGATGAGGACGCGTTGTGCACCACGAGGTAGACGTGCTGAGGCAGAAGCAATCGACATGGACGAGGACGAGCGGGTGCTGTTGATTCGTAGTCGATCTCGTCACACCATGCCAGCACGCTTGCGCAGTACCCACTCCGCAGCCAGGAGCACCACGACCAGGCCGAGCCACCATGGCACGTGCCACAGCGGGGTTTCCTGCTCCGACTCGATTGCAACCGGCATGAAGCGTCCTGGTTGGGCAAGCAATTCCTCCAACGAGTCGATGTCCTCTGCGGAGATCACAGCGCCGCCGCTCCGCTGTGCCAATTGGCGCATGAGGGACGCATCTGCGGTTGGGTTCTGAAACTCAAGGGCGAGCGCTCCCACAGCAAAGCTGCCAGCATCGTCGCCCAGCTGCGCGCCGTTTCCCGCTTGCGTGGCATCGGCGGTGAAGCGGTAGGTGCCCGACGGACGTGGGCCGAGGTCGAGTGCGTAGCGACCTGTGCCGACGGCGCGCATGACGTGTGGCGTGCTCGTTCCGTCGGGGGCGGTCACGAGCACGTCCACCGTGGCGTCCGAGATAGGGGAGAGCGCCTCATCGTAGACCTGACCTGAAAGCGTCACAGGCTCACCCTCTCCAAAGAGGTCGCGTGTGGGGCGGACGCGCACCGGGCGACGGTCTGCGCGCGTCGTGAGCCATCGGAGCAAGTTGTCGGTCAGACGTGGATAGAACGCAGCCATGTCTTCCAAATCCTCGGGCAGGTTGGACCACCTCCAGGTGCCGGCGCCCAAAAGCGCGGCGCTTCTCAGACCGCTGCGTCGGCGAACAACGAGCAACGGGTCGTCAAGGACGGCGCCTGACACCTGGATCGTGGCGAGCGTCTGGGCGTCTGGCGAGGCGCGCCATCGAGACTCGTTGTAGAGCACAGGGGGCAAGCGGTTGAGTCGTTCGGAGCCGGTCGTGGCGGCGAGGACCGGATGGAAAGCCCCAGACGAGGTCAGTGCCAGCTGGGCCTCGTAGTACAAAGTGCGGCTACGCTCGGGGAGCACGGGGAGTACCTCGTCAAACGCTTGGCGGAGCAGGGTTGGGTCGGTGTTTTGCGTCAGGACAAAGAGCACGGGCAAACCGTTGGCGACAGCCGCGGCGAGGCGTCGCGTCGTGGTGCCGTCGGACACCGACCCCGGGTATCCAGCAAGCACCAGAAGATCAAATGCCGATAGGTCGGTAGGTACCGGCCCCTCATAGAACTGTCCACCAGCGCGCTGCGTGCGGGGCGTAAGCTCGATGTTGGGATCCGTGCTCACGAGACGCCGTAAGGCGGATACGTCGGGTCCAGGCGCCGCGGCCACGAACAGGACACGGCGACGATTCTCCAGCACGCGTATGGTCACGGCTTCCGTGTTGTTGCGCGTGGTCACTTCGCCTTCAAGCGATGTCACAGCGACGGTGTACCGTCGCAGGCCTGGTGTGCTCGGTGAAACCAGCAGTTCTACCGTTGACTCGGTCCCGTCGTCGCCGAGGGTGAGGACTTCGGTAGCGAGTCGTCGCCCCTCTTCGGTCAAGGTGACGGTCACTCGTTCTCCCGGGAAGCCGTCGTGGAAGACCCCCACCTGCACAGGGACTTCGACGCCGACATAAGCGATTTCGTTTGTGATGACGCGGTTGAGTCGCACGTCGCGCTGGGCTGTCGTGTCGCCCACGACTACCGTGTAGATCGGGACCGGATAGCGCTCAGCGAGGTAGATCGGGTTCCGTCCTGCCGTGGTCCGTCCGTCTGAGACGAGGACGACCCCTGCGAGGTGATCTCGTTCAAGTTCGTCGACAACCGAAGAGAGCGCTAGCGCTAGGTCCGTCCGGCTGCCGCCTTGACTGAGCGTGTCGTCAGGGCTGAGCGGGCGTACGCCGTCGTCGAAGCGAAAGCGTCGGAGGGCCTCGGCGGGAACATCGAGCTTGTCAATGGAGACAAGGGCGGCGCGAAGTGTGGAGGCGGTCTCGTCTTCTGAAAGGCTTTGGGAGTCGTCGACGAGCACAGCAAGCACCGGCGGCTCTTCGCTGCGGGTCACACTGCGCCAGATCGGCTCAAACAGGAGGAACAAGACCAGCGCCAGCGCTATGCTCCGGAGGCCGACGAGAAGCCCCAAACGCCCGCCCTGCGGGCTCGGTACACTGCGGCGGTAGGTGAACATGGCGAGCCCGAGGCCGGCAAGCAAGCACAGCACGAGCAGTAGCGGGGAGGCAGCGAGTGAAAGGTCCACGAGGTTGAGAGCAGACAAGGGGCAAGGCGATCAGAGCGGCGCCCTGTCCAAACGTAGCGTCCTGTCCGATCCGTGTACGCCAGTACGGGGCAGGCCGAAGCGAGCGCGCAAGGTACGCGTCGGCGGCAGTCAGGCTACGCCGACCGATCTGTGGGGGCGTGAAGCAGGCCATCCCCTACAAAGGCATCGGGAAGGAGGGCCGGGGCAGTCGTTTTCTGCGGCGGCGCGTTATGGTAGTCGATCCAGATTGGGCCGTTAGGCACTAACTCGGCGATGACTTGGCGGCAGGCGCCACACGGCGTACCGCCCGGCGCCTTGACGCAGCTGATGTAGAGCGCCGCGGGCACCAAGCCGTACGCCAGCGTAAGGGCTAGCGCCGTACGCTCTGCGCACAGCCCGCGCGTCCAGTCGTCGAACTCCACGTTAACTCCAGGGACGGCTACGCCCCCGCGTGTTTCGACGATGCAGCCTACGGGAAAGTCGGAATGGGGGACCCGTGCTCTACGCATCGCCTCATCCCGCGCCCGTTGGATGAAGGCGGCGGTCGCGAACGTGGCCTCGTCTTGTGGATGACCGATGTGGCCTGGGATGTCCACGGGTGCGACAAGGTCGGGTGCATAGGCGCTGGACTCGATCAGCACAGCATGGTCCGTCACCGCTCGGGTGGAACGGCCGAGAGCTACCTGGATGAGGTCGCGCTCGGCGACCGTGAATGGCTTGTGCGCCTGCACCCCCACTACAGCTTCGAGCCCGACAAGCGCCTGTGCCCCGACGAGGGCTGCGGTCACCGCCGGGATCGTGAGCGGGAACGAAGCACTTTCGATACGCACGCCGGGGATCCATCGACCGTCTGCGAGGACCGCAATGGCCGCGTTGGGATCGTTGCTGTAGGGCACGTACGATCGGCGAAGGAGCGTCTGGAATTGGAAGGCCATAGGCGAGCGTCGGGAGACGGGTATGCCATCCAGTACCCGACCTCCAAAGCCATGGATCCTCACCTGTGTGGGGGACGCCCTACTCTTCACCACGTAGGCACCTGTACAGGTGCGCTACCGAGCCGCATACGGGGTTTGAAAACGAGGAGCTCGAAACGCCGGGGAGGGTGCGCTCGTGGCGAGTTTCGCCGAATCCGTATTAGAGGACCCCATAACGGCGAGGAGAAGCGATGCCATCCGGTAGGGCTTGGTCACCACCACGTCAAACCCGGCGGCCGCGCACATCTCAAGCGTAGTCGGGGCGACGCGTCCGGTCACGCACACCAGCCTCGGTGGGTTCGGCGTGACCACGAGGCGGGAAGCTAGATCAGTCCCGCTCATCCCAGGCATCATGAGGTCAGCTACCACGACGTTGAACGGGGACTGGTTCGAGCGCGCGCGCTCATACAAGTCCAGGGCCTCATTGCCGGACTGGCAGACCGTTACGTCTAGACGGGAGAGTTGCAGGATGTGACGCGCTAGATCCAGGTTCGTCTCATCGTCGTCCACGACAAGAACGCGACGATTGATCGAGTCACGAGGAGGCAAGGCAGCCATGTCTGTCACGGTCAGAGCAAGGAGAGCGAGGCAATGGCATGGACTTCGACAAGAACTAGGCCACGTTTGAGGAAAAGCATAGCACCGAAATGATTTCCCTCTGTCCTACCTAGAAGCGGACTATCCGTAGTGGTCTGTTTGAAAATGGTGCGGTGTGCCGTGCGGATAGTGGTTCAGATTAGGTCCGCCTGGGAGATGTGGGGAGAGCCGCTTGGACCTGGAAGCTTAGCTGACCGTTTCCGGGAGAAACCTATATCAAAGTTCAAAATGAGATGTAAATGTCGTGGTCAATTCAGGAGCCAGTGGTCAAGGTGAAATGCGGCCCCACGAATTCATCGTTCGAGAAACACCGTGTGTGAACACATAAGGTCCGGTTTGATGGGTGTGTAGGTGATTCCAACCCAGACCGTGACTAAAGTCGTCGTCGAGGCTCCGGTTATGAGTAGCTCTCCGCTTCGCTGGGGAAGGCTCCAGCTTGTACGTCGGTGATGTACGCCTGAACGGCGTCCGTTACGGTGTCGGCGAGGTTGGCGTAGCGCCGAACGAAGCGCGGATTGAAGTCTTTCGTTAGACCCAACATGTCGTGAGTCACGAGCACCTGGCCACTGCAGGCAGCACCCGCCCCAATACCGATCGTGGGGATCGATAGCGAGGTCGTTACTTCGGTCGCCAGGCCTGTTGGGATCTTCTCCAGCACGAGTCCGAAGCAGCCGGCCTCTTGCAGGAGCAGCGCATCGTTCCGGAGACGTTCGGCCTCCTCCTCCGCCCGTGCGCGCACCCGATAGGTGCCAAACTTGTAGATGCTTTGCGGCGTCAACCCAAGGTGCCCCATCACGGGGATCCCAGCGTCGATGATGCGGCGGATCGAATCGACGACCGGAGCCCCACCTTCCAGTTTGACGGCATGGCCGCCGGTTTCCTTCATCACTCGGATCGCTGAGCGCAACGCCTCATCTGAGTTGCCTTGGTAGCTCCCGAAGGGCAGGTCTACGATGACAAGAGCGCGCTGGACGCCTCGCACCACGCATTGGGCGTGGTAGATCATGTGGTCGAGTGTTATCGGTACGGTCGTCTCGTGTCCCGCCATCACGTTCGAGGCGGAATCTCCCACGAGCAGGACGTCAACCCCCGCGGCGTCGAGAAGCCGCGCCGACGTGTAGTCGTAGGCCGTCAGCATGGAAATCGGCGTGCCTAAAGCGCGCATCTCCTGCAAAGTCTGCGTGGTCACTCGCTTTGCACGGGAGGCGGTGGCGGAAACGGTCTGGGTGCTCATAGGGGCGTGGGTGATTGTGTGAACGCAGGGACCGGGGAGACCCAACGAAAGAGGCACCGACCCCGGAGAGTCGATGCCTCTTACTAAATCTGCACCGACGTCGATGGAGAGACGTCGGGTGATGGGCGTGCCGGGTGCCGAAAGCTACTGGCCGCCGCCGCCCGCTGTCAGCGAGATACCGAGTTGCTCGGCTACGGGCTGCGTCAGGTCAACCGCGTTGGCGCCGGCGTAGAGTACGACCGGGGCGTCGTTGGCTCGTGTCGAAAAGACGATCGCGATGCCCTGCTCGCCTGCGACCTGGTCGATCGCGGTTTGGAGCTTGTCGTAGAGGGGCTGGAGGAGCTGGGCTTCCTGCTGCTGCAGGGCCTGAAGCTTCTCCTGCTGAGCCGACTGGAGGTCCTGCTGCATCGAGAGCAACTCCTGCTCGCGCTGCTGGCGGGCCTCATCGTTCAGCACGGAGGCGTTCTGCTCATAGTCCTGGTAGCGCTCGGCGAGGTTCTGCTGGAGCGTTGCCAGTTCCTGCTGGTCGGCCTGGAGACGCTGCTGGAGCTGGCTCTGGACGTCGCGAGCTTCCGGCATCCGGGCGAGAAGGAGGTCAGGGTCGAGGTAGCCGATCTTGACGTCCTGCGCCTGCGCGGCGACCGGGGCAAGCGTGAGCGCCACGAGCGCAGCAAGAAAGAAGCGGTAAAGCATGGGCATGGATGGGGGTCGTTGGTGGTCGGTGTCGTAGGGGTGGTATAAGAAGAACGAGGGGGCGTCGCGGCTTAGCGCCCGCCCACCGCGGTGTCGATATCGAGTTCAACGAGAACGAAGTCGGTGAGGTCGTGCTCCGGCTTTGCGAAGAGCAGCAGCAGTTCCCCGCCCCGGTCCACGACGTAGTCGTAGTCCTCGTCGAGAGCGACGGCCTCGATCGCGGTGAGCACGCGTTCCTGGACAGGGCGTAGGCGGGTCTGCTCCTCGCGGAACAGCTCGCCGTCCGGGCCGAAGTACTGGCCCCGGCGCTGGTTTAGCTCCTGCCGGGCTTGGCGGATCTCGTCTTTCTTGCGTTGCCGCTCTTCGTCGGTGTAAAGCAACTCCCGCGCGGCGAACTCCTGCTCCAGCGCATCGACCTCGCCTTGCAGCCGGTCAAGTTCGGTAGTGAACTCCTGCGCGAGCTGATTTAGGCTCTGCTGCACCGACGCGTATTCAGGCAGCCGCTCCAAGATGCGCTGCGTATCGACGAAGCCGATTTTTTGCTGAGCCGAAGCCGGTAGGACGGCGAGCAGCAAGAGCGCAAGCAGGGGAGAGTAGCGAAGCATGGCTGAAGGCTGAATGCGAGACGTAAGCGGTTGGAGGAGGCAACGCACGCCTCATGCAGAAGAAGCTTACTGGCCGCCTAGCGAAAACTGGAAGCGCCACTGCGGGAGGCCCGTGTCCGTGGAATTGCGCGGCACAAACGGGTCGATTTGATAGCCATAGTTGAGGTCCACGAGCCCGAGGATGGGGAGGAAGATCTTGGCACCAAAGCCTGCCGAGCGGAAGAGCCGGCTCGGGCTGTAGGTGTCGAAGCTGTCCCACGCGTTGCCTGCGTCGGCGAAGAGATACGGTGCGAACTGGAGCTGCGGCGACTGCACGGCGAGTAGCTGGATCTCGGCGCTGTACTGGTTGAAGATGCGGCCGCCCACGGCCTCGCCATCTTGACGCGGCGAGATCACACCGAGCGGGTAGCCGCGCATGAAGAGGACGTCCTTTCCGAAGCCGATGAAGTTGCCCTGCGCATCCAGCGGAGACCCGCCGAGGAGGTAGCGCTGGAACTCAACCTCGTCACCGGTGAGCGAGCCGATATAGCCGTAGTCGGCCTTCGCTCCGAACGAGAGGCGCCCGAAGATCGGTAGGTACCAGTCGTTGGAGAGCCGCCACTTGTGGTACTGGATGAAGCCAGGCAGGGGGAGAGCCGCCTCCGCGGAGAAGAGGAAGCTCGACCCAGCGCTCGGGAAAATGGGATTGTTGAGCGAGTTGCGCGTCAGGCTCTGACGGACGTTGAGTTCCTGGCTCACACCCACAGGCAGGCCAAACGCGTTGCTGAAGCCCTGGCCGTTGATGTTGTAGAGGCGGTACGAAAGGTCGGTGCCCGTCTGGAAGAAGTCGTCTGGCCACTTGAGACGGAAGCGGTTAAAGACGCGCGCGCTCACAAGTTGGAAGCTGTCGCCCTCGCCAACCTGATCTGAGACGAAGCGGCTCCGGAGCCCGTTGTACGTGTACCCAAGGGAGAAGCCGACGGGGTTGGGCCGGCCGCGGAACCACGGCTCGGTGAAGCTCAGCGAGTAGTTCTGGTAAAACCGACCGTTGGTCTGCACTTGGAGCGCTAGCGTCTGCCCATCGCCGGAAGGGACGGGGCGCCAGGCGGAGCCGTCGAAGAGGTTCTGGATCGAGAAGTTGTTGAACCGGACGCCCGCCTGGAGGAGGAGACCAGTGAAGCCACCCCAGCCGCCGGAGAGTTCGAGTTGGTCGCCACCAGCCTCGGTGAGGTTGTAGGTCAGGCCCACCGTGCGCGTCTCCTCGTCGATCTCGATGGACGGGCCGCCCGCGAGTTCTTCCTGAGCGAAGTAGTTGAGCGTCACGAGTTCGCGCACCGAGCGCTCGATGGCCTGGCGGCTGTAGGTCTGCCCCGGAATCGTGCGCAGCTCGCGGCGGACGACGTGCTCCTTCGTCTTCGTGTTGCCAGCGATGGTAATCTGGCCAAACTCGTAGATGTCACCCTCGTTGATCAGAAAGGCGATGTCGAGCGAGTCGCCCTGTGTCGTCGTGATCGTCGGGATGGCGTTGAAGCGGAGGTAGCCTCGGTCCGTATAGAGGCTGGCAATGTCGGAGTGGTCGGGGTTGTAGTAGAGGTTCTGCTCGAACTTCTTCTTGCTGTAGGGCTCACCGACCTCGAAGCCGAGCGCCGTGCGCAACTGAGCGTCGGTGTACTCGGTGTTGCCCTCAAAGCTCACGTCGCGGATCACATAGAGCGGGCCTTCCTCGACCTTGATCTGAATGTGTACTTCGGGTTCGCCCTGGGCTTCGCCCTCGACCCACACGGAGTCCTGGAGGACACGCGCGCCGTAGTAGCCTTCGTCTTGATACCAGTCGACGAGCGTCTGAAGGTCTTCCTCAAAGTCCTGGGCGACGAAGCTCTCGCCGCTCCAGAAGCGCCACCAGCGGTCCTCCGGTGTGTTCTTGAGCCGCTTGCGAAGCGTGCGCTCGCTGAACGAGTCGTTGCCCACAAACGAGATGTTCTCGACCTCGACCTTGCGCCCGCGGTCGACGTTGAAGACGACGTCGGCGCGCCCGTTGTCGTTGACCGAGACGGTGTGGTCGACCGTCGCGAGAAGGTAGCCTTCATCGCGGAAGTAGTTGATAATGGCTTGCTCCGTGCGGGCAAGGTCGGCAGGGCGAACAGGGCGACCGCGCAGGAGCGGGACGGTTTCTTCGAGGTCGTCGCGCTGGCCTCGCTTCACGCCCTCGAATTGGATCGAGGCGAGCCGCGGTTGCTCTTCGACGCGGATCAGCAGGAAGATGCCCTCGCCCACGATGTTTTCTGCGAGCACCTCGACATTGGAAAACGAGCCGGCCTGGTACAGCTTGCGCACGGCCTCCGCGATGCCGTCGTCCACGGGCATTTGCACACGTTGCCCGACTTCCAGCCCGCTCACCTGGAGGACAAAACGGCGCGTGTTTTCGTCTTCTGTGCCGGCGACCGAGAGGCCGAGGACCTCGTAGACCTGCGGCGTAGCCGGCCGGGCCTGACCGAGTTGTTGTCCGGGCAACTGCGCCGCAACAGGAAACGTGGTGAAGAAGAGCGCGACGGCGAGCGTGCTGAGCAGAAGAAAGAGACGAGGCATGTGGGAACGTTCGGGTACGTGCGGGCGACGGCTCGACAAACGGCGGCGGCGGCGCGATTCGTGTGCAAGGGCAGGGCGGTTCGATGGCCCCGGCCCGTACAAAGACTTAGGCAGGTTCGGGCGCAGGAACTCGACCGAAGCGCCGCTCGCGGTCCTGAAACGCGCGGACGGCATCGTAGAGCGCCTCGCGCCGGAACGCGGGCCAGAAGCGCTCGGTCACTACGATCTCGGTGTAGGCGATCTGCCAGAGCAGGAAGTTGGAGACGCGCAGGTCGCCGCCCGTGCGGATGAGCAAGTCGGGATCCGGCAGCCCGTAGGTGGTGAGGTGCCGCTCGATCGATGCCTCGTCGATGTCGTTGGGGTCTAGGCGGCCCGCTGCAACGTCGCGGGCGAGCGCGCGGGCGGCCTCGACAAGCTCCCAGCGACCCGAATAGGACAGCGCCAGGTTGAGCGACATCCGTGTGTTGCTGGCGGTGCGCTCCATCCCTTCCACCATTTCCCGGCGCCCCTTGGTCGGCAGCCGCGACAGGTCGCCGAAGGCACGCAGGCGGATGCCGTTGGCGTCGAGGCGCTTGATCTCGCCGCGCAGCGTGCGGACGAGCAGCGTCATCAGCGCGGACACCTCGTCCGCAGGGCGGTGCCAGTTTTCGGTCGAGAACGTGTAGAGCGTGAGGTGCTTCACGCCCAGTTGGGCGCATGCCTCGGTGACGTCGCGGACTGAGGTGACGCCGTGCTTGTGCCCGACCACGCGGGGCTGACCCTGGGACTGCGCCCACCGCCCGTTGCCATCCATGATGCAGGCAATGTGCGTCGGGATGACGCCGCGGGCCTTCAGCGCCGCCTGCGTGGCGCGGTCGGCATCCGTCTGCTTCGTCTTGGTGAGCTGTACGTCCGGCACGGTTCGATGGGGTTGGCGTAGCGCAGCAACTTAGCGAACCCAACCTGAGGCCTTCGTGAGTTTTGGGGCAAGCGGCAACGAGCGTAGTGCGCGAGCCGCCCGCCGCAGCCGACCATCGCCGTGCGCTAAAACCGCGCGATGTCGTTGAAGATCACGAACACCATCAGCGCCAACAGGAGCACGAACCCGACTTGCTGGGCGACCATGCGGACCCGCACCGACGGCTCGCGGCGGGTGATGCCCTCGTAGACCAGGAACACCAGATGTCCTCCGTCGAGTGCAGGGATGGGGAGGATGTTCATCACCGCGAGTGCCACGGAGAGGAAGGCCACGATCTGCCAGAAGCCGTACATCCCGGTGTCGGCGGCTTCCTTGGTGACCTTGGCGATCATCACCGGACCACCAACCGACTCGCGCACGTCTTCCTTGCCGGTGAAGAGGCGCCCGACCGCCGTGACGTAGAGCGACAGCATGCGCGTGGCGTCCTGCGAACCGGTCGCGATGGCCTGGCCGAGCCCCAAGTCACGCCGCTCGATGCCGAACACCTCTTCCAGAATCGCCCCGTCTGGTCCGGCGATGCCAATCAGGTAGCGCTCCAGGTCCTCATCGAAGCGCGGAGCCAGGCTCGTTTCGTAGACGACGGCATCGGCTCGCTCTTCGACGAGCGTGAGCGTCTCGACAGCATCTGCGGTCTCCTCGCCGTCAAGGGTGGGCCGGGCGAATGTCAGCGCGACCGCTGCGCCGTCGGCGGCTTGCACGGCGTCGGTCAACTGGTTCCAGAGTGAAACCGGCTCGCCGTTGAGCGTAAGCAGCTGGTCGCCTGGGAGCAGCCCTGCTTCGTCGGCCGCCGAATCCCCGAACACGGCGCCGATGATAGCGGGCTGGATTGAGGTACCGAATGGCGAAATACCTGGCTCGGGAGCGTCGACGCTGCTCAGACGCGACAGCAACTGGTCGGGACCGGTGAACGTCTGTTCGCGACCGTCGCGCTCGACAGTGACGGTGTACGGGTCGGCAACGAAGGCGTCGGGTCGCTCGAAGTCGTCATAGCGCTCCAGCGCCTCGCCGTTGACTGCCACGACGCGGTCGCCTGTGCGCAGCCCCATCTCGTAGGCGATAGACCCATCAGCGACGTAGACCTGCTCGACATTTTCGGCGGGAATGAACGTGTCGCCGTAGCCCCAGGCTAGCCCGATGTAGATCAGGAAGGCGAAGATGAGGTTGAAGATCACGCCCGCCGTGATGACCACGATGCGCTGCCACACCGGCTTGGAGCGAAACTCGTCGGGCTGCGGCTCGCTGCCAACGAAGTCGGCGTCCATCGACTCGTCGATCATGCCCGCGATCTTGACGTAGCCCCCGAGCGGGGTCGCGCCGATCACCCACTCCGTGTCGCCGAACTTTTTGCCGATGATCTTCGGCGGGAAGCCGATCGAGAACTTGTCTACGCGCATCCCGAAGAGCCGAGCGGCGAGGTAGTGGCCCAATTCGTGCACGAACACGAGGATGCTGAGCGCGAGCGCCACCCAGAAGACGTAGGAGAAGGCCGTGAGCAGGAAGTCCATGCGATTCGGAGGTCGGGCGGCGCGCCGGAGAAAGACGCAGTCGCTTTTCGTGGAGGGCTGATTCCTCGTGTGTGGAGAGTCGGCCGGGTCCAGGCGAGAGGCGCCCGAATGAGATCAGAGCAGGAAAAAAGCGCGCGTCTAAAGGGCGACGGCACGGCGGAGTTCCTGGGCACGCCGCCGCGCCAGCGCGTCGGCACCTACGAGCGTGTCTACGTCTGGGTGCGACAACGAAGCGTGCGGCTGGCCTGCGTTGTAGTCGAGCGCGTCCGAAACGATGCGCGGAATGTCCGTGAAGCCGATCTCGTCGCGTAGAAACGAGGCCACGGCCACTTCGTTGGCGGCGTTGAGAGCGCACGGCGCCGTCCCACCAGCGTCAAGCGCCTCGAAGGCCAGGCGCAGGCACGGAAAGCGGTCAGTGTCCGGTAGCTCGAAGTCGAGGCGGCGCAGCGTCGTCCAGTCGAGTCGGGGGTGCGGAGCCGGCCAGCGGTCTGGATAGGTGAGCGCGTACTGGATCGGCACCTTCATCGTCGGGACGCCGAGTTGTGCCTTCGCCGAGCCGTCGGCGAAGGTGACCATCGAGTGGATGATCGACTGCGGGTGCACGAGCACGTCGATCTGCTCAGGGCCGAGGTCGAAGAGCCACCGGGCCTCGATGACTTCGAGCCCTTTGTTCATCAGCGTCGCCGAGTCGATGGTGACCTTGGCGCCCATCGACCAGTTGGGATGGTTGAGCGCCTCTGCGCGCGTGATGGCGGAGAACGTGTGCGCCGGTCGTGTGCGGAACGGCCCCCCCGATGCCGTGAGGGTCAGGCGCTCGACCGAGTCAGGGGGCTCGCCCACGAGGCATTGAAAAATGGCCGAGTGCTCGCTGTCGACAGGCAGAATGGCCACGCTGTTCCGCTTCGCCGCGGCGGCTACCAAGGCGCCCCCAACGACGAGCGTTTCCTTGTTCGCCAGCGCGATTGTCCTACCCGCCTCGATGGCGGCAAGCGTAGGCAACAAGCCACACGAACCCACGACAGCGGTGAGCACGAGGTCGGCCTCGTCCACCCGCGCGGCCTCGCACAGCCCTTCGTCGCCCGTCAACACATCGATGCCGAGCGGTCCGAGCCGACGGCGTAGTCCCGGGGCGGCCGCTTCATCGCCGATAACCACGAGTGCGGGGCGAAACTCCTCGGCTTGAGCCGCAAGCAGCTCGGCGTTGTTCCCTGCGGTAAGTGCTCGCACGCGCAGTCGATCGGGGAAGAGCCGGACGATATCGAGTGCCTGTGTACCGATAGATCCGGTCGCGCCTAGGAGGGCGATTCCACGTGGCGCGATGGACACACGCCCAGTGGTGTGCACTGCGGACAGAGAAGCGGGGAGCATGGCGAAGACGGGCGCGTAGAGGAGTGCGCGAAGATAGCACGGAACGCCGTCGGCTCAAGGGGTGCCCCGGACGGCCTGCCCGGCGCAATGGTGTACCAAAACCGCGCGTCAAAGGCACCCTGTGCGAGCGCGGCGCGCTTTGTCCCTACTCTACCTGCTCGCCCGCCCATGCCTCAGTTCGAATTCGAAGCCGACGGCCTGCCTCCGGCCCTTATGCGTGCCCGCGACCCGCTCGACGCTGCCCGGCGTGTGCTGGAGGCGCCCACGGAGGACCTCACGCTCACCGAGCCCGACGAGGAAGGCTGGCAGGCGATCCTCCGCGACGGCGCTAGCGTTGGTCGCACCCGTTTGCACCAGCGCATGCGTTTCCGTCGTGACTGACCCCAGCTTGCTATGAAGCTCTTCGACGCCCTGCACCCTCGCCTGACCGTCGAGCCGGTTGCACGGCAGCACGCGCCCGCCATCCAGCGGCTCGCTGCAGACGCCCGGGTGGCTGCGACGACACGCCTACCCCATCCCTACCCGGAAGACGGTGCGGTAACCTTTGTCGCAGAGGCGACGGAAGCCTGGGCGGCTGGAACCGACTTCGCGTTCGCCATCACGGTGGATGACGTCTGCGTTGGCACATGTACGCTCAAACAGGTACGCGACGGGCAGGCCGAACTCGGATACTGGATTGGTGTGCCTCACTGGGGGCAAGGCTATGCAAGCTGGGCGGCGCGATTAGTCGTCACGTATGGGTTCGAGCAGCTGGGGCTGGCCCGCGTTGAAGCGCACGTGTTGGAAGGGAATCCCGCATCGGGACGCGTACTGGAAAAGCTAGGCTTTGCCGAATTCAGACGCGATGCGGCGCCATGCGGCTGTGGCGACGAAGGCGACCAGGCGATCTTTTACGCGCTCAGCGCCGACGCCTGGTCGGCGGTCCTTTGATCCTGACCGTACCCCCATGCCCATTCGTCCGTGGACGACGCTCGCCTCTAAAACCCTGATTGAGCGTTGGTGGATGACGCTACGCCAAGACCGGGTGCGCCTGCCCAACGGCACGGTGCTGGACGAGTACCATGTGCTGCACTACCCCGACTGGGCGCTCGCCCTGCCCATCACGGACGACGGCCAGGTCGTGATGGTCGAGCAATACCGCTACGGGGTGGAGCGGCTGTCGCTGGAGTTTCCCGCAGGCGCAGTGGACCCCGATGAGGACGTAGAAACCGCTGCGCGACGCGAACTGCTCGAAGAGACCGGCTACACAGCCTCGGGCTGGACCTACCTCGGCAAAGGGGCCGTCGAGCCAGGGCGGCACACCAACTACGGCCACGTGTTCGTCGCGGCGGGCGCCCACCGCATCGCGGAGCCACATCTCGACGCTGCCGAAGATTTGGCTGTGCGTCTCGTGGCAGCGGACGAGCTACCGGCACGGGTGGCCGACGGCTCCATCACGCACAGCACGCACATCGCAGCCGTCTTCTGGGCCATCCATGCTGGCCTCCTGAGCGGCTGACCGTGTGGGCAGCGCGTTGGAAATCACCGCTTCGGAACGATGATGTGGCCGCTACAGCCTGTAGGCGGTGTAACCTGCCTCGGTGAAGGCGGCGACAGCGCGGTCGGCATCGGGCGCCGTGGCGAACCCGAACCGAAACGCTCCGCCGGTGCCCTCGCGAATCTTGAGTAGTTCGATGTCTTTGATGCTAAGTCCCCCCTCGTAGAGCGTCTGAACGAGGCGCAGCAGAAAGCCAGGGCGGTCCTCGGCGTAGACGTAGACATCGGCGAGCGGGGCGAGGAAGCCCTTGGTGTCTTTGGGAATCGTGTTGCGCACGGTGCGCGCTTCGTCGAAACGCTGGGCGAGCGCCGCGAGGTCGGTGCCCGCCAGATCGTAGCGCATGGCCTGCAGGGCATCGGCCAGGCGGGCCATGGCATCGAGGACGGGGCCTTCGTTGGCAACGAGGATGTCGCGCCACAGATCGAAGGGGGACGAGGCGATGCGCGTCATGTCGCGGAAGCCACCCGCAGCGAGCCGGACAAACGCATCGTCGTCGGCGTTGGACTCGGCGGCCAGTGTCATCAGCAGCACGGCCACGAGTTGAGGAACGTGGCTGACCAACGCCGCAATCCGGTCGTGTCGCTTCGCGTCCAGGACCAGCACCCGTGCCCCCGTAGCCTCGACGAGATCGATCAGCGCGGGATAGCGCTCTGCAACCTCGACCTCGGCGACGTCCTGAGGGGGGCATAGAACCCACGTTGCGTTCTCAAACAGAAACGCGTCGGCATGGGCGATGCCACCCCGCTCGGCGCCCGCCATTGGGTGCCCGCCGACGAATGGATTAGCGGTCGGTAGCACGTCCGCAGCGTGAGCCACGAGCGGCGCCTTCACCGAGCCTACATCGGTGACGAGGGCGCCGGGTTTGAGGTGAGGGGCGATGTCACCAAGAAGACCCGGTAGGAAGCGTACCGGAGTCCCCAGCACCACCACGTCGGCCTCGTGCACTGCCGCCCGCAGCGACGTTGCCGAATGGTGCGCAGCCCCCCGATGCACCGCCTCTGGTCCGGCGTTAGGGTCGTAGGCGACGATGTGTAGGTCGCTTCGCCGCGCTCGGAGCACCAGCCCGAGTGAGCCGCCGATGAGGCCGGTACCGACGAGGGCTACAGTGTGGATCGTCTCGTTCGTCAAATGAGGCTCTGTGGAGATGGCGACTGGTGGCTATTGCAGAAGTCGGCCCGTAAGGCGAGGCGGAGCGAGCAACGCTCCTACAAGGCACGTGAAGCAGACGGTGCGTGTGCACCGGCGACGCAGCGCAACGCCGCGAGAACGATTGCGCAGCCAGACGCAGCCTGAAGGATGTGTTGCAAGAGCCTCCAGGTTACCAGCCGAATCGCTCGATCGTGGTGGTGAGGTGCGCGAGGTGGTGCCGTCCGTGCCAGGCGTAGGTGCCGAGCACCATATCCAGGCGATGCGACGTGTCGGTTTCTGGGTGATGAAAGCGACGCGCCCAAGCCGCCTCGTCCAGTCCCCGAAGCAAGGCCGCCCAGCGTGCATGGATCGCGTCGAGCAGCGCGAGGCTTGGCTCTATCGGGCCGGCATAGAGCTTGAGCCGTGCCCATGCGTTTTCATCGTAGGCTTTGATCGTAGGCGTGTCCTCCGTGAGTGTCCAGCAGAACCGCGTGTAGGCGTTCAGGTGACTGTCGGGCACGTGATGGACGACCTGGCGCAGCGTCCAGCCACCCTCACGGTAGGGCGTATCCAATTGGGATTCCGAGAGCGGTTCCGCCGCAGTGCGAAAAGCAAGAGGCAGCGCGGCGATGTCGTCAATCCATGCCGTGCGCTGCGGGGGGAGCACCGGCCCCTCATGACCGAACGTGCCGAGGGGATAGCGGAGGTCGACCGACATGAAGATGAGGATAGGTGGGGGCGGTACAGCAATCGTGTACCCGTGGGAAAACACACCAGCGGCGCTCAAGGGTGCTGTCGCGTTATGGAGAAGATGGCGACGAAGGCCTCCGCATAACTTACCGCACCGCTACCATCCGTCTGTGCTTCCCATGCTCTTCCCGATCAGCGACGACGACCGCGCCCTCTCCGGCGTCGCCTACGTCAGCATCACCCTTCTCGTCTGCAATGTGCTGCTGTTCTTGGTCCAGCTAGGCAGCGACGAGTTCACGTACGGCTGGAGCGTCATCCCGTACGAGATCACCACCGGCGACGACCTCACCCGCGCTACCATGCTCACGGGGCCGGGCGGTGAGCGCGTCCAAATCCCGCATCAGCCAGGACCCGGGGGCGGCATGGGCGCGCCCTTGATCTACCTCACGCTGCTCTCGGCTATGTTCATGCACGGGGGGTGGATGCACCTCGGCGGCAACATGCTCTACCTCTGGATCTTCGGCGACAACGTAGAGCATCGCTTCGGCGCACTGCCGTTTCTGGGGTTCTACCTCGTGAGCGGCCTCGCGGCCACCGCCGCGCAGATCGTTCTCGACCCCGACTCGCTGATCCCCAACCTGGGCGCGTCCGGGGCCATCTCTGGTGTGCTGGGAGCCTACCTCGTGCTATTCCCACGCAACAAGGTCAACGCGATCTTCTTCTACATGATCGTCTCGATCCCGGCGATGGTCGCCATCGGCGCGTGGATCGCGTTGCAGTTCGTGAGCGGGTGGGGCGCCGTCTTCGCAAGCGAGCAGACGGGCGGCGTGGCCTACGGCGCGCACATCGGCGGCTTCTTCGCCGGGATGATCCTCGCGCTTGTCATGCGCACGATCATCCGCGAAAACCCTAACGATGTCCTCGTTCGTGTTTCGCAACGGGACCGTAGCTACCCGCTTGGCTCGCGGGACCGCACAGGCAAACGGCGGTGGAGGTAGAGATCGATGATGTCCGGGTTTGACAGGCGGTGGAGGTTGGGCAAGCGGCGGACGGATCATCCCGAGTACCGATCCGATCATCGAGCGTTGCCGACCTTGACTCACCACACGTCGTTGAGCGTGAGGCGACGCCGGTCCGGCTGCCCGCCGACGCCGAGACTCAGCAGCGCGTAGTCTTGTGCGCGGAAATTGCTAGTCACCGCGGCGAGTGCGCCGTCGTCGAGGAGGTCGTGCACGACGTGCTTGATGGTGCGGTTTGAGCCGCCGCTCGTCGAGGAGCCGTGGACGACACGGACGGAGGAGCGTCCCCGCGCTGAGGCCATCGCCACCGTGCGACGGATCAGCGGCGCAGCATCGCCCACGCGTACGTGGTGAAGGTCGAGGGTCACGGTCGAGCCATCGTCGGTGAGGCGCATGGCAGGCTGGAGAGTGGGGGCGGGAAAGGTTCGGAGCAGAGTGTCTAGGCGCGAATCGCGCACGACGCTCCGGCGTAGCTTGATCCCACTCAGAACGACTCACCGCACACGGCTTCCTGCGGCACTGCCTCCCATCATGTCTCGAATCCTCGTCACCTCCGCGCTGCCCTACGTCAACGGGCCGGTTCACATCGGTCACCTCGCGGGCGCCTACCTGCCCGCCGACCTCTACGTCCGCTACCAGCGCCTGCGCGGCCGAGACGTGGTCTACATCTGCGGTTCTGACGAGCACGGCGTTGCGATCCTCATCCGGGCGATGCAGGAGGGCGTCGAGCCACAGGCCATCATCGACCGGTACCACGCGCAGGTCGAGGACGCCTTCCAGCGCTTCGGTCTCTCGTTCGACTACTACGGGCGCACCTCCGCCGCCATCCACCACGAAACGAGCCAGGCGATGTTCGCCGTGCTGGACGAGGCGGACGTATTTACCACGCGCGCGTCAGAGCAGCTCTACGACCCCGAGGCCAAGCTCTTCCTGGCCGACCGCTTCGTGCGTGGCACGTGCCCGGTCTGCGGCTACGAGGAAGCCTACGGTGATCAGTGCGAAAACTGCGGGTCGTCGCTCTCGCCCGACGACCTCATCGACCCCCGGAGCGCGCTCTCGGGCGCGGAGCCCATTCGGAAAGAGACGACGCACTGGTACTTGCCGCTCGGCGACCTTCAAGCCCAACTCGAAGCCTGGATCGCCACCAAACCGGGCTGGAAGCCCAACGTGCTAGGCCAGATCCGCTCGTGGTTCAACGACGGCCTCGCCGACCGGGCGATGACGCGCGACCTCCCGTGGGGCATCTCCGTCCCCGACTCGGCGCACGGCGACACCGACGGAAAGGTGCTCTACGTCTGGTTTGACGCCCCCATCGGCTACATTTCCGCGACGAAGGCGTGGGCGGCGCAGCAGGGCACACCGGAGCGCTGGCGTGACTACTGGCAGAACGACGACACCGACCTCGTCCACTTCATCGGCAAGGACAACATCGTCTTCCACACGCTGATCTTCCCGGCGATTCTGATGGCCCACAACGAGGCGGTCCGCAAACGCGATGGGAAGGAGGCCGCCCAGTATGTCCTGCCTGCCAGCGTGCCCGCCAACGAGTTCCTCAACCTAGAAGGGCGCAAGCTCTCGACCAGCCGCGGTTGGGCCGTGTGGGTGCACGAAGTGCTGGAGTCGTTCCCGGCTGATGTCATACGCTACGCGCTTGCGACGATGCTGCCCGAGTCCAAAGACGCCGATTTCTCGTGGGGCGATTTCCAGGAGCGGGTCAACTCGGAGTTGGCCGATGTGCTAGGCAACTTCGTCAACCGCACGCTCAGCTTCGCGCACCGCTTTGCCGGCGGCACCCTGCCCCCTCTGCGCGACCCCAGTGCCGTCGACCGCCACGCCCTTGACCAACTGGCGACCTTCCCAACTCGCATCGGCGCCTCCTACGACACCTTTCGTATGCGCGAGGCCGTGCAGGAGACGATGGCGCTCGCGCGGCTCGGCAACAAGTACTTCAACGATACCGAGCCCTGGAAGACGCGCAAGACCGACGAGCAAGCGTGCATGAACACGATCCACGTCTCGCTCCAGTTGTGCGCGGCACTCTCGGTGCTGATCGAGCCCGTTGTCCCAGAGTCGGCGTGGCGCCTCCGCGAGATGCTGCGCCTCGACCACATCCGCTCGTCGGAGCCGGGCGCCCCTTCTGGGGACCTCGCCGGGTGGGACGAGGCAGGCTCGCCGCTCCTCCGCGAGGGGCATCAACTCGGCGAAGCGTCGATCTTGTTCGCGAAGATCGACGACGAGGCGATCGAGGCGCAGCGTGCGTTGCTCGAACAGCGCGCAGCGGAGGTAGAACAAGCGTCCGAGGTGAGCGACGGATCCCCTCAAGCAGAAGTCGAAGCGCCGGAAAACACGGCATACGCGCCGTCCAAGCCAGAAATCACCTTCGACGACTTCTCGAAGCTCGATCTGCGATCCGGGGTCGTGGTTGCAGCCGAGCGCCACCCGAATGCCGACAAGCTGCTACGCCTCGACGTAGACCTGGGCGCTGAGACGCGGCAGGTGCTCGCCGGTGTGGCCGAGCACTACGCACCCGAGGCGCTCGTTGGGAGGCGCGTCGTCGTCGTGGCCAATTTGGCGCCGCGCAAGATTCGCGGTCTGGAAAGCCAGGGCATGGTTCTGATGGCGGAGGACCGAGCCGGACGCCTCGTGCCCGTTGGTGCTGAGAGCGAGCCGGGTAGCGTCGTCCGATAAATAGTCGAGCCCGGGCCTCCTGTTCGGTAGCCCAGGCTCAACTGTAGTTTGCTTTGTGCCTCTGGTTTGCTTTGTGTCAGAAGCCTCTGGGCCTACGGCTCGTCCGGGAAGTCGTCCTCGCGGAAGATTGGTGCGTCGAACGAGCCAGACACGGTCGTCGTGCCCTGCGTGGACTGGCCGCGGAAAAGCTCCCCGGTGAACTGATACGTTCCGACGATGCGGTCGCTGCTCGAACTCGTGACTGTGAGCGTACCGCTCTCCGCATCAATGAAGGTGGCGTTCAGGAAGTCGTTGCCGTCGATGTCGGCATACCCGCCGAGGTAGCCGTCCGAGTCGCCGATGCTGTAGGTGCCGCGCGCGGGGATCCCCGACGGCGAATCTTGGGCGAGGACGGTGTAGGCCGAGACCTGAGCGGTGCCGAACAGCTCGTAGGCGCCGTCGAAGATGATGATGCCGAACTCGCCGTCGGAGGCAAGAACCCCGTAGGCGCTGCCAGCAATGTCGGTCGCCGAGTCGTTGCCGACCTGCACGGTGCCCGTGGCGTTGCCATTGCCGCCACCGCCTGCGGGATCGTCTGGGTCGGTGGAGTCGCACCCAACGGCTACGAGGCAGGCAAAGAGGAGCGCAGGGAGAAGGCGCTTGAGCGAATACGTCATGGTCTTGATGCGTTGGTGAACAAGGGGTTCACAGGGGATACGAATTGCACACGCGGAACGGATCAACAGAGGCGCGAATAGGCGGGGCACCCTGCCTACCACCGCTGTGCCGATGCTACGATTCGTCCTCTCGCTCCTGCTCATGTCGCTCGTCGGGTGCGCCACCACCGAGGGCGACGGCGGTGTTCGTGATAGCGACTTCGGTTTTGCCGACCCCACGTCGACGCGTGGCTTCTCGCTCGTGGTGCCTGACGAAGCCATCAGGACCATTCAGCTCCACCAGACCGGCAACGAGTCGTCGCTGCCCATCGTGGGGCTGAGCAGCGGCCAGCAACTCACGCTCTCGTTCGACTTGCTGGACGAGTCCACGGGCCGTCCGCTTTCGGTCTACTTCTACCACGCCGATCGCAACTGGGAGCGCACGCTGCTGCCTGTGGAATACCTCGCTTCGGCCGTGACCGACGACTTGTTCGACTTCCAAATTTCGGGGACGGCGGACCTGCGGTACGTGCACTATGAATACCGCTTCCCCAACGACCGCATTCGATTTCTTCGCAGCGGCAACTACATCGTCCGCGTGGCGGAGCAGGGTCGCGAGCAGGAGCCGCTGTTCGAGAGCGCCTTCTACCTCTCCGAGCAAGCCGCCGAGGTCGAGATGCTGCTGAGCAGTTCGCTGCTTGGCACCGGAGGCAGCTTTGCGCAGCCCGTCGTCCAGTTCCGCCCGACGCAGCAGTTCGACGTTTCCGCGTTCGACTACGACGTGTGCTTCGCCCGCAACGGCCGCTTTGATCTGACACGTTGTGCGGGCGAGCCTTCGCTGATCGAGGCGTCGCTGCTTCAGTTTTTCCTGCCGCCCGAACGCGGCTTTCAGAACGCCGAGCCTGCGTTCCAACTCGACCTCGGTCAGCTCTCAGCTGGCGGCGACATCCTGCAGGCCAACTTGGGCGTCTTTCCATATGAAGTAATACTTGAACCCGACTTCGCACGCTTTGGCAATGCGACCTTAGATGCGCCGCTCACGGGTCAACCCCTCGTGGACGATGTCGTGTTTGGCGTGCCCGACCCCGACACACAAGCCGAGTATGTCCAGGCTACGTTCACCTACGTGCCCAACGACGAACAGCGGCTTCGCGGCCCCGTTATTCTCTCCGGCGCCTTCAATGGCTGGCTCATCGACCCGGCCAACGAACTGACCTGGCTGCCTAGCGAGCGTCGGTACGAGGGCACGTTCCTGCTCAAGCAAGGGCGCTACCTCTACCGCTACGTCGTCGAGGACCCGGTAGAGCGGGAGCGGCAGCGCCGGGACATCGGCCTCGCCCCAGCGCTCTACACGGCGCTCGTCTACGTCCGCGACTTCACCCGCAACACCGATCGGCTCATCGCCACGCGGTCGATCGTTTCCCGCTAAAGAGATGGACCTGACTGCCGCCTATCGCGAAATCCTGGTGCTCGTTGGCACACAGACGGGCAACTCAGAGTTGGTTGCCGAAGAGGTCGCAGACCACCTCGCCGACCTGGGCTTCGAGTGCGACCTGACTGACATGGCCGATGCCTACCCTGAACTGCTGGCCGACTACCGGCAGGCAATTGTGGTGATGTGCACCTGGAGCGACGGGACGCCGCCCGACAACGCCGTCGCGTTTATGGAAGGCGTCGAGGAGGTCGAGCCGTCCCTAGCCCATCTTGTCTTTGGCATGATCGCGCTGGGCGACCACGACTACGACCCGTACTACTGCGTGGCGGCCTACCGGCTTGCGGAGCGCTTCGAGCGTCTCGGTGCGCACCGGGCCCTGGAACACCTTGACATCGACGGGACGCCGCGCGCCTCGCACTACGGCGCGGCCAAGGCATGGTCCGAGCGCTGCGCGCTGGCCTTCGCAGATGCGTTTGAGGAGGCGAAGCCAGGCGCGTAGCGGTGCAGAGGCCACGCTCGGCTGGCGGTATCTTCGGTGGCTCGAACCCGCTCCCCCTTACGTCTCCCAGCGCCTCGTCACATGCCCCTCATTGCTTCCATCTCCGGCATTCGCGGCGTCGTCGGTGACGGCCTTACGCCCGAGGTGCTCGTCCGCTACGCGTCAGCCTTTGGCGCGTGGTGCCGGAGCCAGACCATCGAAGGAGAGCGCCCAACCGTAGTCGTAGGCCGCGATGGACGTACCACCGGTGACCTCTGCAGCCGCATCGTGACGGCGACGTTGCAGGCGGCTGGATGCGATGTCGTGGACGCGGGACTCGCCACCACGCCAACTGTCGAGATGGCGGTGCCGAAGGTGGGCGCCGCCGGGGCCGTAATGCTCTCCGCATCGCACAACCCGGAGCAGTGGAACGCGCTCAAGCTCCTCAACAGCGCGGGCGAATTCCTGTCGCCTGAGGAAGCCGACCAGGTGTTGGCGCTCGCCGACCTGACGCTCGACGCTGACACGACGCACGCGGTCGCCTACGGGCACGTGGGGACCTACCGCGAGCAAGATTTCCTCGATTACCACATCGACCAGATCCTGGCCCTCGACTTCATCGATCCGGGGTTGATCGCGCAGCAAGGGTACTCTGTGGTGGTCGATGGCATCAATTCGGTGGGCGGGTTTGCCATCCCGGCGCTGCTCGAACGCCTGGGCGTCACCGATGTGACCGTGCTCAACGGCGAGCCGACGGGCCGCTTCGCCCACAACCCGGAGCCGTTGCCAGCGCACCTCACGCAGATCACCAGCGCCGTCGCTGAGAGCGGGGCCGACCTCGGTATCGTGGTCGATCCTGACGCAGACCGCCTAGCCTTCGTCGCGGATGGAGGCGAGTTCTTCGGCGAGGAGCTGACGCAGGTGCTCGCCGCCGATTTCTTGATGCGCAAGACGCCCGGGCCGTTCGCGACCAACCTCTCGTCCAGCCGTGCCATTGAGGATGTGATGGGTGGCTTCGGCTACCCAGTGCACCGCTCGAAGGTGGGCGAGATCAATGTGGTGGGCGTCATGAAGGAGACAGAAGCCGTGCTTGGCGGCGAGGGAAACGGCGGTGTGATCCTGCCCGCGCTGCACTACGGTCGCGATGGCCTCGTGGGCGTAGCGATGGCCTTGCAGCACCTCGCGGAGACTGGCGAGGCGCTCTCCCAAATCAAAGCGCGCTTTCCGACCTACGTGATCGCCAAGCACAAGCTGCCGCTCGAGGGCCTCGGCGACCCTCACGCGTTGCTCGAAGCCCTCGCAGCACAGTACGACAACCGTGACGACGTGCGCCTCTCGACGCTCGACGGGGTGAAGCTCGACTTGAACGAGGGCTGGGTGCACCTCCGCCCGTCCAACACAGAACCCATCGTGCGCGTCTACGCTGAGGCTGGATCGCAGGCAGCGGCCGATGCACTTGCCATCCGCTTCAAGCAAGAGCTGATGGGGAGCGTAGCCACCGCTGGGTGACCTCGACCCTACCCACTGCGACGCACGACTCTCGACCGAACCCACCCCGTCCTCATGTCCGACCTCCTGAAGCGCGTTCAGACGCTCGGCGGCTACCTCGACATCGCCAAAAAGAAGACACGCCGCGCCGACCTGGAGCAGCAACGCCTCGATCCCGGCTATTGGAACGATCCGGATTCTGCGCGGGTCGTGGAGAAGGAGGTCGCGGCTCTTGACGACTGGATCTCGTCCTACGAAACGCTAGAGCAGCGAGCGCAGGACCTTGACGTGCTCGTTGAACTCGCTGAAGAAGAGGGCGAGGACATGGCGGCCGAGATCGACCGTGAGCGAACTGGGGTGGAGGCGTCGCTCGAAGCCCTGGAGCTGCGCGGCATGCTCGGCGGCGAGGACGACCAGCGCGATGCCGTCGTGAACGTGAACCCCGGTGCCGGCGGTACGGAGGCGCAAGACTGGGCTGAGATGCTCCTCGGCATGTACACGAAGTACGCCGAGCGCCAGGGTTGGGGCGTCGAGCTGGTGGAGTACCAACGCGGCGAGGGGGCCGGCATCAAGTCGGCGACGCTGCGCGTGCAGGGACCCTTCGCCTACGGCTATCTCAAAGCGGAGAGTGGCGTGCATCGCCTCGTGCGCATCAGTCCGTTCGACTCGTCGGGCCGCCGTCACACCTCGTTCGCGTCCGTATTCGTCTACCCCGAGATCGACGATTCCATCGAGGTTGACCTCTCGACGGGCGAGCTCGAAATGCAGCGGTTCCACTCTGGCGGCAAAGGCGGACAGAACGTCAACAAGGTCGAGACGGGCGTGCGCTACGTCTGGACGGGAACGCTTTCCAACGGCGAGGATGTGAAGGTGGCCGCGGAGAGCACCGAAGAGCGCAGCCAGCTGCAGAATCGCGAGCGGGCCATGCAACTGCTCAAGAGCCGCATCTATGGCATGGAGCAGCAGATTCGCGAGGCCGCCAAAGACGCGCTGGAAGGCTCGAAGAAAAAGATCGAGTGGGGCAGCCAGATCCGCTCCTACGTCTTCCAGCCCTACACGATGGTCAACGACCTCCGCACGGAGACAAAGATCACGGACGTGGACGGCGTCATGGGCGGCGATCTGGAGCCGTTCATCCGGGCCTACCTACTGCAGCAGTCCGGAAGCAGCGACTAGCGCGTAGAGCCCCGGGGAGCAATCGGACGAATCGCGGTGTACTGCCTACATCACGCTTCGATTTCCCACCCCCACCACCGTCGTCATGCAGGCCACCTCTCGGCAGGAGCGGTACGATTTCCTTGTCATTGGCAGCGGCGTCGCCGGGCTGAGTTTTGCGCTTCGAGCGGCAGAGCGCGGCACGGTGGCGGTCGTCACAAAGAAGCAGTCGGCTGAGTCGAACACGAACTACGCGCAGGGCGGCATCGCGGCGGTGATGGACCCGGCGGACTCGGTCCAGGACCACATCCGCGACACGCTCGTCGCCGGGGCCGGGCTGTGTGACGAAGACATCGTACGCATCGTCATCACCGAGGGCCCAGAACGTGTGCGCGAGCTGATGGCGATGGGCGCTGAGTTCGACAGGGAGGAGGACGGCGACCTGCACCTGGGCCGCGAGGGCGGGCACTCGGCCCACCGCATCGTACACGCCGCTGACATGACGGGCCGCGAGATCGAGCGAGCCTTGCTCGCGAAGGTGTACGCCCATCCGAACATCAAACTGTACGAGTACCACTTCGCCATCGACCTCATCACTGAGCACCATGTCGGGCGTGCGGCCGTGGCCTGGCCCAAGCTGCATTGCTTCGGCGCCTACGTGCTCAACGAGGAGACCGAGCAGGTCGAGACGCTGCTCGCGAAAGCGACGCTCCTGGCTGCGGGCGGGGCGGGGCAGGTCTACCTCCACACGACGAACCCGACGGTGGCCACCGGCGACGGCATCGCGATGGCGTACCGAGCCAAGGCGCGCATCGGCAACATGGAGTTCATCCAGTTTCACCCGACGAGCCTGTACGCGCCAGGCGCGGACTTCGGCGGGCGCAGCTTCCTCATCACCGAAGCCGTACGCGGCGACGGCGGCATCCTGCGCAACCAGGCGGGCGAACGCTTTATGCCCGACTATGACGATCGCGCCGAACTCGCCCCGCGCGACATCGTTGCCCGCGCGATCGACGACCAACTGAAGCGGCGCGGCGAAGACTTCGTCTGGCTCGACATCAGCCACAAGCCACCGCATGAGGTGCTGGCGCATTTCCCGAACATCCACGCGACGCTGCTGGACAAGCTCGGGATCGACATGACGAAGGAGCCGATCCCGGTCGTGCCAGCCGCGCACTACACCTGCGGCGGGCTGGTCGTGGACGCGCATGCGCAGACGAGCATCCACGGCCTCTTCGCTTGTGGCGAGGTGACTTGCTCGGGTCTGCACGGTGCCAACCGCCTTGCCTCCAACTCGCTGCTCGAGGCGCTCGTCTTCGCCCACCGCGCAGTCGATGCGGCCATGCGCTACCATGCAATCGCCACGATCCCGGGCGGCGTACCGGACTGGGACGAGTCGGGCACCGAGAACGCCCGCGAGTGGGTGCTCATCGAGCACAACCGCCGTGAGGTCAAGCGGATCATGCAGGACTATGTCGGCATCGTGCGATCCGAGTTGCGCCTGGAACGAGCACAGCGGCGCCTGGAACTGATCTTCGAGGAGACCGAAGACTTCTACCAGCGCACTCGGGTAACGAGTCCGTTGTGTGAACTGCGAAACCTCGTGGCCGTCGCTCACCTTATCGTCAAGTGCGCCCAGCGCCGCCACGAGTCACGCGGCCTGCACTTCATGGCCGACTATCCTGACCCCGACCCGCTCCAACGTCATGACACGGTGCTCTACCCAGCGCCCTCAGAAGTGGCCTAGCATACGGTCGTGGCGCTTCCTGTTGCGCCTGGGCACGCTCGGTCTTTTCGCGGTGTTGCTCCTCTTCGGGTGTGTCCTCGCGACGACGCCTGCACGCGCCCAGAGTGGGGCCGTCCAGGTGCTTGACGATGGCACGAACAGCGACCGCTCGGAACGGAGATACCGCTGTAGCTGCCGGAACCGGCCACCGCCGCTCACAGGCGAAGTGCGCTCGCTGGTCATCTTTGTTCGGTTCGCTGACGACACATCCGATGGCACGTGCGCAGGCGGATCGCTCGCGTGGCCGTCGTCGGCTCTCACCCCGACCTTCGCCGACTCGCTCCTGGCCTCGACGCGTGCCTCAGTCGTGCCAGACAGTTCGCTTACGGAGTACTTCCTGCTCCAGTCTGGCGGGCACTATGTCTTGACGGGCGATGCCTTCGGTTATGTGACTGAACACCCGCGGTCGCACTATCGCTTTACCCGGGGGCGGGGACAATCCCGGGTGATCGATCACGGACGGGTCACGCGCGAAGCGCTCTTGGCGCTCGACGACCAGATCGACTTCCAGCAGTACGATGGCGATGGGGACGGGCACCTCGATCAGGTGTTCTTTGTGGTGCGCTCGACGGGATCGGACTTTATCGCCCTGGAGCGGGCCGATGGCGTCTCTACGCTCGGGTTCAGCGAAGCACCCGGCGGCCCGTCGTTCGACGGCATCGGCATCTGTGGCGACTGTGCCGGTTCGTTCAACCGCTACCAGGGCCTAGATCCCGTGCGCGCGCTCATCAAGATCTTCGCGCACGAATATGGACACGACTTGTTCAACGCGCACCGGTGGTACGGCGGGCACCTGTCTCCGATCGCAGGCAACCTCGTCCCCTACGTGCCTCGCCTCGACTCGCTGGGGACCTACTACGCCGACATGACCACTGGCTATGCCTTGATGCTTGGCATCGGCGCTGCGCGGCACGAGGCGATCAAGACCGTCTCGATGTCGGCGTTCGAGCGCGCGATGCTCTCGCAGAAAGCTCCGGACGGGGCGGCATGGATCGAGTGCCCCGCGCTACAGAGGGACACCACGGTGACGCTCCGCGACGTGGTGACGACCGGCGATTGCGTGCGCCTCGACTACGCGCAGGGCGAGATCCCGCTCCCCCCGGGGAGGACTCCGCGCGGACGGCCCGAGCGCCTGGCCGAGGCGCTTTATCTCTCGAATCTCCAGCAGTCCACTTTTTATTCGGTGCCTACTGTGGCGAACACGACGGTGTCGCGGTCGTGTGCAGGCTGCCGCCCAGTCGAAACCGGGGGGCCACACGATACGGGCTTGCTCGTCGAGCGGGTCGTGCATCGCGCTGAGGCGCCGCACAATGCTCGGCGTGACGTCGTCCCCGCGGACAATGGCCTAGAAGGGCTCCAGTCCTGCGAGCAGGTCACTGCGGGAGAGGGCGTCGAGGCCGCCGAGGTTTTCGACGGTGACCTCTGGGACCCTGACCAGGTGCGGCAACTGACGCCGTGGACACGCCCCAACAGCTTCGGCACCACCTATCAGCGTGATGTACCACAGGCGGTACGCCTGGGCGCGTGGCCAGCCTTCACCGGCATGCGCTACGCTAGCCGCTCGGACGGTTCCATCACCTTCGACTACGTGCAGGACGTGCGGACCGCCGACACGCTGACGGTGCGCGAGCCCTCGTGGATGGACGATGGGAGCAATGGGCTCGTGCTGGCAGGGCACCTCGTCGTCGCCGGGGGAGGCGTCCTCATCGTGGAGGAAAACGTGTCGGTGTCGGTACGCGGCGGCGTCCAGATCAAGCCGGGCGGGCGCCTCGAACTGAGAACGGGCGCGACCTTGCGCATAGGGGCGGGTACTGCGATCCGCGTGGCCGGAGAGTTGATCGGCGACCAGGCACGTCTAGCGCCGTTGGATCCAGTGCAGGGGTGGGAGGGTGTGCAGCGCGTGGCGCAAGGACGAACAGCCCTGTCCGGGGTTGAAGTGGAAGGCGTGCGGCGGGACTAGGGTGCGGGTCTGCACGGTTTCGTAATGAAACATGCAGCGAGAGCTAGGGTACTTTCTCAGCCGTCTTTTCTAGCGCATCGAGGTGAAACGTCCTATCTTGATGGCTCCCGTTGGGCGCTGAAGCATGGCCGCCCGGAAGGGCGTGCGCCGAGCCGATCGCTTCTAGTAGGCAATCACTTCGGCTACGTTTACGTTCTAACCCTGTCGTAAACGCCTGTTCGCCCGAACGGGCGTTTTTCGTGCCTCCTGTTTTCACATTGAGCTTGCCAGTGCCTTCCAGCACATCGACTGACTCCCTCACCGACGCGATTCACCGTCTGGCCGTTGCTGCTGCCGCGGAGGTGTCGCCGGATGCCTACGTCGTGGATGTCGAGGTGCGTGGCTACCAGGGCTCCCGCGTCGTCTCGGTTTTCGTTGACACCGACGAGGGCATCAGCCTCGACGCGGCGGCCGCAGTGAGCCGTGCACTCTCCGCTGCTCTGGACCACGACGACCTCGTCAAAGGCCGCTATCGCCTGGACGTCTCGTCGCCTGGTGCAGAGCGCCCCCTGACGCAGGTGCGCCAATTTCCCCGGCACGTCGGGCGGACCTTGACCGTGAACTATGTCGGCGCTGACGGTGAGCCAGCCTCCGTGTCGGGCGAGCTGACGGCCGCCGACGCCAACGTGCTCCGCCTCGCGCCAGCCAAGAAGGCCAGCGCTGTTGAGATTTCCACTGCGAACCTGATCAATGCCAAGGTTCAGCTACCTTGGTAGGCACGCACCCCCACCCTGACGACCTGACTCTCTCCTTCGTCCCGCATTTATGCAGCAGAGCATCGTTTCAAGCTTCGCCGAGATCGCTCGCGAAAAAGACATCGACCGCGACTCGCTCCAACTCATCGTGGAGGACGTGTTCCGGGCGATGATCCGTAAACGCTACGGGGCCGATGACCCTGAAGCGTTTGAGGTCATCATGAACCCCGACAACGGCGATATCCAGATCATCCACATTCGCGAGGTGGTCGAGGACATGGACCTCGTGGACCCCGTGACGCAGATCGAGCTTTCCGATGCGCTCGAAATCGACGAGGACTACGAGGTGGAGGAGGAGGTGGCCCAGACCATCGCCATCGACGACTTTGGGCGCCGCGCGGTCCAGACCGCGCTCCAGACCTTTCGCCAGCGCATCCGCGACATCGAGCGCGAGAACGTCTTCAAGGAGTACAGCCAGCTCGTCGGCGAGATCGTCGTGGGTGAGATCTACCAGACGCGCCGCCGCGAGGTGCTGATCATCCACAACAAGGTGGAGATCGTGCTGCCCCGCGGTGAGCAGATCTACCACAAAGACCGCTACCGCAAGGGCGACATGCTCCGTGCGGTCGTGCATGAGGTGCGTGAGGAAGGCCCGGGCCCGCAGGTCGTCATCTCCCGCACAGCACCCGTCTTCATTGAGCGACTCTTTGAGTTGGAGGTGCCCGAGATCTACGACGGCATTGTCGAGATCAAGAAAGTGGTGCGCGAGCCTGGCGATCGGGCCAAGGTGGCCGTCGTCAGCCACGACGACCGCGTTGACCCCGTCGGCGCATGCGTCGGTGTGAAGGGTAGCCGTATCCACGCCGTCGTCCGCGAACTCGGCGGCGAGAACATCGATGTGGTACCGTGGACGCCGGACACCATCGAGTTTATAAAACGCTCGCTCGCCCCGGCGAATCCCATTAAAGTCGAGCTCAAAGACGATCTCGACCCACCACGCGCGCGCGTGACCGTAGCCGCCGACGAAGTTTCGATGGCCATCGGCCGTGGCGGACAGAACATCCGCCTCGCGAGCCGCCTCGTCGGCTACGAGATCGATGTCTACCGCGACATCAAAGAGGAAGAAGAGGACATCGACATTGAGGAGTTCGCCGATGTCATCCCTGCCGAAATCATTCGACGGTTGCACAACATCGGCTGCGACAGCGCCAAGGCTGTACTCGAACTCTCCGCATCCGAGCTCGCCCGTCGTGCCGAAATTGAGACCGTGACTGCCGAAAAGATCATGCTCATCATGAGGGCAGAGTTTGACGAAGAGGCAGCGGCAGCCCTGGCCAAGATTGCTGGTGGCAACTCCGGCGATGCGTTCGCTGAGGAACGAGAGGCTGCGGCTCAGGCCGAGGCATCAAAAGAAGAAGCGGCCGAGAACACCGCCGACGAAACCAACGGCGCGCCCGACGGTGAAGCACCTACGGCCACGCCCTCCGCTGACGAAACGACCATGCCGGCGTAAGTCGCCCGCCTAGCTCCCGCTGCTCACTAACACCATCTGTATGCCCACAACCAAAAAGGCCAAAGGCGTTCGCCTGTTCAAGGCAGTCAAAGAGTTCAACGTTGCCATCGGCACCCTCGTCGAAACCCTGGAAGACAAGGGGTTTGTGCTAGAGGGCAAGCTGGCCACGGGCGACCCGAACGGGAAGCTCACGCCCGAGATGTACGACATCTTGAAGGTGGTGTACTCCGACGACGCTGAGGCTGCGGCACGCGTGGAAGCCAAGCGGCAGCAGCGTGAGGCCCAGGCTCGCGCTGAGGAAGGGGGCGGCGAGCCTGCAGCGTCTCCAATCCAAGAGGACGCTACCGTCGAACCCGAGCCGGTCGCAGAGGCACCGGTTGTTGAAGCACCGGTTGAGGAGCCGGCTGCCGAGACGCCGGCTATCGAGGCGCAAGCCGCCGAGGTACCAGCCGCCGAGGTACCAGCCGCCGAGGTACCAGCCGCCGAGGTACCAGCCGCCGAGGTACCAGCCGCCGAGGTACCAG